>DASPZL010000064.1:0-22944 GCA_035636295.1 Paraburkholderia sp.
TTTTTCCAACTTTCCGGACCTGCCCGACGTACCGCAAACCCCCGCCATTGCTGGCTCTCCCGCCTCCCGCGCCCCGTTCTCCGGAGCACGAAAGAGCGAGATTCTAGCGAGCCGCACCCAGCCTTGCAAGCGTTATTTTGATGCGCATGAATTGCGCCAGAAATGGCGCGAAGAGAGGATAAAAACAGATGGCGAAAGTCCGTATGAGCCCGAGCCCAACACAGGTACTCTGAACCGACTCAAGCAACCGCGCGCTTGCGCATCACTCGCTCGACTATCTCCAGATAGTGATCCAAACCGGGCGTCGCACGGTTCTCTTCTTTTGCGCGATCGTCCCATTTACGCAGACGCAATGCATCTTGCGCGTAGGGCTTCTGCAGAAACGCCGCAGCTTCCTCCTTGCTGAAGACGCCGCTCTGCAACTCGAGGCTTCGCACCGAATCGGCGGAAAGTCGGCCGAAGTACCCGTCGTCGATTGCGCACAGGCAGCGCTTGGCGTCCACATGCAAACGGATCGGCTCCAATACCGCATCCGGGAACACCGGCCGCAAGAACGGCAGCGCGAAATACTGATGCAGATCGTCGATGCCACGCTGCGTCGGCGTTTCGCCCTGCAAATTCAGCAGATGACCAAGGTCGTGCAAAAACGCGGCGGCGACGAGTTCATCATCGGCGCCCGCCTCCTCCGCCAATGCGCCGCTCTGCAAAGCGTGTTCGAGTTGCGTCACCGGCTCGCCGCTATAAGCGAGATTGCCGTAATGCTCGAACAACGATCGAATGTCGTTCAGATTCAATGCCACTGATTACTCCCACGGTAATGAAAAGGTCTTCAGATTGGTGAAGCTCTTCATCGCTTCCTGAACGCCTTCCTTATAACCAAGCCCTGAGTCCTTGATACCGCCGAACGGCGTCAACTCGATCCGGTAGCCGGGCACTTCCCACACGTTGACCGTCCCCACGCGCAGTTCATTGATGAAGCGCGTGATCGCGTCCTGCCTGTTCGTGCACACGCCCGACGACAAACCGAACGGCGTGCCGTTGCTGATACGAATGGCGTCGTCAAGCGTATCGAAGGTGATGATCGGCGACACGGGCCCGAAGGTTTCTTCGCGCACCACCGACATCGACGGATCGACGCCGTCCAGCACCGTCGGCGAATAAAGCGCACCGTTGCGCCGGTTGCCGATGCGCAAGCGCGCGCCGCCCGCGACCGCCTCATTCACGCGCGCTTCGAAAAGCTGCGCCGCGGCGACGTCGATCACGGTGCCCATCTGATTCGAAACATCGAATGGATCGCCGTAGGCCCACACGCGCGTTTTTTCGACAACCAGGTCAGTGAAATCCGCCGCGACACTCTTCTGCACCAGTATCCGCTTGACCGCGGTACAGCGCTGCCCGGAGTTCTTATACGAGCCTTGCACGGCAAGCGTCGCCGCGCGCTCGAGATCGGCGTCTTCGAGCACGATCAGCGGATCGTTGCCGCCCAGTTCCAGCACGATGCGCCGGTACGCGGCCTTCGCCGCAATGTATTTGCCGATCGCCACGCCGCCCGTGAAGGTGACGAGCTCAGCCAAAGAATGCGTGATCAGCTCGTCGGCGATTTCGCGCGGATCGCCGGTCAGCACTTGCAGCATCGGCGCGGGCAAGCCGGCTTCGTACAGCACATCGGCGAGATAAAGCGCCGACAACGGCACCTTCTCCGACGGCTTGAGCACCACGCGATTGTTCGTCGCGATCGCCGGAGCGACCTTATGCGCGACCTGGTTCATCGGATGGTTGAACGGCGTGATCGCGACAATCACGCCCGCCAGCGGCTCGCGCTGCGAAAACACGCGACGCCTCTTGCCATGCGGCGTCAAATCGCAGGAGAAACTCTGCCCGTCGTCGCGCAACGCTTCGATGGAGGCGAACTTGAACACATCGGCAACGCGGCCGATCTCGTAGCGTGAATCCTGCTTCGACAAACCGGATTCGAACGAAATCAGATCGGACGCCTCTTCGATCCGCTCACGCAGCAGCACCGCGGCGCGTTCGAGAATCTGCGAACGCTCATAGCGCGTGAGCTTCGCCTGATACGCGGCGGCATATTCGAACGCGGCGCGCACGTCGTCGACGCTCGCCAGCGGAACCGTCCCCACGCGCGTATCCGTAAAAGGATCGAACACGTCGAGCGTGCGCGAACGCATCGCGCGCTCGCCTTTGAGCCGCAGGGCTTCAGCCCGAAATGCCGGATGGTCCCGCAGCACGGCGTTCACGACGCCGACACGTGATTCAAGGCGACGTCGAAGATATCGAAGTTGCGCAGCCGTTTGCCACCCGTGGCAGACGGCAAAGCCTCGACGCGCCGGCTGAACAACAACGGCACGACCTGCTCCGAAATACCGCCATGCGAGCGCAACGGCACGGTCAAACCGGACAGATCATGCTCATCACGCCGCGTGCCCAGCACCACATGCTTCGTGCTGACTACGACGATATCGCCGACGCGGTCATTCGGCAGCTCGAAGCGTTCGCACGCCGCACGGTTATCGAGCACGACGTCGATGCCCTGCAAGCCGCCGATCCGCTCGATCACCTGCGCGACGCTCACATCGCGCGGCAGATAAATCGTCGCGAACGAACCGAGCGCGCCATGATGCACCACATACGGATCGGTGATCGGCAAGATCACGCGCGCCTTCTTAACGCCGAGCCAATCGTCCAGCACGTCCTGCAGGTAAATCACATTCGGCTCGCCGGTTTGCGGATCGTGCTTGGCGTTCATGCCGTGGTCGGCGGTGAGGCCGATCACCCAGCCGAGCGCATCGAGCTTCGCGAGGTAGCCGTCCATCATCGCGTAGAACGCGTTCGCCCCTTCCGTGCCCGGCGCGCATTTGTGCTGGATGTAATCGGTGGTCGACAGATACATCAGATCGAGCTTGCGCGTTTCAGCCAGCCGCACGCCGGCAGCGAACACGAACTCGGACAAATCCGTGCTATACACATCCGGCAACGGCAAGCCGACCAGATCGAGCACCTCGCCGATGCCGTTTTCCTCGCGCGTCACCTTGTCGGCTTTTTCCGCCGAGAAGCAGATGCCCTTCAGTTGCCAGCCGAGCAGCCGGCGCAGCTTGTCTTTCGCGGTGACCACGGCGACCGCGGCGCCCGCTTCGGCGGCGGCCGCGAGCAAGGTGCCGGCGCGCAGATAGGCGGGATCGTTCATCATCACTTCGGCGCCCTCGCCGCCGTTCGCGTCCGGGTCCCAGAAGTAATTGCCGCAGATGCCGTGCACCGACGGCGGCACACCGCACACGATCGACAGGTTGTTCGGGTTCGTGAACGACGGGATCACGCAGTCGCCCTTGAAAGCCGCGCCGCCCTTGAGCATCTTGCCGATGAACGGCGCCACGCCCGCCGCGACCGCCGCTTCGAGATAGTCGAATTCACAGCCGTCGACGCACACGACGACCGTCGGTTGCGAGGGTAGCCGGTAGCCGCGGCCGTTGACTTCGATCGTACGTTCGCCTGCATTTGCCATCATTACCTTCCATGCGTGTCGAGCACGCGCGCAGTTACCAGTTCGTAGTCAAGCTGTTGCAACCACGCTTAGTCGTTCGATGCCGGCGATGTCCGCGCCGCGCCCAACGGTCTCGCCGGTTCGCTCGCTTCATGAGCGCGCCGCAACCCGCCGTTCACGTGCGCCTGCATCAGCGCCGCGGCATGTTCGCCATCGCGCGAAGCCAGCGCCGTCAAAATCGCGCGATGCTCGGCGAGCGAGCGCTCCATCGCGTCCGCATGCACCACCAGCGCGGCACGGCGAAACAGGCTCAATTCGCTCACCAGCCTTCGATACGTCTCGTACAACTTCAGGTTGCCCGACGCCGCCACGATCGCGTCGTGAAACGCCACATTGGCGCGCGCGTACGCATCGTGATCCCGCGCGGTGAGCGCCGCGCGCATCGCGTCGAGCCAGTCGCGCAACACCGCGAGCTTGCGCGCGTCGATACTCGCCGCCAGCATCCGGCACGCCGCGTCCTCGAGCACCGCGCGCACCGCGTATATCTCGTCCGCTTCCGCCAGCGACACCGTCCGCACGAACACGCCGCGGTTCTTCTCGGTGCGCACGAGGCCGGTCTGCTCCAGCGCGCGAAACGCCTCGCGCACCGGCCCGCGCGACACTTGCAGACGCGTGGCCCAATCGGCTTCGTTGAGCTTGTCGCCAGGCGCGAGCGTCCCCTCGACGATGTGCCGTTCGATTTCATCGCGGACCAGGGTCGTCAGCGAATGCCTGCGCACAACCTCGATCGGATCGACAGAAGCAGTTTGCATATATTCGGTCATTTTGACTAATTTTGCCACATCGATATGTGTTGGCATGCCGTCACGACACGCAGACACGACAATCAGAAGTTGCTCGTCAATCCACCCGACGGCGCGGCACGCGGGCCGCGATCAGCAGCAGCGCGGCAAGCGAGACCAGCAGCAGAATCAGCGACAACGCGGAAGCCGGCAGGTAATAGCCGCGCTCCACTTGCCCGACCACGACGATCGGCACCGTCGCGAAACCCGGCGGGTACACCGTGAGCGTGGCGCCGAGTTCGCCGAGCGACAACGCGAAGCCGAGCGCAAGGCTCGCGCGGATTGCCGGCACGAGCTGCGGCAGCACGACGCGCCGCAGCACCATCGAAGGCGGCGCACCGAGGCTTGCCGCCGCTTCACGCAGCACCGTCAACTCGGGCCGCAGCGCGGCGGCCGCGCAGCGATAGCAGAACGGCAGCACCAGCGCGAGCTGCACGAACACGACGATCGCCGCCGAACTCGACAGATCGAACGGACGCTTGTGATACGCGATCAGCACCGCCAGTCCGAGCACCACGCTCGGCACGCCGTTGGGCATCATCGCGATGGTGTCGACGAAGGCGCCCAGCCCGCGCCGGTCGCGCCCTTCTAGCGCCAGCGCGAGCCACAGGCCGAGTATCGTGCCAAGCACGGCAACGCCCATGCCGATTTCGAGGCTGGTGGTCAGCGCGTCGAAGTCGCTCGAACCCAGCCGCTCGAACCAGCGCGTGCTGAAGCCTTCCGGCAAGATCGTGCCGGACCAGTTCGCCGCCACGCTCGATAGCGCGACCACCAGCACGGGCAGAACGAACAGCCAGAAGCACAGCAACGCGGCAAGGCCGAGAAACAGGCCGCCCAGCATGCGCACCGCCAGACGGCGGCGCACCGGCCGCGCCTTCTTGTGCACGGACGGCAAAACAGTCGGGTCGAATTCAACGGCCATGGCCCGCTCCTTTCACCTTGCGCCGGTTGACCTGGCGGTACAACGCGTACAGCGACAAGGACATGATCAGCATCACGACCGCGCCGGCGGCGGCGGTCGGCAGATCGAGGTCTACGGTCGCGGAACTGTAGATCGCGACCGGCAGCGTGATCAGATGCGCGCTGCCGAGCACGAGCAGAATGCCGAATTCGTTGAGCGTCAGCAGAAAACACAGGATCGTGCCCGCGGCGATGCCCGGCCACGCGAGCGGCAAGATCACCTTGAATGCGACCATCCAGCTGCTCGCGCCCAGGCTGCGAGCGGCTTCGATCAGACGCATGTCGAGCGTGGCGAACGAGGCCAGCGTGGGACGCACGACGAACGGCGCGTAAAACACCACTTCCGCGAGAATCACGCCGCCCACGCCGAACAGAAAATCGAGCGGCGGCGCCTGCAGATGAAACAGCCGCTGCAAGCCGATGCTGACCGAACCTTGCGAGCCGTACAGAAAGATCAGCGTGAACGCGACCAGAAACGACGGGAACGCGACGAACAGTTCGAGAAAACGCGTGACCATGCGCGCGCCGGGAAACGGCTTGAAGAACAATAGCGACGCCAACGCCACGCCGAGCAGCGACGCAAGCCCCGCGCTGGCGAACAGAATCCACAGCGTCGTGCCGATCACGCCGCGCGTCTCCGGATTGCCGAAGAATGCCGAATAAGCCTGCAGGCTCAAGCCGTGCGGACCGGTCAGACTCAGCAGCACCAGACTCACGAGCGGATAGATGACGAGCGGTCCAAGCACCACCACCACGATGAACAGCAGATGCCATTGCGCCGCGCGTTCGCGGCGCTTCACCGCGGCCGCATGCGAGGCCGCGCTGGCGCTGCGGCGAGCGTCCGCCGCCGTGGCGGCCGCGCCGAGCGGATTGGGCGTATCAGGGCTTGATAAGGACGACATCGTCAGCCTCATAACGCAGAGAAACACGCACGCCCTTCTCCGGCATCATGCCGTGGCTGCGCTGCATGGTGACGAGCACCGGTTCGTTCGGCATCGCGTCCAGCGCGACCGACACCGACAACACCGCGCCATACCATTCAACGGACGTGATCGCGCCATGCAGCTGCCCTTCGCCGAGCGGCACGATGCGCAGCGCTTCCGGACGCAGACACGCGACACGTTCACGCTCGTTATGGCGCGCGTCGTCCATGCCGAAGGCGATCTGCGGCGGCAGCAGATTGGCCGCGCCAAGATAACGCGCGACGAACGCATCGCCCGGCGTGTCGTACAACTGCTGCGGCGTGCCGAGTTGCGCGATGCGGCCGTCGCGCATCAGCAGCGTGCGGTCGGACAGCACCAACGCGTCGTCCTGATCGTGCGTCACGCAGACGATCGTCAGATTCGGCAGGCGCTCATGCAGCGCCTTCAGTTCGGAACGCACCGACGCGCGCAAATTGGCGTCGAGTGCGGAAAGGGGTTCGTCGAGCAACAGGACATCGGGCTCGATTACGAGTGCGCGCGCGAGCGCCACGCGCTGCTGCATGCCGCCCGACAACTGCGCGGGCATCACATGCCCGGCGTCGCCCAATTGCACAAGCTTCAGCGCATCGGCGACGCGCCGCGCCACGTCTTTCGACGGCGTGCGGCGCGCGCGCAACCCGAAGGCCACGTTCTCGAACACCGACAGATGCGGGAACAGCGCGTAGCTCTGAAACAGCAGGCCGAGATTGCGCTTATGCGGCGGCACGTGCGTGAGATCGTGGCCCGCGACGCTCAGCGTTCCGGCCAGCCCGTCCGCTTCGATGAACCCGGCGATGAAGCGCAACAGCGTGGTCTTGCCGCAACCGCTGCGGCCGAGCACGGTCAGCAATTCACCGCGCTCGATCGTCAACGACAGATCGTCCAGCACCGTGCGCGAGCCGAAACGCACGGTGAGATGGTCGATCCGCACGCCGCCCGGCGTGTTCGAACGCGCGGCGTCGAGCGCGTCCTGTGGGGCGTCGAGCGCGCCCGGCTGAGCAAGACTGGCCGTATTCACCGGGTTCATCCTCCAACTAGATTGATGCTGACGCGGCGCCTCGCGATAGCTCGAGGCGCCGCCTGATTCGACCTCGAACGACGGCTTACTTCGGTTTGACGACTTCGATCTGCTTGCCCGACGAACCGATCACTTCACTCTTCCAGCGCGCGGTCCAGTCGGCTTTCTTCGACATCACCTGGTTCCAGTCCACCGGAATCAGCTTCACGCCCGAGATCGCCTGCTTGACCACTTCGCCGTTCTTGCCGGCGAGCGGCACATCGGTGCGGCCCGGAATGCCGTAGATATCCGGCACCTTGGCTTGCACCTGCGTCGACATCAGGTAGTCGATCAGCTTCTTGCCGGCCGGCTGGTTCGGACCGTTCCTGATCAGGCCGATCGCATACGGCAACTGGAACGTGGTCGGCTGAGCGCCGGGGCCTGCCGCGAGGAACACGGGCTTGAGCGACAGCCCGCCATTCGCCGCATCGTCCAGATCCATTTGCAGGTCGCCGTTGGCGAACGCGATTTCGTTACGCGAGAGCAGCACGTCCAGATAGCCCGTGCCCTTGGTGTGAAACCTGGCGCTCTGTTCGAGCTTCTTCAGATAGTCGAACGCCTTGTCTTCGCCCATCAGGGACGTGGTCAGGATGATCACGGCCATGCCGTCGCCAGCCGTGGCCGGGTTCGAGTAGGCGATCTTGCCGCTGTAGTCCGGGTGCAGCAGATCGGCGAAGGTCTTCGGGTGGTTCTTTGTGACGTCCGGGTTGATCGCGAACGTGAAGTAGTTGTTCACGAAGGTCGCCCATGCGCCGTTCGGCGCCTTGGCGATCGCCGGCACGTTCTTGTAGTTGGCGCTCTCGTACGCCTGCAGCAGCCCGCTCTGATCGGCTTGCTGGATGAACGGCGGCAAAGTGACAATCACGTCGGCCTTCGGCTGATCCTTTTCGATCGTGGCGCGGTTCACCACTTCGCCGCTGCCCGCCGTGACGATGTTGACCTTCACGCCTTCCTTCTTTTCGAAGGCCGGCAGCACATCCTTATAGAGGTTCTCGAGGCCGTCCGCGGTGTACAGCACCACGGCGTCGGCCGCATGCGCCTCTATTGCCGCACCGCCGAAGGCTGCCGCCGCGACCACCGCCGGCAACAGTTTGCGCACGAGGCGGACCGTCGCGTGAAGGGAATTCGTCTTTGTCATGTCGCTTTCTCCGAAAGGCAAAAAACCAGACGGTCGGGATTACCCCATACCTGTTGTGATTGAACGGCGGTAGCGCCGCGCCGCTTGCGTGTTGCCCGCAGCCGGTTGTCGTGCGTCGTGGGCGCCGGGCCGCGTCGTGCGGACGCGCCGATTGCAGATTGCCGACAACCTTGCCGCTTCTTCTCCAGCCTGACCTACAGCCCACTTACGATGTTCGCGCTGCCTGCCATGCCTGAACGGGCACGGCAAGAATCACAGGTTTGCATGACAACGCCATGACCATTCTGTTGAATTCCAAAAAATGACACAATTCGCCAATAATATCCAAATCGAGCTTTTCCTCTTCGACCGGAGGGCGGCGAACGTTGGTCTGCTGACGGAGGCTTGTGTGATCGTTAGGAACGACCTGATGCTGCAGGTGCCGGGGCCGCTCCCCGTACGATCGGCCGCGCCCTGGCGAAACGCGGGATTCTCGTCAGGTGAAGTGAAAGATAGTGAACGGCCTGGCCGCTCGAGCGCTCAGGCAATCAGGATTTCCGGCCCGTGTGCCGTGATCGCCTTGCCGAGCGCCTTCTCCGGCGCGAGTTCGGTCACGAGATAACGCGCCGACTCGATACCGTTGATGCGCACCGGCGTGACACGCCCGAACGTGGAATGGTCGGCGACGATCACCACCGTGTCGGCGGCGGCGATCATGCGGCTGCGCACTTCGGCGGCCATGCGGCTGTAGTCGGTCAGAAAGCCGTCCGGCGAGATGCCACCCGCGCCGATGAAGGCGAAGTCCGCGTGGTACTGGGTGAGTTGGTGAACGGTATCGAGCCCGAAGGTGGCGTCTTCGATGTCCGACAGTTCGCCGCCCAGCAGCGTGATGCGGTTGTCGTTGCGGCGGCCCAGCAGCAGCGCGATGCGCCAGTCGTTCGTGTAGACCGACAGGCGATGCCGGTCGAGCAGCGCCCGCGCCACCGCTTGCGTGGTGCTGCCCGAATCGATGATCAGCGACGCGCCGTCGGGCACGAACTCGGCCGCGCGCTCGCCGATCGCCCGCTTCGCGCCGGCGTTGGCGGCTTCGCGCGTATCGAGGTCGGGCTCGCGCCGATCGCTCGACAGCGCGCCGCCATGGGTCGTGACCAGCAGACCGCGCCCGGCGAGCGCATTCAGATCACGGCGGATCGTTTCACGCGACACATTCAGTTCGCGCACGAGTTCAGCGACCGAGAGCGCGCCGGTTTTGGCGACTTGCGCCAGGATGTATTGGTGACGTTGTTCTGCGAGCATTCTGTGAATGGCCGGAAGCCGGCACGCTTGGGTTTCGCCACGGTTGGAGAAGGCCGGCGTATTGTATTACGCGTAGCGCATCGCCACGCGCGGGCGTATTACGCATAGCGTGGGGATGCGCCTATCGGCGCGCTTACCTGCTAACCTGACCGCCTTGCCCGCGTGCCGATATCCGTCGACGCCGCGTGGTCCTGTCAACCGAACTGCCGATGCCGCCACTGTTTCGCCGTCTATTGCTGCTGTTCCACGCGTTGCGTTACGGCGCGCGCCTGATCTGGCTTGCCGCGCCGTCCGAGCACAAACTGCACTGGATGATCCAGCTGATCGGCCGCATGCACGCATCCGGGCGCGGCGGTGAACGCCTGCATGACGTGCTGCCGGCGCTCGGACCGCTCGCAAGCCACTTCGCGCAGACGCTGGCCGAACGGCCCGAACTCGCGACCGGCACCTTGCACGACGCCATCGACGCAATCGATCACCTCGAAACGCCGCTGCCGCCGCTTGAATCGGAACAGGCTTTGACTCGCGCATTCGGCCGCCCGCTCGCCACGCTGTTTAGCGCCGTGGATCTGGTGCCGGTGCGCGGCGGCTTCGCCGAACAGACTCACCTCGCGCGGCTGCTGGTGCCGGTCAACGGCCATCTCGAAGTGGCGATCAAGCTGGTGCGCGCCGATCAACTGCAACAGATCGGCGACGAGCTCGCGCTGTTGCGCTGGGTCGCGCGCTGGCTGGAGAAGATTTCCGGCAGCGCGCGCCGCCTGCAACTGCGCACACTGGCGCAGACGTTCACCGACGACATCCTGCGCCGCTTCGATCTGCGCGCCGAAGCCGCCAATCTGAGCCAGACGGGCCATCATTTCGACGGCGACGCGCGTATCGTCGTGCCGAACGTCATCTGGGACCTGTGCTCGAGCCACACGCTGACGATGCAGCGCATCAGCAGCCTGCCGGCCAGCGACCTGCCAGGCCTGCATGCGCATCACATCAAGCTCGCGCCGCTTGCCGCGCATATCGTCGAGGTGGTGACCGAGCAGGCGTTCGAGCACGGCTTTTTCCACGCGACGCTCGATGCGCGCCGGGTGCGTGTGAGCATCGAACCGGACACGCTCGGGCGTCTCGTGCTCGCGGAATTTTCGATCATGTCGAGTCTGTCGACCGGCGAGCGCGAGTTCTTCGTGCACGGCGCGACCGCCCTGTTCGATCAGGACTATGGTCGGCTGGCCGAACTGCATCGCGATGCCGGGCACGTGCCGCACGACACGCGCGCGGAAGTGCTCGAAGCCGAGTTGCGCACGCGCGCCGAAGCGCATTTCGCGGCCGCTCCGGAAGACCGCTCGGCGGGTTCGCTGTTTCATCATCTGCTGCACGTAGTGCGTCCGTTCGACGGCGTCGTGCCTGCCCGTCTCGCCACCGCGCAGCGCTCCTTTCAGCAGGCGGAGATGCTGGCGCGCGCGCTGCATCCGGGCGTCGATACATGGAACATCACACGCCGCGTGCTGGCGGACATCGCGCGGCGCGACGTCGATCATCGCGGCTGGATCAAGCGCATCTCGCGCGAGTTGCCGCATCTCGCGCATATGCTGCCGCGCATGCCGCAATTGGCGGTGCGCTATCTGCAGCATGAGCATCACCGCGCGCGTACGCCGCAACAGAATGCTCAGTTGATGGCGGATATCGGGCGTGAGTACCGGCGCACACGGGTGCTGTTGTGGGCGTGTGTGTTGTGCGGGGGTGTGCTTGGCGCGGGGACTGTTTTGCTGATGTGGTGGTGATGTGGGTGCCGTAAAGCTCGCGCGCCGTCCAGACAGCCGATTGCAGCTTCGAACAAGACACCCTTCGCGCATCCCGCGAAGATAGCGGCTTTTCACGCCAACCTTTCCGATGCTCGCTTCCTTGATCGCCGCCGTCTTCGTCGTATTGTGGTCGACCGGTTTCGTGGTCGCGCGGGCAATCACGCCGTACGCCGATCCCAATCTCTTCCTGCTCGCGCGCTTCGGCGGCACCGCGCTGATCTTCGCGCTTGCCGCGGTGACAGCGCGCGCCGCATGGCCGACAGGCCGCGCTTTCGGCAAGCACCTGGTGGCGGGCGCGCTACTGCAAGGCGTCTACCTCGGCGCCGGCTACTGGGCCGTCGCGCAGGGTTTGAGCGCCGGCGTGATGGCTTTGCTCGGCGCGCTGCAGCCGCTCGCGACCGCCGCCGTCGCGGCGCCGCTGTTCGGCGAGCGGCTTTCCCGGCGCGGTTGGGCCGGCATGGCGCTCGGCCTCGCCGGCGTCGTGCTGGTCCTCGAACCGAAGCTCGCGTCAGCCGCGCCGCCGACGCCTCACGGCGACGCGCCGCCATGGCTGGTGGTGCTCATCTCGATCGCCGCGGTCGGCGCGATCACGGTGGGCACGTTGTTTCAGAAGACTTCGCTTGCAAAGGCCGACATTCGCAGCGCGAGCGCGGTGCAAAATTTCGGCGCGGCGCTCGTCGCGGCGGTGCTCGCGCTGGCGCTCGGCGAGCATCGGTGGATCGCGTCGCCGGTATTGTGGGCATCGCTCGCATGGGGGATCGTGATGCTCTCCGGCGTCAGCGTCACCTTGCTGGTGTGGATGGTCAGGCGCGGCGATGCGGCACGCGCCACCGCGCTGATGTTTCTCGCCCCGCCGCTCGCCGCGCTCGAAGGTTTTGCCGGCTTCGGCGAAACGCTGCTGCCGGTGCAGATCGCGGGCTTTGCCGTCGCGCTATTGGGCGTGCTGCTGGCGCGCTCGTGAGGAATCGGGTGGCACGTGAGCCGCACCGACACGCTTGTGAGAGTTCGAGCGGCCGCTAGTCGCACCAACGCGCTCGTGAAAGTTCGAGCAGCGCCGCTGTCGCGGAGTAAGCCCAAGCCCTTCAGCGCTTGGGCAGGCCCCACCCTGCCCACGGATCAATCCGCCGTACTCGCCCCGGCCGGCACCTTGGCGAGTGCCTTGCCGCCGGGCGCCGGCGCCCATGCGGGACGACTCTTGCGCTGCGAATCCACCACGACGATGTAACGCCCTGCCCACGGCGTCATCTGCCGATCGCTCTTTAGCACCCACAGCGATTTACCGGAGTCGACCAACGCCGAGTATTCGGCGTCGAGAATGCCGTAGTGGTCGAGAAACGTATTGAGCGACGCCGGAATCCGCACGCAACCCTTCGAGTGGCGAATGCCGAGTACCGGCTCGAGCCAGTCAGGGTCGGTGGCGTGCATCTGCAGCCGCATCTCCGAGACGCCGCCCTTGCCCCAGCCGCGCTCGCCCTGCGCCCAGCCGAAGTCGAAGATCCGCATGTCGCGCTTGCCGTAGCCGCGGATATGGTTTTCGTTTCGCGTGCCTTCTGAACGGAAATCCATGTTGGCGGAAGTATGTTCGAACACGCCGAGCGGCGTGATGAAGTGGTCGTACTCGCCGGGCCGGCCAGTCGAAACCGGCGACGCGCCGATCATCTGCCAGGTGTCGGACGGAGTCGCCCGAAAATAGATGAACAGCGCCTGCACGTTCGCATTGCGATCGACCAGCACGACATACTCGCCCGACAGGCCGCCCAGCGTCTGCGCACCGAGCGCCGCTTGCAGACGGTCGGCGTAGGCGCGCTGCTCGGCGGCCGGGACTTTGAGCCGGCGCGTCACCTGTTGCGCGAAGACGTCCCGCAACACAAACGCGCGACGCGGGTCGGCCACGCCGCCGGCGTCGGGCGCGGCGACCGCTGACGCGTCGAAGACAGGCGCCGGCCGGCTCGCCGGAAGCGGCTTCGATGCCGGCGCGGATAGCGGCACGGGCGCCGATGCCGATGCCGATGCCGCGCTCGCGACGCCGCACGACAGCGCGCACGAGGCGCCTAAAACGGCGCCCATCGCGCGCGCCAGATAGCGGAGCAAACGACCCGCGCGCGTCGCATGGAACACAGACCACGAAGACGTCATACACCACACTTCACGCCGACGATCTACCGATACGGAAGTCATGCGGCCCAGTACAGGCTGGCCAGGCCGATGCGGGTAGTTCATCGCGTAGTTGAGCAAACGTGATTATTATTGACTGCTCGCCGGCTCATGCGGCGCTCGGAACGAGGATGTTACTAAGCACATTGCGATCTGTCGATGAACAAACGGCCGGTTCGCCCATACCGCCGTAGTAGCTGGACATACCGACGATCGGCGCGGGCAACTGTCTACCCTATCCGCACGCGAGCGTTCATCGTTTGACATAGCGCAAGGAGCAAAAGGAAATCATGACGCAACAAGATCAAGCCGCACGCCAGGCCGGCATCGCAACGGAAATGCACGTCAGCGCGGAGTTCGACGCCGACGCGGAGATTGAGCGCCGGGTCGCTTTTCTGGCGAACTACCTGCGCGGCAACGGCCTGAAAACGTATGTGCTCGGTATCAGCGGCGGCGTGGACTCGACGACTGCCGGACGCCTGGCGCAACTCGCCGTCGAACGGCTGCGCGCCGAACATTACGACGCGCGCTTCGTGGCAATACGTTTGCCTTACGGCGAGCAAAAGGACGAGGCCGACGCGCAGCAGGCCTTGAGCTTCATTCGCGCGGACGAGAATGTCGCCATCGACATCAAACCCGCCGCCGATGCCATGCTCGCCACGCTGGACAATAGCGGCATGTTATTCACCAACGACTCACAGAAAGACTTCGTGCACGGCAACATCAAGGCGCGGCAGCGAATGATTGCGCAGTACGCGGTAGCCAGTGCGCACGTCGGCGTGGTGATCGGCACGGACCACGCGGCCGAATCCGTGATGGGTTTTTTCACGAAGTTCGGCGACGGCGGCGCCGACGTGCTGCCGCTCGCCGGCCTGAACAAGCGCCGCGTGCGTGCGCTCGCCAAGGCTCTCGGCGCGCCCGAAGCGCTGGCGCACAAGGTGCCGACCGCCGACCTGGAAATGTTGCGTCCGCAACGTCCCGACGAAGATGCCTATGGCATTCCGTACGACGATATCGACGACTTTCTGGAAGGCAAACCCGTGAGCGATGCCGCGCGCAAGACCATCTTGCACTTCCACGACGTTACGCGGCATAAGCGGGCATTGCCGTACACGCCGTTCGATTGGCCGGCGCAGGAAAGCGGGGAATAACAGAGGGGCTAACGATCGGAATGCGGTGAAAAGACGCGCGCGAGGAATACACCGGCCAAGTCGCGTTCTTCCCACAAACCGCACCCGGGAGATTCGATTTCAGCCACTGAGTCAGCGACTCAATGCGCGGGCGGCGGTTCGTCGGAAAACAGATCCGCGCTCGCCTCGAGCGTCAAGCCGCCCAACTGCTTGCCGTGAATCTGCCGCGCGATCACTTCGCCCACATAAGGCACTTGTGCGCCCAGCTCCACCGTGGCGTACGCGCCGGGCTTGCCGGCATCGACCACCTCGATGTTTTTCGCGTAATGCCCCAGCTCGCGCTTGAGGAATTCCCGCACTTCCTGCTCGGTGCACGATTCCGCAATGTTGCGCACGATCAGGTTCATGCAGCCTACCCTTGACGCGTGCCGCGCCCTGTACCGCGATCCGCGGTTTGCACGCGCACCGGGCGCAATGCGGCACGCTGTTTCGCCTGAGCGGCGGCGAGTGCGCGGATCATTGCAGCGCCAGCGGCACCCAAAGCGGCCAATGACAAGTAGAAGGCAATCATTTGAATCTCCCCTGCGATATTCGTCCTGTTTTTCAGAATAGCCACAAGCGACAGCAAAAGCGATGCGACACAATGTCTGAAACGGATGTGAAAACCCCGTTAATGCACTGTACCTGAATAAGTCGCATCGAAAATAGCAAAACAGCTGTTCATTTAGCGGTGCAGGCCCGGCAAACTCGGCAAACGTGACGTTCGACGCAAAAACCAGGCTGCGACGGCATCCTGCGGGGGACGTGCGCAAAAGGCGGGCTGATCGTCGAGATCAGTCTGCCGCTTGCACGTTGGCCGCGCTCACCCACCACGCGTTCTTGCCCTGCGGCAACTGAACCAGCACCGCGGACGGATCGTTGACGCCGTCGTCGGCGATTTCGCACACCGCCTGGCCGTCGGGCAGGCGTTTCACCTCGCCGGCGGCCTGGAACAGCGCGACGCGCTGCGCATTCAACGGCCGCAGTTGCCGGTACACGTCGAAGCTGATCGCCGCGGGCACATCGCCGCGAATCTGCAGCGCGTCGGCGCTGCCGCAGCGGGCCGGCTCAGCGGCAAGCACGGCAGCGCTGCCGAACAGGCAACCGAAAGTAAGCGCCACGGCGGCAAGACGTGAACGGGTCATGATGATTCTCCGAAATAAGTTGTGGCAGCGGACCGCGAGCCACGCGAGCGATCAACTGCATGAGCTACGAAACGGCGCGGCGGAACACGCGCGAATGAACACCAACAGCGATGCAGACAAGAGCGCCCGCCCTCATGGCGAACGGTCGCGCACGGCGTCCCGCCCATTGTCGCCGCCGGTCGCGACGTCGAGCCGGCTCACGTCGCAAGATGTCTGGCTGAAGCCCGAATAAACCACCGTCCACTTGCCGACGATCGCGGCTTGCGCCTCGGCGAGGCTCAGTTTGCCTTCGCAGACGCAGCGCTTGAGCATCACCGCCGCGCGCGCCTTGCGGCGCTCCCCCTCATGGCCTGCCCACGGCAGGAGGTCGAGATTGGCGGGCGCCTCCGGCGAGCCGCCGAGTACGATGGGCACGCGTCTGTCGAGCGCAAAATCGACACCGTCGTCCGCATCGATGCCTCGCGCGGCGAGCATGCGGTCCTTGTGCGCCATCATCTCGTCGAACGGCGGTGCGACCGTGTCCGCATAGCCGGGCCGGCAGATCGTCTCGCCTACCGATTGCTGCGTGACCCGCTCGTCGAGCATGCCGGCATCCTGCGCGCGAGCCGCGCCCATACGCAAAGCGAGCACCGCGGCCAAGCCGAGCAGGAGGAGTGCAACGCGCGTCTTGCGGACGGAACGCGCGACATCACACCGGCGCGCGAGCGTCGGCGCACTCGCCCCGTTTGTACTGTTTGTACTGCTGGTTGGGTCGCGAAACCGGTTGCCACAACCTCTGTCTGCAATGCCTGCGTTCATTCGTCCGCGCGCCGGCAGCGGCGCGCAATAGTTTAATTCGCAGAGTAATTAAAACACATTCAATATGCATGCGTGGAAAAAGGCCGCACTTACGTCCGGCCGTCCGGCACGCCGCCGCATCCTGCCGGCACCGCCGCACCCCGGTCAGGCGCTACTTCGCGACACGAGCCTGCAACGCACGAATCCGCCCGAGCGCCTGCGTATCGGACACCGTCGTCTCGTACATTTTCGCCAGGTCGGCCTTGAGCGCGGTGCGGGATCCGCCGTCGAGATAGATCATGTGCCCCGATGGATAAAAGCGCGCCGACAGATTCTGCCGGACCTGCCGGCTGAGAAGCGGCATTTGCTGCAGATCGAGCACGGTCTGATAGAACGGCGTCACGTAGTCGTAGAAGCCGTTCGCCGACAGCACCTTCAGATCGGGGTTGAGCGCCATCACGGCGGCGAGGTCGCCGGCGGTGTAGAGAACGACGTTGCCCTTCGCGTCGACACCCTTCTGTTCGCCGGTCGGATCAATGTGGCTGAAGTCCCAATACTGAAAGGCCTGATCGTTCAGATCGGTGAACGACGAATTCGACGTATATTTCAACTGCTCGTTCAGATACACGTTCCACATGGTCGTATAGACGCCGCTGACCGCCGTCATGGTCGGATCGTTGCCGCCGGAATTCGGGTCGACCTTGCCGGCAATGCCGGTGTCGATCGCCGTGACCCGGCCGTCGTACTCGCCGAGCGCGAGACCTTGTGATTTCAGCAGCGTGGTCAGGAAAAGCGAGTTGCCGCGGCTGTCGTACGACGTGATGTCCAGACTCCAGGCGAGCAAGGTGGTCTTGTCGACGCCGGTGTATTCGCTCAGCTTTTCGACGGTCGCCGAATCGGTGGTCGGAAATTTGCGTAGCGCCGCCAGATAATCGGTGCGCGCGAATTGCGCCACCTCCTCGGCGAACGCGCCGAGATCGGTTGGCCGCGGTGCGATGCCGAGCTTCTTGTGATACCACGCGTCCGCGGCGGCCGTGGGCAGCGCGCCGACCGGATTGCCGGATTGCGTGTAATCGAGAATCGACGATTGCAGCGTGATGCCGTTCAGATCGACGCCGTCTTCGTGCAGCCGGTACGCCAGCACGCAACTGCGCGCCGTGCCGTAAGACTCGCCGAACAGGTACTTCGGCGAATTCCAGCGATTGTGCCTGGTGAGAAAGCGCTTGATGAACTGCTTGATCGAGTCGGCGTCCTGGTCGACACCCCAGAAGTCCCGGTTCTTCTTCGGCGCGATCGCGGCCGAGTAACCGGTGCCGACCGGATTGATGAACACGAGGTCGCTCTTGTCCAGCAGGCTATCCGGGTTGTCTTCCATCGAATACGGCGCGGGCGGCGTGAAGCTCGGCATCGACGTCTTGATGCGGCGCGGAGCGAACGAACCCAGCAGCACGAACACGGAAGACGAACCCGGCCCGCCGTTATAGAAGAAAGTCACCGGGCGGGTTTCCTCCTTCTGGTTGTCTTGGGTAAACGCGACGTGGAACAGTCTGGCGACGGGCTGCGAACTGCTCGGATCGACGATCACGAGGTGCCCCGCCGTCGCCGTGTACTTGATCCTGTTGCCGCCGATGGTGACCGAATGGTGCGTGATCGCCGCGGTCTCAGTGGTTTCGGTGACGGAATCGTCCGGCCCGTTGCCATAAGCGATCGGATCGAAGAACGGCTGATCCCCGCCTTTATGCGGCACGCTCGCGGCCGCCGGTGTGGCCAAGGCATGAGAATTGTGCGAGGACTGCGGACTAACGGAAGCCGGGTCTGTGTTCGTCATGATCGCTCCATGGGTTCGTTCACGTCTTCTTTTTTCAGTCTTGTGTCTCGTGTGCTGCTGACTATAGTGCGCCCGCCACTTTCTGACCATTGGGACTGCCGAGTCCCGTGCATGCATCCCACCCCTCGGACGCCGCGAAACTGCCGTTGTTGCCTTGCGTGATGTCGTTGCACACGTCCGGCGCCTTGTACAGCTTCGGGTTGATGAAACCGGCCGGCTGCCCTTTCGCCGCATTGATTCGCGCAATCAGCGCCGCCCACAGCGGTGCGACCGCGCTGGTGCCGCCGACCACCGTCTGGTTGCCGCCGATCAACACCGTGTAGCCGGTGACGGGCGATGCGTCGCCGGCCACGTCCGGCACGCCGCGCCCGCCCAGCGGCGTCTTGCCGCCGTTCGACAAAGCGGCGGACAAGCCCTTTTGCCATGCCGGCACGGGGAACGACCGGCTCACGCCACCGCCGCCGGCGCCACCCTGCGCGCCGTCGTTCCACACCACCTCGCGCGAGATTGACGTACCCGACGCGGTCAGACTCGTGCCGCCGCACGCCAGCACATAGGGGCTCGACGCGGGAAAGTCGACCTGATCGCCGCCGCTCGCGCCGTCACTCGAGCCGCTATCGCCCGACGCCGCGCAAACCGTCACGCCGAGAGCCGCCGCCGTCTCCAGCACGCTATTGAAAGC
The DNA here is from genome assembly GCA_035636295.1 of Paraburkholderia sp. Taxonomy (GTDB): domain Bacteria; phylum Pseudomonadota; class Gammaproteobacteria; order Burkholderiales; family Burkholderiaceae; genus Paraburkholderia. The sequence goes on from DASPZL010000064.1 coordinate 19,279, forward strand.
CTGCAGCGACTGGCTCGTCCAGCTCGATTCCGGCGCGCCCCAGCTGATCGAGATCACCGAGGGCTTGTTGGCCGTGTCATGCACCGCGCGGCTTAGCGCGTCGATGAAACCGGCGTCGCTGTTCGGCGTGAAGTACACCGCGATCGTCGCACCGGGCGCGATCGCGCCGACGATTTCGATGTCGAGCGTGACCTCGCCGTCCGGGCCGTTCGGGTCGCCAGTCGGCTCATTGCGGCCCTGATCGACGCTGACCGGCTTCACCGTGGGCGACGCGACACCCAGGCTCGCGAAGTAGGCATCGAGATCGCTGGTGGTGTATCCGCCGCCGAGTTCGATGATGCCGACGCACTGCCCGCTGCCGTCGCCTTGCGGAAACTGATAGAGCGCCGCGAGTTGCGGTGGCGTAAAGGAAACCTGATGCGCTTTCGCCGGCCTGAACGGCGGACGAATGCGGAAGTGCGGCCGCGCCTGGGGCCGGTTGTCGAGCCCGAGCACCGCTTCCACCACGCCGTGCAGATCGTCCGGCACGTTGACCGGGCCGGTGCGGCCGCGAAACTGGCCTGCGGTGTGATGCTGGTAATGCTCCAGCTTGACCTCGAACGCGCTCTGGAACTGCGCGATCGTGCCGCTCAACAACACCGAGCGCGCCGCCGGATCTTCGCGCACCACCGTCAAGCCATGCGCGGCGGCGAAGGCCTTGACCTTGGCGATGTCGTCGGGCGCGGCGCCGTAATCTTTTGCCAGCGCCTCACGCGACAGCGGTTTCACATTCGGGTCGCCCGCCTGGATTCTGCTCATCAGCGCGTCGAACTGCGCCTGCCGCTGACGGCGCAGCATGACGAATACCTCGATCCGTTCCGCTGGATCGCATTGCCCGACGACTTTCGAACCTTGTTCTACCGTTCGTTCGCTTCCCGGCAGCGGATGCTTTGTGACCATGGTGTCGATTCTCCTGTTAGCGTGACGGCGCGGGTCGCCAGTTGGAGCCCGGGCACGGCGCGCGCCTGCCCAACCTCATTGCCTTACAAGCGCGGCAGGGTTGCTGTTTTCAAGGACTTCGCCAATCGTCCGACCCATGCATTCGACCACAGTTCCTGCGCGCGCGGCAGTTGTCCGAATGGCTAACGCCGCGCTGCATCAATGCGCATCATGCGCGGCTCGCGCTATGATGCTGCAGCGGCAATCCAGCCGTTACATTGCCTCGCGCGCCGCGCGCACACGATCAAAGAATCAGAGGAACCCCATGTCAATTTCGATGTATCAAGCATCTCTGCCCGTACTGATTCGCGGCCTGACGAACCTGCAAGCCATTCTCGGCAAGGCTCAAGCGCATGCCGCCGAAAAACAGATCGAGCCGTCGGTGTTCACGAACGCCCGGCTCGCGCCGGATATGCTGCCGCTGGTGCGCCAGGTCTATATCGCGAGCGACACCGCCAAGGGATGCGCCGCGCGTCTGGCCGGCGTCGAAGCGCCGAAATACGAAGACGTCGAACAGACCTTCGACGAACTGCATGCGCGCCTTCAAAAGACAATCGATTATCTGAAGGAATTCAACGCGGGGCAGATCGACGGATCGGAAGAGCGCGCCATCACGCTGAAAATGCGCACCGGCCCGATCGAGTTCACGGGCCTGTCGTATCTGCTCGGTTTCGTGCTGCCGAACTTCTATTTTCATGTCACGACGGCGTACGACATTCTGCGTCACAACGGCGTCGATCTGGGCAAGCTCGACTATCTGGGCGGCATCAGGTAAAGGCGCGCTTCAATGCTTCGATTGCGTGAGCGCTGTGGGCGCGCTGCATGGAAGGTCGACGAGCGGCGCATCGTCTAATAATGCGTCAAACACGCGGCTGGAACGCAATGATCGCCATGCCGGCCAGCGTGAAGGTAACGCCCGCGGCATCCCACAGCGTGGGGCGCACTTTGTCGACGCACCATAGCCACGCAATCGCCACCGCCACGTACACGCCGCCGTAAGCCGCATATACGCGGCCCGCGGCGGTGCCGTGCAGCGTCAGCAGCCAGGCGAACAGCGCGAGGCTGAGCGCGCCGGGCACCAGCAGCCAGATCGAGCCGCCTTCCTTCAGCCAGCGCCACGGCAAGTAGCAACCCACAATTTCGGCAAGGGCGGTCACGACATAAAGCAGAAAAGTTTTCATCGACAGAGGGAAGCAGGTGGTTGTGTCGCCGCTTGGCTGTACGCGGCGCTCTATCGGTTCTATTAACACAATCACTTTGCCTGCGGGCATGGCGCGTGCGACAGTCGCCGCTCCTACTGCCTATCGCCACCGGTCATGAGTGTCGCGTCACCCTGTATCGACATCTGCAAATTCGACAGCAAAACCGGCTTCTGCATTGGCTGTTTGCGCACGCGCGACGAATGCAAAAGCTGGAAGAAGATGAAAGACAAGCATCGCCGGAAAATCATCGAGGACCGCTCGCGTCGCGAGCATAAGCTGGACAAGTAGGCCGCTTATCCGGCTCGCTATCCATCGCTAAACGCGTTGCGAAGCGAAGCAAGGCGAAGCGGAGCAAAACGGGCGATGCGGGATCGCCCGCCGGATCGCTAATCAGCCCGGCTGGCTCGCCGCATCGCGTCAATCCAGCGAGAGACGCAACGCAAAACCGATCAGCGCTGCCGAGAACGTCCAGCGCTGCAAGGTTTGCGCGAGCGGATGGGCGCGCATCCAGCCGGCGATCCGCGCCGCGCCGATCGCGTACATCGCGTCGAAACACACGCCGATCGCGAGCAGCACCACACCCAGTTCGACCATCTGCAACGCAACCGGGCCCGCCTCCGGGCGCACGAACTGCGGCAACAGCACCGAGCAGAACAGCAGCGCTTTCGGGTTCAGCAGATTAGTCAGCAAGCCCTTGACGAAAGCGGTCCGCAACGGGCGCGAGCCGGCCCCTGCCGTGTTTCCCGCAGCAAGGTCCTCAGTGCCGCCCGCAGCCCCACGCGCGATATCCCCCTCAGGCAACGCGAACACCGGCGAACGGAAGATCTGAATGCCGACCCACGCGAGATACACCGCGCCGCCATAACGCACGATGTCGTAGAGCCAGGGCGCGCTGCGCAACAGCGCCGCCGCCCCGCATGCCGAGAGCGTCACGTGCGTTGCACGCGCCACGCCAAGGCCGGCGGCGGCCGCGAAGCCGTGGCGCATGCCACGTCCGATACTGGTTTGCAGAATCAGCGCCATGTCCGGTCCAGGCACGGCATAGACGACGAACAGCGCAGCGATATAGACGGCCAGCAGATGTGCGGAAATCATCGAAGCCTCCTGTTTTCAATGGCTCTATGTTGCTATCGTCCACGGAGGGTTTGCTGGCGAATTTCCGGTCTGTAAGATTCGTCTTTGGAGGAATACGCTAACATCTGATCTTCTCTCCATGTTTTCCGCCAATCCGCCGCAAGCTCTCCAAAGCCATGACAACCGACCTCGATAAAACAGACCGCGCGATCCTCGCCGCGCTGCAGAAAGACGGCCGCATGTCGAATGCGCGGCTGGCCGACATAGTCGGCCTGAGCGAGACGCCCTGCGCGCGTCGTCTCAAACGACTCGAAAACGACGGCTATATCGACCACTACCGCGCGATGCTGTCGCGTTCCGCCCTCGGCTTCGGCGTGGTCGCGTTCGTCTATGTGCGCTTTGCCGTGCACGA
>DASPZL010000065.1:0-34948 GCA_035636295.1 Paraburkholderia sp.
ATGGTCAGCCCACCACTCTCGCCTGAGCTACGACGCGAAATGTAAATCACACAACTGACGGATCCGTCGCGAAGACCCGGTTGTAATCCTGATCGACAAGCTCAAGCCGGAGATTGAAGCCAAAAAGTGCGCGGATGTTCCCCAGCAACTGGCATTTGAGGAGATGAGCGTTATTCTTAGGGATGCACAGCGCGGAGAAAAGAATTTTGGTCTGGGCTCGGCGACCCGCGCCGATGCCGAACTTTTAGGTGAGGCTTGGGTGGGTGCCGAGGCTAGGCAGTCTGAATCCGACGCAAATATACTTATAAGTAAAGACGGACTAAGACAGTACAGGTCGCCTTCGGAAAAGCCAAACAGCTCTCAGGCTACAACCGGCGTTCAAGCAAACTTCGAGTCACGAGACGTTCCAGGTGGAAAGTGGATTCGTAACGGTCATTTAGACATTCTTCCGTAGGGCAAAAGATGCGAGCAGAATTGAAGTCGATCACCTCAGCAGATGTTAATTTCGACACATACAATCCAGAGGATGAGGATTGCTTTTCCTTTCCGATCGAAATGGTGATTGGATATGAAGGCGGCCAGGGGGGGAATCTCTTCCAAATGATCGTCTGCACACCCGCTTGGATCAGTAGGGAAAATCAGGGGAAAGCGGCCGTAATAGGGACGGAGTTGCTAATCGTTTTTAGGTATGACTGGCCGGCGATCTTATCCGCGATCCAAGATCTCGTCAGTGGGTGTACCGCCGATGATTGGCCGACGCTCGCACAAAAACTGAGCCGCTTCGCGGATTGGGAATATTCAGACTACCGCCCGCACAACGGTTGAACGAAAAGCAAAAAAAGGCGCGAGCATGAACTGCACCCCAAAAACATGGGTTCGTGTCCAACTGTTGACGTGTAGTTCGGTATTCGCGCCACTTTTTATTGCTGCGGCGACCTGACGATAGTCCATTTCAGTGTGATTCGACATGGTCACCTGAACATACGCCCATAGGACGAACGATGCGTGCTGAACTGAAGTCGGTCGACTCCCCCGATGTCGACTTTGAAACGTACTGGCCGGAAGACGAAAACTGCTTTTCTTTCCCGATAACTCTACGAATCGGGACGGAAGGGGGCAACGCATCTGATCTTTTCCAGATGACGGTTTGTACGCCTGGCTGGCTAAGCAGGCAGAATGCCGGAAAGACGGCAGTGTTAGGCCAAAACCTGCTGATAGTCTTTGGCTACAACTGGGCAATGATCCACTCGTATCTTGAGAATCGAATTAATCGTCTCATGGCAGACGATTGGCCCGCACTTGCTCTTAAACTGAGCCGCTTCGCCAGTTGGGAATTTGAGAGTTAACAGAACTAAGTTTTCCTCTAGATGAAAGGAGGGCGCGATTGCTCGCGCCTTTTTTCTTTGGTGCGAGGGCGATGGTCGCGAATGGTTGTTGGTGTTTGGAACGGCCCCGACGAAAACCGGACACGAGGTAACGCTTAAAATTAAGGTAGTCTTCCGCCTATGTTTAAGCCCAGCTCTAACGTGGAACCCATTGAGGTTCTGACCCAGCCGGAACAGCGCCGGCGCCGCTCTGCCGAGGAGAAGCTCGCGATAGTGCGTGAGACCTTCGAGCCCGGAGCGAGCGTTTCCGGGGTAGCCCGTCGCCATCAGGTGAATGCGAACCAGGTGTTTGCCTGGCGTAAGCTGTATCGGGATGGAAGCCTGTCAGCCGTGAGTGCCGGCGAACAGGTTGCCAAATGACCGTTTACACAAAACTTTTTACACCCTCCGCAGTACGTTCGCACTGGCGCATCGAGAACAGCTGCACTGGGTGCTCGACATGGCCTTTGGCGAGGATCAGTGCCGTATCCGGGTCCAGAATGCGGCCCAGAACTTCGCGATCCTGCGCCGTATCGCTATGAATCTACTCAAACGCGATACAAACACAAAGGTGGGGCTGAAAACACGCCGCCTCAAGGCCGGCGCCGGTGACGAATATCGCGCCAGCCTGCTGGGATTCTGAGCTTCATGCAGTCGCCCTGGAGGCGCTTCGCCGTCCGGGTAGCCGTCGATGGAACTTGCTGAAGGAAAGGCGGCTGGGGTCCGGCAATGCCTGGACAGCCGCGCCGCTATAATCCGACACCATGTCCATCCGTTTCGATGCCGCCGACGCCCACTGGCGCGTCGCTCCCTTAGCCGGCTTTAGCGCCGCCCAGAAAGACTGGCTGACCCGTGGCGGTTCACTGACCGCGCATCTGCGGGCGCTCGGCGCGGTCGCGGTGCGCGTCACGCGCGAAGGCGTTGCCTTGCCATGGGCCGACGAGTACGCCGCGCTCGGCCTCGCGCCGCGCGCGCCGGTGTGGGTGCGGGAGGTGGTGTTGTCGGTCGACGGCGTGCCGTTCGTCGCGGCGCATAGCATTGCGCCGCTCGCCGCGAGCGTCGGCGTGTGGCAGGCCACGCGGCGCTTGCGCACCCGGCCGCTCGCGGAGTTGCTCTATAGCGATAGCAGCGTCGCGCGTTCGTCGCTGGTGAGCCGCAGGTTGACCGCGCGTCATCCGTTGTACCGGTTGGCGGCGCGTGAAGTCGCTGCCCGGCCGCCGCATGCGCTGGTCGCGCGCCGCTCGGTGTTCGAGCGCCACGGCGCGCCGCTGATGGTGACCGAATGCATGCTGCCCGCGCTGTGGGCGTATCTGGCCGCATTGTCCGGGTCCGCCGATGCGGGCGGGCGGTCCGCACCTGCGCCGCACGCGGCGCATCCGCGCGTGCGCGAACATGGCCGTCCGCTCGAGCACACCGCTTCGCGCGCGCATCCCGCAGCGCGTGTGTCCGACGAACGGAGCCGCTGATGCTGCAAGGCTTTCCTCCCGTCGTCGCGGCGGATACGCATACGCTGATTCTCGGCAGCTTTCCCGGCGAAGCGTCGCTAGCGGCGACGCAGTATTACGCGCATCCGCGCAACCAGTTCTGGCGGCTGCTCGGCATCGTACTCGAAGAACCGCTCGCCGGACTCGCGTATGAAGAGCGGCTGCGACGCGTGCTCGCGCACGGCATCGGCGTATGGGACGTGCTTGCCGCGTGCCATCGCGAGGGGAGTCTGGATGCGGCGATTCGCAACGCGCGACCGAACGATTTCGCCTCGCTGCGCGAGCACGCGCCGTTGTTGCGCAAGGTCTGTTTCAACGGCAAGACGGCGGGCCGCTTCGCGCCGGTGATCGGCGCAGCCGGCTACGCCACCCTCGTATTGCCTTCGTCGAGTCCGGCGAATGCTATGCTCTCGTTCGACCAAAAATTGCGTCTCTGGCGCGACATCCTTACATGACGAAATTGATCAAGCGCGCTTCCGCTGAAGCGCGTGCCTTCCGCAATCGGGACGCGGACGCCGCCGGCGGCAAACACCAGGCAGTGCGCAACAACAAAAAACGCGCGTTGCGCGACGACGATCTGAGCGACGCGCCGCAAATCGAAGCGCCGCGCAAGCCGCGTTTCGCGCCGGTCACATTCTCGGAAGAGGGCGGCGTGCGCTTCCTGCATTTCGGCACGGAATGGGTGCAAGGCGCGATGCGTCTGCGCAAGCCGGATCACATCGAACTCGAATACGCGCAGCAGATGATGGCTTGGCTGCTGTTCATCGAAACGCCCAGGCGCATCGTCCAACTGGGTCTCGGCGCCGCGGCGCTGACCAAATTCGCGTACCGCTTTCTGAAGCGCGCGAAGGTCGACGCGGTCGAGTTGAATCCCGCTGTCGTGGTGGCCGCGCGCACGATGTTCGAGCTGCCGCACGACGATGCGCGCCTGACCGTGCACGAAGCGGACGCATGGGACTTCGTCAATGACGGCGCCAATCACGGCACGATCGGCGCGCTGCAAATCGACGTCTACGATGCGACCGCGCGCGGTCCGGTGCTCGACAGCGCGGGCTTCTATCGTGCGGTGCGCGCGTGTCTGACCGACGCCGGCGTGGTGACGGTGAACCTGTTCGGCGACCATCCGAGCTTCGTGCGCAACATGAAGCGTCTGAACGAGGCCTTCGACGGCCGCGTGGTCGCGCTGCCGGAAGTGCATGACGGCAATCGCATCGCGATCGCGTTCTCGGGCCCGGCGCTCGAGGTGCCGTTCACGGCCCTGCAGGCGCGCGCCAGGCTGATCGAAGCGGAGCTTGGCTTGCCGGCGCGCAAGTGGATCAAGGGTCTGCAGGAATCGACCGGGCAGACGGGCGCCTCGTTCTCGATCTGATCGGCAGCGGCGGATCGTTGGATCGTAGTCCGCGCGTTGCGCCCACGCGACGGTCTTCGCCGCCATCATCCATCGCGCATTCAGCAACCGGCGCGCCGCCACTTGCCTCGCTCGCGGCGCGCCGGGCACCCGTCGCCCGAGCCCGCCGCCGCCGGCGCATCACAGCTTTCCATCCTCGCTGAAACTCCCGTCCCGCCGACCTTGAGGCCCCGTCCCGCCTCGGGTCGTCCCTGCTTGACCGCACCTTTGCGACTCCTATACTCTTTCGAGGCTTTCCGGGCGCCCGTGGCCATCCGCTATGGGTACCACCACCCGTCAAACACGGGCCAACATTTCAATAATAGGGAAGAGGAGACGTCATGGCTCACGACGCCGACGCGAACAAGGCCAGAAAGCATTGGCTCTGGTTGCTGCTGTTGCCCTGGATCGCGATGATCTGGGTGCCGTCATATAACAAGATCGAACCGCAGCTATTCGATTTTCCGTTCTTCTACTGGTATCAGCTCCTGTGGGTGCTGATCAGCGCGGTCATCACGGCGCTCGTGTACTTCAAGACCAGGACCCGTTCGACGGGCGGCTCGCAAGGGGGCGCACGATAATGAACGCCATTGCAACTTTCGTCTTCGTGCTGTTTTTCATCGGCGTCACGATTCTCGGCTTTGTCGCGGCTCACTGGCGGCGCGGCGACCTCGCCCATCTGGAAGAGTGGGGCCTCGGCGGACGGCGCTTCGGCACCATCGTCACGTGGTTCCTGCTGGGTGGCGATCTGTACACGGCCTACACCTTCATCGCGGTGCCCGCGCTGGTGTTCGGTGCGGGTGCAACCGGTTTCTTCGCGTTGCCGTACACGATCCTGATCTATCCGTTCGCGTTCGTCGTGTTCCCGAAACTGTGGAGTATCGCCAAACGTCAGGGCTACGTGACGTCGGCGGACTTCGTCTCGGCGCGCTACGGCAGCCGCATGCTCGCGCTGGCGGTCGCCGTCACCGGCATCGTCGCGACGATGCCGTACATCGCGCTGCAACTGGTCGGTATCGAAGTGGTGATCGGCGGGCTCGGCTTCGACACGCAGGGTTTCGTCGGCGATCTGCCGCTCATCATCGCGTTCGCGATCCTCGCGGCGTACACGTACACGTCGGGTCTGCGCGCGCCGGCCATGATCGCGGTGGTCAAGGACATCCTGATCTACGTCACGATCTTTGCCGCGATCATCGTGATTCCGCCGCAACTGGGCGGTTTCGGCCATATCTTCAGCGTGGTGCCGCCGGCCAAGCTGCTGCTCAAGGCGCCGGACGTGTCGAGCCTGAACGGCTACAGCGCGTACGCGACGCTCGCGGTAGGTTCGGCGCTCGCGTTGTTCCTGTATCCGCACTCCATCACCGCAGTGCTGTCGTCGAATTCGGGCAACACGATCCGCCGCAACATGGCGATGCTGCCGGCTTACTCGCTGGTGCTCGGCCTGCTCGCGCTGCTCGGCTTCATGGCGCTCGCCTCGGGCGTGAAGGACATGCCGGAATTCGCGCCGTACTTCAAGGCGTTCGGCCCGAACTTCGCGGTGCCGGCGCTGTTCCTGCACTTCTTCCCGTCGTGGTTCGTCGGCGTGGCGTTCGCGGCGATCGGCATCGGCGCGCTGGTGCCGGCGGCGATCATGTCGATCGCGGCAGCGAACCTGTACACGCGCAACATCCACAGGGAGTTCGTCAACCGCAACATGACGCACGACCAGGAGACCAATGTCGCGAAGCTGGTCTCGTTGATCGTCAAGGTCGGCGCGGTGGCGTTCATTCTCGGCCTGCCGCTCACGTACGCGATCCAGCTGCAACTGCTGGGCGGCATCTGGATCATCCAGACGCTGCCGGCGATCGTGCTGGGTCTGTACACGCGCGTGCTCGACTATCGCGGCCTGCTGGCCGGCTGGGCGGTCGGTATCGCAACCGGCACGTGGATGGCGATTTCGTTGAAGCTGGCAAGCTCGATCTTCACGATCCACCTGTTCGGCATGGCGATTCCGGGCTATGCGGCGGTGTGGTCGCTGGTCGTGAACCTGGTGGTGTCGGTGGTGGTGAGCCTGCTGGTGCGCGCGCTGGGCATGCAGCGCGCCGAAGACCGCACGCGTCCCGAAGATTATCTGGACGTGGTGGAAAGCTAAGCCCGCCGCTTTATCTCGTTCGGCAAGTTGTTCCGACGAGTTGAGCGCAACGCCCGCGGACGAAAGTTTGCGGGCGTTTGTCTTTTCGGGGCACTCCAGGGCACGATAGCGGAACCGTCCTTCAAAGCATTCGCCGGCCCCATGGCTTCTGCCGATTCCCATACCGCGATTCGCCGCCGCTCGGCCATTAGCCGAGCGCTGCGCACGATCACGTCCCCGTATTACCGCTATCGCCACGCAAAAGTGCTGCACAGTCTGCGCGTCGGCCTGGCGATGGTGGTGTCGATTCTCGCCACTACGGGAATCGATATTCCGCATGGCATCTGGTCGTCGGTGACGCTGCTGGTGGTGATCGGCGGATTGCAGCATCACGGCAATATCCGCAAGAAGGCGGCCGAGCGGGCGGCGGGGACGTTGCTCGGAGCGTCGATCGGGCTCTTGCTGATCGTGCAGCAGAATCTGCTCGGCTCGCTGCCGCTCACGTACCTGTTGATGTCGATTTTCGCGGCGATCTGCGCATGGTTCGCGATCGGTTCGTCCGGCTATATCGGACTGTTGACGGCGATCACGATGTGCATCGTGGCGGGCCATGGCGACAACCTGATCGACGTCGGCCTGTGGCGCACGCTGAACGTGCTGATCGGCATTGTGATCGCATTGGCGTTTTCGTTCGCGCTGCCGCTGCATGCGACGTATTCGTGGCGCTACGGGCTCGCCACCAATCTGCGCGAGTGCGCGCACATCTACACGCGCTTGCTTGAAGGCGCCACGATCAGCGAGGAAGAGCAGGTCAAGCGCTTTCTGCAAATCAACCGGCGGCTGGTGCAGTTGCGTTCGTTGATGCCTTCGGTGGCGAAGGAGGTCGACGTGCCGCAGGCGAGGCTCGAAGAGATCCAGCGGCTGCATCGCTCGGTGCTCAGTTCGCTGGAATTGCTCGCGACCGGTCCGCTGATGCACGCCGATGCCGTGGCGCGTGCCGCGTATGCCGAGCAATGCGGCGCCGAGGTGCGCGCCGTGCGGACGATTCTGCTGGCGATGGCGCGCGGCTTGCGCTTTGGCCGCGCGACGCGCCCCGGCATTCCGGCCGCGTCGCCGCTCGCACAGACGCACGGCGACGCGGCGCTCGGGCTGCCGCCCGATTTGCAGGGGCCGTACTGGCTCGGGCAGCGGCTCGCTGAGCAGGTGGACCGGCTGCGCGCGTTATTGCTGGAAACCGAGCCGAACTGGAATATCGAGCGGCATCCGCGGACGTTGTTGAAAGCTTAAGTTGCCGGCGTAGGATGCCGAGCGCTCAAACCTGCGGCGGCAGCGTCACCATCCACATCAAACCGAAGCGGTCCACCGCCATCCCGAAACCCGTGCTCCAAAACGTTGCGCCCCACGGCATCAGCACCTGACCGCCGTCGGCGAGCGCATTGAAATACTTCTGGGCGGATGCCGCGTCCTCGACGGTCAGCGACAGGCTGAAGCCGCTCATGGGTTTCGCATCGGGATCGCAATGGCCGTCCGACGCCATCCACTGGGTCGAGCCCAGCTTGATGTTGGCGTGCATGATCTTGTCTTCCAGACCGGGGCGCGGCTGGTTCTGCGGGTCGGGCGGCGCGTCCTTGAAGCGCATCATGAACGTCACTTCCGCGCCGAGATGCTTGCCGTAATAGGTGAGCGCTTCTTCGCAGCGGCCGTTGAAAAATACATAGGGCTGGACTTGCATGATCGTCTCCGGTGAATGTGAATCAGCGGCGCCGCGCTTCTCGCCGGACGGCGAGCGAGCGGGCATGCAGACGATTGTAGTCGCCCGTTGCGGGGGCAATTGTGACTTTATGTCGTAGGAAGCGGAGTTCCGTGGCGTGTGCCGAAAGTCATTCTGTAAACGGCATGCGGCCCTGAACCGCAAGGCTCAGGGCCGCATGTTTCGAGCGCCTGAAGCGAGTCTTAACGTAGCGCTTCGATCAGCTTTTCCAGCTTCACGGCGTCAGCCGCGAACGCGCGGATGCCTTCCGCGAGCTTTTCGGTCGCCATGGCTTCGTCGTTGACGAGGAAACGGAACGACGATTCGTCGACCGGCACGCGTTCGATGTCCGCGCCCTTGGCGAGGTCCGCCGACAGCTTGCGCTCCACCTTCTCGGTGCTCTCGTGCAGCTTTTGCAGCAGGTCGGGGCTGATGGTCAGCAGATCGCAGCCGGCCAGTTCCAGAATCTGGCTCGGGGTGCGGAAGCTCGCGCCCATCACCTCGGTCTTGTAGCCGAACTTCTTGTAGTACGCGTAAATGCGGCGCACCGATTTCACGCCCGGATCGTTGGCGCCGCCGTCTTTCGCTTCGTCCCATGCGCTGCCGGCGTTCTTCTTGTACCAGTCGTAGATACGGCCGACGAACGGCGAGATCAGTTGCGCGCCGGCTTCGGCACAGGCGGCGGCTTGCGCGAGCGAGAACAGCAGCGTCATGTTGCAGCGGATGCCTTCCTTCTGCAGCACTTCGGCCGCGCGGATGCCTTCCCACGTGGAAGCCAGTTTGATCAGCACGCGTTCGCGCTCGATGCCGTGGTCCTTGTACAGCGCGATCAGTTCACGGCCCTTGGCGATCGAGCCCTCGACGTCGAACGACAGGCGCGCGTCCACTTCGGTCGACACGCGGCCCGGAATGATCTTGAGGATTTCGGTGCCGAACGCGATCAGCAACTGGTCGATGATCGCGCCGACCGGCTTCGACGCGTGGTCTTTCACGGTCTTTTCGAGCAGCGGCCGGTAGTCGTCTTTCTGCACCGCCTTCAGAATCAGCGACGGATTGGTGGTCGCGTCCCGCGGCTTGTATTGCGCAAGCTGCTGGAAGTCGCCGGTATCGGCGACGACGGTGGTGTATTGCTTGAGTTGGTCGAGTGCGGTTGTCATGTTCGAGCCTTCAGGGCGCCTGTGCGCCGTGGTTCAGGAGAAATGAGGTCGCCACCGGACAAAAAACAAACCGGTTCCGGTGGCCGCGGGTCACGCTGCGGCGTTCGCCCGCCATGTTGCCGGGAAACGCCGCCGGATGCTTCTATTCTATGGCGGATCGCCTGATGCGGTGTTGACACTTGCCGCGGGCGATCTCTTCACCTCGATTTTAAGCGCTGATTTTTTCCGCCGACGGGTTGGTCCGGATTCGTCTGGCGAACGGGCGTTGACGGGTCGTCGGTTCCTCGTCGATTCAGCCGCCCGCATTGGCCGTCGAGCCGTCTGGAAAGCCGTCAGCCGCGCCGCGCGTTCAGCACGAGCTGCGTCAGCACGCCCGCCACCAGCCCCCAGAACGCCGAGCCGATCGACAGCAGCGTGAGGCCGGACGCGGTCACCATGAACGTGACCAGCGCCGCTTCGCGCCGCTTCGCGCTGCTTCACTTCCTGCATTGCGTTGGTGAGGCCGCTCATGATCGAGCCGAACAGGGCCAGCGCGGCGACGGAGACCACCAGCGCCTTCGGAAAGGCCGCGAACAGGGCGGCGATAGCCGCGCCGAAAATCCCCGCGATCAGATAGAAGACGCCGCACCAGACCGCGGCCATATAACGCTTGTCGCGGTTTTCGTGCGCTTCGGGGCCGGTGCAGATCGCCGCGGTGATCGCCGCAAGATTGATGCCGTGCGAACCGAACGGCGCGAGCAGCAGCGAGACGATGCCGGTGGTCGAAATCAGCGGCGCGGAGGGCGTGGTGTAGCCATCCGCGCGCAGCACGGCGATGCCGGGCACATTTTGCGACGCCATCGCCACGACGAAGAGCGGAATCCCGATGCTGATGCCGGCCGCCATCGAGAACGCCGGCATCGTGAATACCGGGTGCGCCAGCGCGACGTGAAAGCGGCTGAAATCGAGCAGCCCGAGAACGCCGGCGGCAACCGTGCCGACAATCAGCGTCGACATGATCGCGTAGCGCGGCACGAGGCGTTTGACGATCAGGTACGTGAAGAACATGGTCAGCACGAGCGCGGTCTGGAATTGCGCGGCGCGGAAAATCTCGATGCCGATCTCGAACAGAATGCCCGCCAGCAGCGCGGAGGCGATGCCCGCCGGGATCTTCTTCATCAGCGTATCGAACCAGCCGGTCAAGCCGGCAAGGGTCAGCAAAATCGCGCAGACGATGAACGCGCCGATCGCCTGGGCATACGCCACATGCGGCAGCGACGACACCAGCAGCGCCGCGCCCGGCGTCGACCACGCGATGACGATCGGCGTTCGAAAGCGCAACGAGAGGCCGATCGTGCCAACGGCCATGCCGATCGACAATGCCCAGATCCACGAGGAAATCTGCGCGTCGGTGAGATGCGCGGCCTGTCCCGCCTGGAAAATCAGCACGAGCGAACTCGTGTAGCCCGTCATCATCGCGACGAAGCCTGCGACGAGGGCGGACAGCGAGGTGTCGGCGAACGGGTTGAAGCGCCCGGGCGGTGTCGCGGCAGGGGACAAATTGGGCGATGAAGACGGACTCATGCAGATGCTTTCTTATCGGCGAGGGATAGCGTGACCTGATTATTTGCTCAGCATGCGCATCGCGGTTTCGAGGCCGGCGAGCGTGAGCGGATACATGCGGTGACCGAGGACTTCGCGGATCGCGCTGACGGACTGCCGGTATGTCCACAAGCCTTCCGGCTCCGGATTGAGCCACGCGTGATGCGGGAAATGATCCGCGAGGCGGCGCAGCCACACCGCGCCGGCTTCGGCGTTGTTGTACTCCACCGAGCCGCCCGGCTGCAGCACTTCGTAGGGGCTCATGGTCGCGTCGCCGACGAAGATCAGCTTGTAGTCGGGCGTGAACTTGTGCAGCACGTCCCACGTCGGCATGCGCTCGGCGTGGCGGCGGCGGTTGTTCTTCCACAGGAAGTCGTACACGCAGTTGTGGAAGTAGTAGAACTCGAGGTGCTTGAACTCGGCCTTCGCGGCGGAGAAAAGCTCTTCGGTGCGCTTGATGTGATCGTCCATCGAGCCGCCCACGTCGAGCAGCATCAGCACCTTCACCTTGTTGTGCCGCTCGGGCACCATCTTCAGATCGAGCCAGCCGGCGTTCGCGGCCGTGCTGCGGATCGTGTCGGGCAGGTCGAGTTCCTCGGCGGCGCCTTCGCGGGCGAAACGGCGCAAGCGGCGCAGCGCGATCTTGATGTTGCGCGTGCCGATTTCGACCTGATCGTCGTAATCGCGATACGCGCGCGCTTCCCACACCTTGACGGCTGTGCGATTGCCCGCCGCGTCGCCGCCGATGCGCACGCCTTCGGGGTTGTACCCGCCGTTGCCGAACGGCGACGTGCCGCCCGTGCCGATCCATTTGCTGCCGCCTTCGTGGCGCTCTTTCTGCTCGTCGAACAGTTGCTTGAGACGCTCCATCAGCTTGTCGAGGCCGCCCATCGCCTCGATCTGCGCTTTTTCTTCGGGCGACAGATCGCGTTGCAGCTTCTTTTTCAGCCAGTCGAGCGGGACGTCGAAGGCGAGTTCCGAGGCCTGCGCGACGCCGTTGAAATACGCGCCGAACGCCTGGTCGAACTTGTCGAAATACTGCTCGTCCTTGACGAGGGTGATGCGCGCGAGATAGTAGAACTCGTCGAGCGACGGCGCGATCACGTTGGCTTTGAGCGCCTCGAGCAGCGTCAGATATTCCTTCACCGACACCGGCAGTTTGGCGGCGCGCAGCGAGTAGAAAAAGTCGATCAGCATGCTGGGTCCTCTGCGGCGGCGGCTGCGTATGAGTGCTATGGCGCGATGCGCTCTTCAACGCGGCGTTGGCGCTCAATCAACGGTGGTTCAACGATTGTTGCGGTTCATGAAGATCAGCCGCTCGAACAGGCTCACGTCCTGCTCGTTCTTCAGCAGCGCGCCGTGCAGCGGCGGGATGATCTGCTTCTGGTCGGACGAGCGCAGCGCTTCGGGCGGAATGTCCTCGGCGAGCAGCAGCTTGAGCCAGTCGAGCAGTTCCGAGGTGGACGGCTTCTTCTTCAGCCCCGAGACGTTGCGCAACTCGAAAAAGCTCTGCATGGCGGCGGCAAGCAGTTCCTTCTTGATGCCGGGGTAGTGCACCTCGACGATCTGCTGCATCGTCGCGGGATCGGGGAACTTGATGTAGTGGAAAAAGCAGCGGCGCAGGAACGCATCGGGCAGTTCCTTCTCGTTGTTCGACGTGATGATCACGAGCGGGCGCTGTTTCGCGCGGATCAGCTCGCGGGTCTCGTACACGTAGAACTCCATGCGGTCGAGTTCGCGCAGCAGGTCGTTCGGGAATTCGATGTCGGCCTTGTCCACCTCGTCGATCAGCAGCACCGTTTGCTGCTCCGACTCGAACGCCTGCCACAGCACGCCCTTGACGATGTAGTTGGCGATGTCCTTGACACGCTCGTCGCCGAGTTGCGAATCGCGCAGGCGCGACACCGCATCGTACTCGTACAGGCCTTGCTGGGCCTTGGTGGTGGACTTGATATGCCATTGCAGGAGCGGCATGCCGAGCGCGGCGGCGACCTCCTCGGCGAGCATGGTTTTGCCCGTGCCGGGTTCGCCCTTGATCAGCAACGGGCGTTTGAGCGTCATCGCGGCGTTGACCGCGAGCTTGAGGTCGTCGGTTGCGAC
This sequence comes from Paraburkholderia sp., assembly GCA_035636295.1. Lineage (GTDB taxonomy): Bacteria > Pseudomonadota > Gammaproteobacteria > Burkholderiales > Burkholderiaceae > Paraburkholderia. Next base: position 12,934 of record DASPZL010000065.1, read on the forward strand.
GTACTGCGATGAGCCTTCGAAACGCATGGCGAGATGCTCTTTTCGGGGAAAAAACCCAGTATAAGTCAGAAGGCCTGTTGGCCTGAAACCGGCTCGCGTATGGTGGCAGCCGCGGTGCCGCACGGCGATGCGGGCGTGTAGGCGGCGCTCGCGAGCGGCCGGACGTGAGCCCGGAGCGCCCCGTGGGCGGGTGGTCCGGGCATCGCGGGCAAGGCCGGCGGCAGCCGATGGTTGGCGCGAAGCCATGCAAAGCCGATGGGCGCCGGGCTCGAACCAGGCACGAGTCCCGCGCGGCGAGCAAAACGGCGCTAGGCGGGGCTTTGCGGCGGCCGGACCCGCCGCGGCCCCGCGCGGTGGACGTTCGGCGCGGCGTCGCGGTACAATTAGCCCGATTTTTTTGGCCTGCGTGGCTACCCTATAAGAAGAACGGCGCGGGCCGTTGCCTTTTTGGGCGCCCGTTTCCCCTCAAGCCAGGTTACATGCTATGAATAAATTCGTCGGCAAACACGTCGTGATCGCAGCGCTGTCGGTGCTCGCGGGCTATGCGGCCAGTGCGCAGGCAGCGGATGTCGTGGGCAACGCGAAGGCGGGCCAAGGCAAGGTCGCGATGTGTATTGGCTGCCACGGCATCCCTGAATACCGCACGGCTTACCCCGAGGTCTACCGCGTGCCCATGCTCGGCGGCCAGAATCAGGCGTACCTCGAAAACGCGCTGCACGGCTACAAGAAGGGCGACCGCCACTTCGAAACGATGCGCGCGATCACCGCGTCGCTGTCGGATCAGGACATTGCCGATATCGCGGCCTACTACGCGGCGCAAAATTCCTCTTCGAAGAGCAATCCCGACAAGTGATCGGCGTCGGTCATCCGTCCAGTCACTCGGTTATTTATATTCGCGGGATAGGAGAATTCATGAATAAGCCCCAACAGGCACTCCACACGGTGTTCAAGGCTGCATGCGCGTCGGCGGCATTGATCGGTCTGGTTGCAGCGAACGTCGCGCACGCCGCTGACGCAGGCAACGGCAAGGTGCTGTCCGAAAGCCACAACTGCGCGGCTTGCCACGGCGTCAACCTGAACAAGCCGGTGAGCCCGGAATATCCGAAGCTCGCCGGTCAGCACGCCGACTACGTCTACTGGGCACTGCGTCAATACCAGATGGGCAACGGCAACCCGCACCTCGGCCGCAACAACGCGATCATGCAGGCGCAGGTGCAAAGTCTTTCGCTGGGCGACCTGAAGGACATCGCGGCCTACGTCGAATCGCTGAACGGCGATCTGGTGCAGAAGAAGTAACGGCGCCGCGCTGCTTGCGCGTTGTTTTCGCGTTGCTTCCGGATTGAACGACACCCCGCTTTTGCGGGGTGTCGTGCTTTGGGGCTTGTGATTTGCGGGCTGGCTTCAGTCGCGTGTGGCGCGCTGCTCGATGCGCTGCAGATACGCGTCGGTGTCCGGCGGCGTGCCGGTGCGCTGCGCTTCCCAGATGGTTTCGCCGAGGCAATCCATGATCGCGTGCTGCGCTTCATGGGTCGAGCCGAGGCGGGCGGCGAGGCGCTCGTGCGCCGCGCGAATGCCCGGCGGCTGGTCGATCGACAATTGTTCGGTGATCGCCAGATGCATCGACAGATGCAGGAACGGATTGGTCTGGCCGCGTTCGGGCGAGTAGTCCTGAGCTTGTGCGGCTTCGCTGTCGGTCAGTTCGGTGTGATATTCGGGATGTTCGACGATCCAGTCGGCGGCGATCGCTTCAAGCGGCGTCAGAATCTCGCCTTGACGCTGCTTGCGCCAGGTGTCGGTGAAAAAGAGGCGGACTTCGTCGCGGCTGGGATTGAACATCGTGGGACCGGTGCGGTTGGTTTGACGCGAGCGAGGCGCGTGAGGCTCGCGACGCGTATAAAGCGGGCGTGCAGGGCGTCATTTTACGCCGCGACTGGGCGGCCTGCTGGCGACGCCCGGCGCCTAAGCATTCCCGCGCTCAGAGATCCGGCGGTGGCGTCTTCGGCCGGAATTCGCAAAGCGGCTCGATCACGCAATGCCAGCACTCGGGCCGGCGCGCCTTGCATACGTAGCGGCCGTGCAGGATCAGCCAGTGGTGCGCATCCTGCTTGAACTCGGCGGGCGTGAACTTCTCCAGCGCCGCTTCCACCGCGCGCACGTCCTTGCCGGGCGCGAGCCCGGTTCGATTGGCAACCCGAAAGATGTGCGTATCGACGGCCATGGTCGGATGACCGAACGCCGTGTTCAGTATCACGTTGGCCGTCTTGCGGCCGACCCCCGGCAGGCTTTCGAGCGCTTCACGATCTTCCGGCACCGCGCCGCCGTACTTATCGAGCAGGATGCGGCAGGTCGCCATGACGTTCTTTGCCTTGGTCCGATAAAGACCGATGGTCTTGATATAGTCGGCCACGCCTTCCTCGCCGAGATCGAGAATCTTCTGTGGCGTGTTCGCGACCGGGAACATCTTGCGCATCGCCTTGTTGACCGACACGTCGGTGGCCTGCGCCGACAGCAGCACGGCGATCAGCAATTCGAACGGTGTGGTGTACTCGAGTTCAGTTGTGGGATGGGGATTGAGACTCTGAAACGTCTCGTAGATGGCGCGGCGTTTGTTCGCGTTCATGCGGAGCGGGGCAGGTGCGTGCGGTTGAGGTTAGCGCTTCGTGGAAGGCGTGTCGCTGTCGCCCGCGGCAAGTCCGAGACGGCGGCGGCGTGCTTCGGCGGCGTCGATCTGCGCCTGCACGTCGGCGCTGACGCGTTCGATGTTCTGCGGGCCCTGGCCTTTGGCGGCCAGCTCTTCCTTCTTCTTGCGCGCGCGTTCAAGCGCGGCCTGGACGATCGCGCGTTTTTTCGCTTCGGCGTCGTCCACGGCGGGCGCGGTGGGTGTTTCGGCGGCGCCGGCTTCCGTCGCTTGAGCGATGGCGCCGCTGCCGGCTCGCCGCGCCGCAGCACGTGCTTCGGCCGCTTCGCGTTCGCGGGCAAGGCGGGCTTCGCGACGGTTGTGGCGCTCGCGCGCGGCGTCGGCCTGCGCCTGGCTCCACGCGTCCCAGCCGGTTGCCTCACCGCTGACCGGCGGCATCGAAATGCAGTCGACGGGGCAAGGCGGCACACACAGGTCGCAACCGGTGCAGAGTTCGGCGATCACCGTATGCATCTGTTTCGGTGCGCCAACTATCGCATCCACCGGACAGGCCTGCATGCACAGCGTGCAGCCGATGCAAACCTGTTCGTCGATAACCGCCAACGGGCGCGGCCGCTCGACGCCGTTGGCGGAATTGAGCGGAATCACCGGCTTGCCGAGCAGCGCGGCCAGGCGCGCGATGCCCTCGGCGCCGCCAGGAGGACACTGGTTGTAATTGGCCTCGCCGCTCGCGACGGCTTCGGCATAAGGGCGGCACGCGGGGTAGCCGCACTTCGTGCATTGCGTCTGGGGTAGCAGATCTTCGATGCGATCTGCGAGTGTTTTGATCTCTGTCACGGTCACGACGTTGGGGCTTGCCTTGCGGCCGCACAGCTTGAACTAAATAGCACATTATCGCCGATTTCCCCAATTGCCATCCGCAATCGATGTGCCATAATCGAGGCGCTTTTTCGAAAGACCGCACGAGGGTGTCCCCCAACCATGGCGCGCCCGTTCAACGCTGTCGGTGCAAGGCCCGAGGAGAGGCCGGCGGCGCGATCCGGATAACGCGGCTCACGAAGACGATGCCACCATGAATCAGCCGAAAATCAAAAGAGATCCTGAAGGCACGCGGCGCCGCATTCTGCTTGCGGCGGCCGAAGAGTTTGCAAATGGTGGGTTGTTCGGCGCACGCGTCGATCAGATCGCCCGCCGCGCGGAAACGAATGAACGCATGCTCTACTACTACTTCGGTAGCAAGGAGCAGCTATTCACTGCCGTACTCGAGCACGCGTTCAGCGCGCTCAATGAAGCGGAGCGAACGCTCGAACTGAACGGCGTGGCGCCCGTCGAGGCCGTCACACGTCTCGCGCATTTCGTTTGGGATTACTACCGGGATCATCCCGAGTTGCTGCGTCTCGTGAACAACGAGAATCTGCACGAGGCGCGCTATATGCAGAAGTCGACGCGCATCCGCGAAATGATCTCGCCGATCGTCGCCACGCTTGGCGGCATTCTCGAGCGAGGCCAACGCGCGGGGCTGTTTCGCACGAACGTCGATCCGCTGCGTTTTTACGTGACGCTGTCAGGCATGGGCTACTACATCGTGTCGAACCGCTTCACGCTCGAGGCAACGCTCGGCCGCGATTTCAGCAGCGCGAGCGAACGCAGCGAAGTCGTGCAGATGAACACTGAGTTGCTGCTCGCGTATCTGTTGAGAAAATAGGCCGCGGCGCGATTGCGTCCAGGCGCGCTAAAAGCATCGGAAAGCAAGCTTCAGAAACGACAACGGCCTCCGCGGAAGAGGCCGTTGTTTTCGCCTATGCCCGCGAGGCTCAGGCTTCGACTTTTTCCTTCGCTACCTTGGGCGCCTTGTTGTGCTCGAGGATGAAGTCGCGCAACTGCGGATAGACGATGGTGCGCCAGCGGCGGCCCGAGAAAATGCCGTAGTGTCCGCATTTTTCCGCGGTGAAGTGCTGCTTGTTCTTCTCCGGAATACCGGTGCACAGGTGGTGCGCGGCATAGGTCTGACCGTCGCCGGAAATGTCGTCCAGCTCGCCTTCGATCGTGAAGAGCGCGGTCTTCGTGATGTCTTGCGGACGCACCCGTTCGCCCGCCACATCCCACGTGCCCTCGGCAAGACGGAATTCCTGGAACACCACGCGGATCGTGTCGAGGTAATAGTCCGCGTCCATGTCGAGCACGGCGTTGTATTCGTCGTAGAAGCGGCGATGCGCTTCCGCGTCGTCCTCGTCGCCACGCAAGAGGCTCTGGTAGAAGTCCCAATGCGAAGCCGCATGACGTTCCGGATTCATCGCGACGAAACCGGTGTGCTGCAGGAAGCCCGGGTAAACCTTGCGTCCCACGCCAGGATAGTTCGGCGGCACCGTGAAGATCACGTTGTTCTCGAACCATTCGTACGAGTGCTGCGTGGCGAGCGAATTGACCGAGGTCGGGCTCTTGCGCGCGTCGATCGGGCCGCCCATCATCGTCATGGTGCGCGGCGTGTCCTCACCGCGGCTCGCGAGCAGTGAAATGGCGGCGAGCACCGGCACGGTAGGCTGGCACACCGAGATCACGTGCAGATTCTTCGCGCCGATGTGACGGATGAATTCCTCGATATAGGCGACGTAGTCGTCCAGATGAAACTCGCCGGCTTCGAGCGGCACCATGCGGGCGTCGATCCAGTCGGTCAGGTAGACCTTGTGGTCTTGCAGCAATGTGCACACGGTATCGCGCAGCAGCGTGGCGTGGTGCCCGGACAACGGCGCGCACACCAGCACGACCGGCTCGTCCTTCAACTGGGTGACCGCGTCGCTGTCGTCCGCGAAACGCTTGAAGCGCATCAGGCGGCAAAACGGCTTCTCGATGATTGTCTGTTCGATGATCGGGATGTTATGCCCGTCTTTGACGATCTGATGGAGGTTGAACTCCGGCTTTTCATAGTCTTTGCCGAGCCGGTAGAGCAGCTCGTAACCGGCCGAGAGGCGCGTGGCGCCAGGCACGTAGGCCAACGGGCTGGCCGGATTCGCGAACGATTTCGACGCAGCCTGAGCCCAGGCGGTAAGGGGGCTCAACATCGCCCGCTGGAATTCGTGCAATTGATAGAGCATGGGTGCTCCGGTTTCTAAGCGGTTCGCATGGGGCTTCGCAAACACGCGTGTGGCGTTGCGGCAGGCCATATTGGTTGTAGGCACTTTGTTTTTCGGCCGACAGTCTGTTTGATCATATCGAACAAAGCGTACTTGTGCAATGCAGCAATTTTCGTGCGGGTCACCCGCAAGCTGTCATTAAATCATGCTACTGGCGATGCTGCTGCGCCGCTATCGGGGCTTGCCGCAGCCTCAAGTTTCGTCCGGCCCGCGCCGTCATGGGACGGCTGCCCGATAGCTCGCGCCATCTCCTGTTCGTGCTTCATCAGGTTCAGGCCGGTGTGCACCAGCGCCACGTGCGAAAACGCCTGCGGGAAGTTGCCCACCAGCCGCCCGGCGATCGGATCGTACTCTTCCGCCAGCAAGCCGACGTCGTTACACAACGCGAGCAGCCGTTCGTACATGGCGACGGCCTCACCCACGCGGCCTTGTAACGCGAGGTTGTCCACCATCCAGAACGAGCACGCGAGAAACGTGCCTTCTCCGGGGGGCAGGCCGTCGTCGTATTCGGTGGTACGGTAGCGCATCACGAAGCCGTCGCGCATCAGATCGCGTTCGATCGCCGCCACCGTGCCTTTGATGCGCGGATCGTGCGGCGGCAGGAAACCCAGCAGCGGCATCAGCAGCACGCTCGCATCGAGCTGGTCGCTGTCGTAGTACTGTGAGAACGCATTGAGCGTGGAATTCCATGCCTTTTCGCAGACTTGCGCGTGGATTTTCGCGCGGATGGCGCGCCATTCGTCGAGCGGGCCGTCGAGCTTGAACATGTCGGCCGACTGGATCGCGCGGTCGAAGGCGACCCACGCCATCACCTTCGAGAAGGTGAAATGCTGACGGCCGCCGCGCGTTTCCCAGATGCCCTCGTCCGGCTCTTCCCAGATCGTCTCCAGGTGGCGCAGCAGCGCGCGCTGCACGTTCCACGCGGTGTCGTCCGCCTGCAGGCCGCCGACGCGCGCGAGATGCAGCGCGTTCATCACTTCGCCGTAGACGTCGAGCTGGCGCTGGCCGACCGCGTTGTTGCCGACCCGCACCGGCTTCGCGCCCTGATAGCCGGGCAGCCAGTCGATTTCGAACTCGGGCAGGCGCCGTTCGCCGGCGAGCCCGTACATGATCTGCAACTGGTCCGGCGCGCCGGCCATCACGCGGCCGAGCCAGCTGCGCCATGCGCGTGCCTCGTCGTAGTAGCCGCCGCGCATCATCGCGAGCAGCGTGATGGTGGCGTCGCGCAGCCAGCAGTAGCGGTAATCCCAGTTGCGCATGCCGCCGAGCTGTTCCGGCAGCGAGGTGGTGGGCGCCGCGACGATGCCGCCGGTCGGCTCATACGCCAGCGCCTTCAGCGTGATCAGCGAACGGCGGATCGGCCCGGCCCATCTGCCTTCGATGGTGCAGCGCGCCGACCACTCGAGCCAGTGATTCTCGGTGCGCGCCAGCGACGAATGCGGATCGCGGGCCGGCGGAATGCGCAGATGCGAGGCCGCATACGCCAGCGAAAACGGCACGCGCTCGCCTTCGCCGACCGTGAATTCGGCGAGGGTTTTCATGTTCTCGCCGCGCAAGTCCACCGGCGTGCGCAGCACGGCGGTGTCCGGACCGGCGATCGCCTTGATGCCGCTGTCGTGCTTCAGACGATCGACCCACGGAATCGAAAACCCGTAGTCGAAACGCAGCACCAGTTCCATCTTCATACGGACCGTGCCGCGTTTGCCGACGACGATGCGCACCATTTCCGACCAGCCGTTGCCCGGCGGCATGAAGTCGATCAGCGTGACCGCGCCCTCGGGCGTTTCGAAATCGGTCTCGAGGACCAGGGTTTCTCCGCGATAGCGGCGCGTGACCGTGGGCGGTGTGTCCGAAACGGGGCAGATCTGCCAGCGGCCGTTGTCGGGCGTGCCGAGCAGGGCGGCGAAGCAGGCGCCGGAATCGAAGCGCGGCCAGCAGAGCCAGTCGACGGAACCTTCGCGGGAGACGAGCGCGGCGGTATGGCCGTCGCCGATGAGCGCATAGTCTTCAATAGGTGCGGGCATGGAGGGCGTGTCCGTAATGCGCGCGCGATGGACGCGCGCTCGAGGTCGTTGTCAGGTCATTGTGGTGTCGGACCCGCGTCATGCGTGTTGGGTTCAGTACGCAATGCGGCAAAACGCGGGTTGGTAAACTGTCAAATCCGTGCCTACAATCTGATTTCAAACCGGGTGCGCGGGAGCTTGCAAAGCGCTCATCGTCCTGGCTCATGGCGCGTGCAACACCGTTTCCGAGGACCAAAGCTATGCTGAATCCGTCGAAATCCGATTGCATCACAATTCTCTCGGCCGCCAGCGAGCTTGCCGACGATTCCATGTTGCCGCTCGATCCCAGCCGCCTAGGCCTGAGCCGCAACGGCATGCTGACCGCCGCCGCCTTTCTGACCGAGCGGGCCTGCTTCCGGCGCTATCAGGAAGGTGACGGCCATTATGCCGTCGGCGCGCTGTCGTTGCAGGGGCGTTTGCGGCTCGAACAGTTGTCGAACGGCTGAACACCGGCTGAACACCGGTTGAGCCCCGGCTGGCTCGTCGGTCGAGCGGGCGGCGCACAGTGCGGGTTCGCCGCGCGGAAAGTTGCGCTGGTATCGCGCGCTGATGGCGCTACACACGCCGCTTCGCCGTCGCGTCTTGTTGCCTGGTTTTACCTTAAGCTTTGCCGCCCTCAGTCGCCATCACCCACCCACGCCATTACCGCCGCGCGTGCGCTTGCGCATGTCATTCATGACCGTCATACGAGACGGTGCCGGGCGGGCACCGCCGCCCGGTTTAGCGTCCATCGCCGCCTTGCCTTGAACCGCTGAGCGTGGTGACCGGCCGCCGCCGCTCAGAAGTGCGACGACCCCACGCCGAAAATCCCAATGATCCCGATGATGATCAGGTAAAGCGCGACGATGTAGTTCAACAGCCGCGGCATGACGAGAATCAGAATACCGGCGATCAACGAAACGAGCGGGCCCAGGCTGAGTGTGACGTTCATGAAGACTCCCTTGTGTGAGACGCGTGAGATGCGTGAGACGCGTGAAACGCGGTTGAAAAAACACCCCGCCAGGCGGGACAATTGCTGCACATGCAACGGAGTGCCGCGCAGCCGAATGCCGGTGGCCGGATTCGCAGCATGATCCGGCGCAACGCTTTTATACTTGCCTCGATAAAAACAACGCTCGACTGTACGCGCGGCAGGCCAGAGACACCATTACAACCGAATCAACCGAATAACCGATGTCCAGGAGGTCGTATGCTTCGTCGTCACCGGGCCGCTGCGCGTGCCGTTGCCAGTTCTCATCCGCCTCGTGCTGCCGAGTCCGCTTCATGGCGTTCGGGGCGGCCCGCTCCTCGCTTGTCCGTCCGCTCGATCATAAAAGGTTTCGTGCTCATGGTCTCGATTGTTGCATCGCATGCGTTTGCGCAAGATTCCGGCCCGTCTCCCGCAGACGGCGTCTACGACATGCTGGTCGGCACGTATACCGGCGGCAAGAGCGAGGGCCTATATGTCTATCGCTTCGACACGAAGACGGGCGAGGCGACTCGCGTCTCGGTCGCGCAGACGGTCAACCCGTCTTACCTGGTGGTGAGCCGCGATCGCCGCTTCGTCTACGCGGTTAACGAATTGCCCGGCGATAACGGCCCGGCCACGCAGCGCGGCGGCATCAGCGCGTTTCGCTTCGACGCCGCGAGCGGCCAGCTGACGTTCCTCAACAAGGTCTCGGCGGACGGCAACGACCCGTGTTACCTGAGCCTGTCGCCGGACGGCAAGTATTTGCTGAGCGCGAACTACTCGGTGGCGGCCGACCCCGGCGGCAGCTTCGCGGTGTTCCCGTTGCAGGCCGACGGCCAGGTCGGCGCGTCCGTGCTCACGGTGCACCACGAGGGCGGCGGTCCGGTGAAGGGACGCCAGGACAACTCGCATGTTCACTCCACCGTATTCTCGCCGGACGGCCGCTATCTGTTCGCGCAAGACCTGGGCGCGGACAAGCTGTACTCCTACCGCTACACGCCGGACGGCAGCCGCGGCCTGCTCGGCCCGACCGACCGGCGCTACACGCAGGAGAAGGCGGGCACGGGTCCGCGTCACCTGGTGTTCGGCGCCAACGGCAAGCATGCGTATCTGACGAGCGAGCTGGCTGCCACGGTCAGCGTCTTCAACTATGACGACGGCAAGCTCACGCAAGTGCAGACCGTCACGCTGACCGAGCCGGGCTTCAAGGGCGCGGTGGGCGCCGCGGCGATCCACCTCTCGCCGGATGGGCGCTTCCTGTACGCCACGAATCGCGGCGATGCCAATGAGATCGTGATCTTCTCGGTCGATCCCGCCAACGGTCATCTGAAGAAGGTCGGGCATCAGTCGAGTCTCGGCAAGTCGCCGCGCGAATTCGCGATCGATCCGACCGGGCAGTGGCTGATCGTCGGCAATCAGAACAGCGACACCGTGTATGTGTTCAAGCGCGATCAGCAGAGCGGTTTGCTCGAAGCGAATCCGAAGCGCTTCGACATCGGCTCGCCGGTGGACTTCAAGCTGGTCTCGCCGTCCTGAGTGTTGGTGATGCGTGTGGTTTGGAAACACGCGTCGAATGGAAAACGGGCCGCTTCGTCATGAAAAAGCACCCCAAAGGTTGGATCGGTGTCCAACTTTTGGGGTGCAGTTCACCAGAGCGGCCCGTTTTTCTTGCGGCTGGGTGACTGCTAACCGTTGCCGACCACTATTGCCCGCTTCGCAGGGTCATTCCGCCGGCCCCGGCGCGAGCACTTCGCGGCTGCCGTTGATGCCCATCGCCGACACCAGTCCCGCTGTTTCCATCTGCTCGACGAGCCGCGCCGCGCGGTTATAGCCGATGCGCAACTGCCGCTGCACCGACGAGATCGACGCGCGCCGCGTGCGCACCACGAAGGCGACGGCTTCGTCGTAGAGCGGATCGGCTTCGGCGTCCGGCGAATCGCCGAACAGGTCTTGTGCGGCGCCGCCTTCGGTGGCCGGGCCGTCGAGAATGCCTTCCTCGTATTGCGGCTCGCCGAACTGCTTCAGATACTCGACGATCCGATGCACTTCCTCGTCGGCGACGAACGCGCCGTGCACGCGCTGTGGGTAACCCGTGCCCGGCGGCAGGAACAGCATGTCCCCCTGGCCGAGCAGCGATTCCGCGCCCATCTGATCGAGAATCGTGCGCGAGTCGATCTTCGACGACACCTGGAACGCCACGCGCGTCGGGATGTTCGCCTTGATGAGGCCGGTGATCACGTCCACCGAGGGCCGCTGCGTCGCCAGAATCAGATGGATGCCGGCGGCGCGCGCCTTCTGCGCGAGCCGCGCGATCAGCTCCTCGATCTTCTTGCCGGCGACCATCATCAGGTCGGCCAGCTCGTCGATCACGACCACGATCAACGGCAGCGGCGCGAGCGGCTCGGGTGCTTCGGGCGTCAGCGAGAACGGGTTGCCGAGTTTCTTGCCCTTGGCTTCGGTATCGCGGATCTTCTGGTTGAAACCGGGCAGATTGCGCACGCCGACCGCCGACATCAAACGGTAGCGCTTTTCCATTTCGCCGACACACCAGTTCAGCGCGTTGGCCGCGAGCTTCATATCGGTGACGACCGGCGCGAGCAGATGCGGAATGCCTTCATACACCGATAGTTCCAGCATCTTCGGATCGATCATGATGAGGCGCACTTCCTCGGGCGTCGCCTTGTAGAGCAGCGAGCAGATCATCGCGTTGATCGCCACCGACTTGCCCGACCCCGTCGTGCCGGCGACCAGCATATGCGGCGCCTTCGCCAGATCGGCGACCACCGGATGGCCGGTGATGTCCTTGCCCATCGCCAGCGTCAACTGCGAATGCGAGTTCTGATAGACGCTTGCCTCGAGGATTTCGGACAGACGGATCGTCTGACGCTTGGCGTTCGGCAACTCGAGGCCCATGCAGGTCTTGCCGGGAATTGTCTCGACCACGCGGATCGACGTGAGACCGAGGCCGCGCGAGAGGTCCTTCATCAGGCCGACGATCTGGCTGCCGCGCACGCCGAGCGCCGGTTCCACTTCGAAGCGCGTGATGACCGGGCCGGCCGAATGGCCGACCACGGTGACCGGGACCTTGAATTCCTGCAGACGCTGCTCGATCAGGAGGCCGGTTTCGATAAGCTTTTCTTCGGAGACGGGTTCGACGTCGGTGTCCGCGCGCGCGAGCAGGTCGAGCGTCGGCAGTTCGACCATCGACGCGGCCGGCGCGCGGAATTCGAAGCCGTTGGTCGGAGTGTGGCCGCGGAGCGGAACGCGTGGGGTTAGTGCGGGTTCGGCCGGTTCCGTGGGTAGCTCGGCTGCGAGGTGAGCCGGTGATGGTGTGGTCGGAGCGGGCTGTGCGCTCGGGGCTTCCGCTGCTTCATGCTGGACCGCTGCTTCATGCACGCTGGATGCGCTTGATGTGTCCAGTCCTGCTGGTGCTGCCGCAACGGCCGAAGCCGCCGAAGCCGCCGAAGCCGCCGAAGCCGCCGAAGCGACAACCGGCTCGCCGGCGGGTTCGTCAACGATCGCCGCGGATGCCAACGGTTCGGCGCGAATACCGAAGCCGGGGAAGCGAACCACGTTCGACGCGTGCGATGCGATGCTTTGAGGCAGGCTCGCGGCGGCAAGGTTCACTGCGTTCGAGGCGGCTGACGGACTCAATGCAGCCGATAGGGCAGGGGAGCCCACCGGCTCCGCCCCGACCGTAACGGTTTCTGCTACGTGCGCGGTTTCTGCTGGATCGTCAGCGGTGAAACCGTGCTGCGCCGAAGTCTGCGAAAGGGCCGTAGACGGACTGAACGGTCGCGCCGCGTCAGCATGCGAATTGCCGGCGGGCGTTGTGATTGCTGCATCAACTGCGACTTGCGGTGCCACGGTGTCTGAAGGCGGAACTGGCGCATTGAACGGCTGTGCGCCTTCCATATGCAATTCGCTGACGTGCCCGGCATCTGCTGTAGTAGTGGCGGCAGCAACCTTCGGCACTGTGACCTGCGAATGGTTTGCTGGCTGACCGACAGGCTGTGCCGGTTCCGCGTGCGGGCCTGAATGGCTGCCGGCCGTAGCGGCAAATGGCGTCGAGTCGTCTTCGAACGATGACGCATCGGTTTGCGCGTCGCTCGCTTGCAACTGGACTGCAAAGACCTGGAACGGCGTTGGGGTGGTGGTCCGCGCCGAGTGTTGCGATGTTTGCGACGGTGCCTGTGCGAGTGCCGCCGACGATGGCGGCACGTCCGTGTGCGCGGGTGCGGATGCCGGTGGCGATGGTGGCACGTGCGCCTGTGCGGTGACCGGTGCGCTCGTCAGCGGCGGCCGAATCACCGGCGGTTCGATCGGCCATCGCACGACGGGCTCGTTGCTTGCCCCGGACGGCGCATCGGCCCCGGCTCCCATGCGCGGCGTGTCGGCCGGCGCTTGCACCGACGGATAGTCCGGCGCAGCCTCGTCGGTCACGTTCTGCGAAGGCGCGTGCGCGCCAGGTGCCGATGCCGAGGTCGTTGCGACCTCAACGACAAGCGGCGAGCCCGCGCTCGATTGCCCAGCTTCTTCAATAGACGGCACGGCGTTCCCCGGAGCCGTCGCGGCCTTCACGCTGTCGGCACCGCTGCTGCGTGCGAGGCTTACGCCGGCAATGTCCGTCCAGCGCGCGGCGTTTTCCGCGATGCTGCGAAGCGTTTCCTGGACGCCGGCGGGCGGCGTGACCTTCTGCGCTGTCGGCATCGGCCGCGTGTAGCTGGGCGCCGTCGATGCAGGGCGATGCGTTGCCGGCATCGACGCGCCGTCGTTTGCGCGCGGGGCAGGTGAGAACGGTTGCCGGGGCATAGTCGAGCGGTCGATCGGAGTCCCCGCGCTTGCGGCGCCCGGTATCGTCGAAGGACGGCCAACGCCGGCGGCGGAATTGGCGATCGAATTTCCCGCTGCGTTCGCAGCCCCGCTCGCAGCCGTGTCCGTTGCCACGCGTGCCGCTTGTGCCGCCGTAGCCTGCGCGGCGGCAGCGCTTGACGAACTCGCCACGCCCGCCGCCACGCCTGCCGCAGACGCAGCCGTGCGCGGCGTCGTTTCGCGCAGCCATCCAGCCGGCGCGACGGGCTCCGTCGGCATCCATGCAGCCTTGTCCGCCTTCAGCGGTTGCGCCTGCGTCTGCATCGGCACATGCCGCGGCGGCGTGGCGGCGCCCGTGCGCAAGACCGCCTCGGCCTGCGCAGCCTGTCTACGTGTGCTCGCAGCGGCGCGCCAATTCGCGCCGGCGCCGCGCGTCGCCGCGTCCTTGCCCGCCGCCGAGCCCGGCGATCCCACCGCGCCAGTCCCGTCCGCCGCCACGCGGCCACCCGCGCCACGTCCGCTCACCGGCGGACGCCACACCGTCGGGCGCGCATAACGCCCATTGCTTTTAGGCGCCATCGTGTTGGTGGCCGGCGAAACGTGCGACGGCAAACCATCGTCGACGACGCTGCGATGCCGGCGCGCTTCCTCGTCGCGTTTGGCGAGGCCGCGCGACAGGCCGAGGCCGAATGCGCCGTCGGCCCACAACGCGACGTCGCGCCAGCGGAAATCGATTAGCCAGGGCAGGCTGATCACGAGCAGCGCGAGCGCCGCGAGCGGCGTGCCGATATGCCCGAGCAGATGCCCGACGCCCGCCGCCAGCGCATGGCCGAAGCCATTCACGCCCGTCGCGGCGATCAGCGAGGCCTCCAGCGTGCAGCTCGCCACCATCACGCAGACGAAGCCGAGCCACAGGCGGATCGTGCCGGGGCCGCGCAAACCCGCGCCGCCCGGCAGCGCCGACTTTACGAGACGCCACAAAAGAGGAATGAACCAGACGGCTGACCCGCCGAACCAGCCGAAAACTACCGTGTGCATGCTAGACATCAACGAATGACGGACGCGTGAGAACGCAATCCGTCGAGTTTAAACCGGCGAAGCCCGATGCTTCGAAGGCAGACGCAAGTATGCTTGCGTCCAGTGGGAAAGCAGGCCGGCGAACGGCCCGCCGTCGGTGAAAAACAACGGCTGCCACGGCAGCCTGCACGCCTTTTGCAGACCGCTTCGATCGCAGACGCGCCGGCGCGTTCCGGTCCGCTTAACGGTTTGCCCATCGAGCCACCTGCGGGACCACCTGTGGAGCCGCCTGCCGGATCAGCGCGCGATCCGCGCGCCCGGTCATTTGGCGCCGCGCTCGAACGTCAGCGTGTCGCCGTTGTCGAGCACCAGTTGCATCTGCTGCGGCGCGCGCATCTGCACGCCGGTGCGGTCGATGTGCGTGAGCGCGTTCAGATACGCGCTTTCGATCTGGCCGCCCGGCGTCATGCACGCCATGCGCGTGCCGCCCAGTGTGCCGAAGCTCAGCTTGCCGTCTTTCAGCGCATAGGAGCCCATGTAGCGGTTGCAGCCGGAAAAGCCGCTGGCATGGCGCTGGCCTTTGTCGGTCGAGAGCGTGAGCGTGATCGGCGCACCCTGATCCACGGACGGCACCGCCCGCGCCGTGCCGTCGGCCTGTTTCCAGCCGGAGAGCACCCAGCTCGTGTCGTCGAGCAACTGCGTGGCGGCGGGGTTGAACGGATCGGGCGCCGCGGCTTCCGAGTCGGGATGTTTCGGGATCGCACAGGCGCTCAAGAGCGCGGCGACGCTCAACGCGGCGATGGCGGTGCGCGCATACGGCACGAAGCGCGCAACACGTCGCGCGGAGGAGCTTTGGAGCATGGCGTCGTTCCTCTTCAAACTGGCGAAGGCGTAAGGGTAACGCACTAAGCTCGCCGCGCGCGAGCGCGGGGTGTGCATCGGGGTGCGCATGTTAACATCGTGTTCTACCCAATCCCACCCTCATCCGACTTTTATCTGGAGACCCCATGCAGATCGGCCAACGGATCGGCACGCCCCTTTCTGGTTCCGCCACGCGCGTGATGCTGCTCGGCGCCGGCGAGCTCGGCAAGGAAGTGATCATCGCGCTGCAACGGCTGGGCGTCGAGGTGATCGCCGTCGACCGTTATCCGAATGCGCCGGGCCACCAGGTCGCGCACCGCTCGCACGTGATCGACATGACCGACCGCGCCGCGTTGCGCGCGCTGATCGAGCAGGAACGCCCGCACCTGATCGTCCCCGAGATCGAGGCGATCGCCACCGACGCGCTCGCCGCGATCGAGACCGACGGTCTCGCCGAAGTGATCCCGACCGCGCGCGCCACGCAGCTCACGATGAACCGCGAAGGCATCCGGCGTCTCGCCGCCGAGGAACTCGGCCTGCCGACCTCGCCGTACGCGTTCGCCGATTCTCTCGACGAACTGCGCGCGGGCATCGCCAAGGTCGGCTATCCGTGCGTGGTGAAGCCGGTGATGTCGTCGTCGGGCAAGGGGCAATCGGTGCTCAGAAGCGACGCCGACGTCGAACCCGCATGGCAATACGCAATGGCGGGCGGCCGCGTGAATCATGGCCGCGTGATCGTTGAAGGCTTTATCGACTTCGAATATGAAATTACTCAACTGACAGTGCGCGCGATCGATCCGTCGAGCGGCGAAGTCAGCACGTATTTCTGCGACCCGATCGGCCACGTGCAGGTCGCGGGCGATTACGTCGAATCGTGGCAGCCGCAGCCGATGAGCCCGCTCGCGCTCGAACGTTCGCGCGAAGTGGCGCACAAGGTGACGGCGGCGTTGGGCGGCCGGGGCCTGTTCGGCGTGGAACTTTTCGTGCGCGGCGATGACGTATGGTTCTCGGAAGTGAGCCCGCGTCCGCACGATACGGGGCTTGTCACGCTGTGCTCGCAGCGCTTCTCGGAATTCGAGCTGCACGCGCGCGCGATTCTCGGTTTGCCGGTGGATACGTCGCTGCGGGCGCCGGGTGCATCGGCCGTGATTTACGGCGGTCTGGACGAAGCGGGCATTGCGTTCGAAGGCGTCGCCGCGGCGTTGGCCGTGCCGAATGCCGATCTGCGCCTCTTCGGCAAGCCGGAGAGCTTCGTCAAGCGCCGCATGGGCGTGGCGCTTGCCACCGGCGAGAACACAGACGAAGCGCGCTCGCGCGCAAAGCAGGCTGCGGCGGCGGTGCGGCCGGTGTCGGTGAAGTAGGCTGCGGCACAGCCTGCATGTTGTAATGGCCGACGCGATGAAGCATACCGATGCGCAACGCGCTGCCGGCTCGCCGCGCGCGCAACCCGAATCATTGGAGCTCAGCGCAGCTCATGGAGTAGAGGTAGGTATGGCCCTGGAATCTCGCAACTCCGGCAACAATATGCAACGCGGCATCGCCGGCCGTCTCGGCGCACTCGGTGTGCTGCTCGCGCTGTCCGTCGGGATGACCGGGTGCGGCCTTGCGGCTGCGCCATGCCGGGTGGCCTCGGCCGGCTTGAAGATCGTGCCGCTCGTCGGGCACGTCGTCGCCGCGCCGACCGACGCGTGCGCCGAAGTGATCGATCCATAAGCGGTTCATCAGTGACTCATCAGGCCGCGCACCAGCAAATCTTTAAGCGCGCACAACGCAGCGGCAACTCGAGGCCCGCACCTGGCGCCGCATCAGACGGCATGCCGCCGTGCGTGACAAGCAAAAACAATCGAGGTACCCAATGAAGAAATGGCTGGTTGCAGTAAGCGCGGCAGCGGTTCTCGCGGCGCTGTGCGGCAATACATGGGCGGCGCCGTTACGTCTTGCCGAGATTCAGACCAAAAACCGTCAGACGCATAAGTACACCTGCGCGACCGGCAAGATTCTGCAGGTCACGTACTGGAACACCGCGAACGGCCAGAGCTTCGCGCTCGTCCCCGTGAAGGGCCAGCAACTGCTTTTCGTCAACACGTTGTCGGCCTCCGGCGCGAAGTATCAGGCCGGCAGCTACACGTGGTGGACCAAAGGCCCGCGCGCCGATCTCTACGACGCAATGGACGGCGAAAACGCGCCGCCCATGATCTCCGACTGCGTCACCATCAATCGCTGACCCTGATGCGGCGGCGCTCTTCAACCGCGCCACCGCCTGTCTCGCCTGACCCCCGCCTTGCGGCGCTGCCACTCCGCGCACATCATTTCCGATCGAGTAGTAAGCTGTCCGGCAGGGCGTTCGCCGTCGCGTCGTGCCATGCCGCGCGCCGCCAGCGTGATCGTCGTCGTGTTCCAGCGTGCTTTTGCGCCCCTTAACGGCCGGGCTCACGGCCCGCGTCCGTTTCATCAAGCGAGACCCTCCATGAAAGCATCGGACCTGTTCGTCAAATCGCTGGAAGCCGAAGGTGTCGAGTACGTGTTCGGCATTCCCGGCGAAGAAAATCTCGATCTGCTCGAATCGCTGCGCCGCTCGAAAATCCGTCTGATCCTCACACGTCACGAGCAGGCGGCCGGCTTCATGGCCGCCACGTACGGGCGTCTCACCGGCCGTACCGGCGTGTGTCTCGCCACGCTCGGCCCCGGCGCGACCAACTTCGTGACCGCCGCCGCGTACGCGCAGTTAGGCGGCATGCCGATGCTGATGGTCACCGGCCAGAAGCCGATCAAGTCGAGCAAGCAGGGGCATTTCCAGATCGTCGACGTGGTGCGGATGATGGAGCCGCTCACCAAATACACGCGGCAGATCGTGTCGATCGGCAACATTCCAGCGGCGGTGCGCGAGGCGGTCCGTCAGGCGGAAGAGGAACGGCCCGGCGCCACGCACCTCGAATTGCCCGAGGACGTCGCGCATGAAGAGGGCGACGGCAAGCCGATCCCGAAGAGCTACAGCCGCCGTCCCGTCGCCGAGGAAAAGGCCGTGGCGCACGCGGTCGAGGCGATCACGAACGCGAAGCATCCGTTGCTGATGATTGGCGCGGGTGGCAACCGCAAGACCACGACCAGGATGCTGCGCGAATTCGTCGACCAGATCGGCATTCCGTTTTTCACGACGCAGATGGGCAAGGGCGTGATCGACGAATCGCACCCGATGTGGCTCGGCAACGCGACGCTCTCCGACGGCGACTTCGTGCACCGCGCGATCGACCACGCCGATTGCATCATCAACGTCGGCCACGACGTGATCGAGAAGCCGCCGTTCTTCATGCGCAGCGGCGAGGCGGGCGAGAAGACGGTGATTCACGTGAATTTCCTCGGCGCGGAAGTCGATACGGTGTACTTCCCGCAAATCGAGGTGGTCGGCGATATCGCCAACGCGGTGTGGCAACTGAAGGAAAGTCTTAAGGAGCGCAAGGAGCATTGGGACTTCACGCGCTTCAAGGAGATCAAGCAGCACTTCGAGGAACATCTCGTGAAAGGCCAGCACGACGACCGCTTTCCGATGTACCCGGTGCGGATCGTCAACGACGTCTACGAAACCACGCCGGTGGACGGCATCGTGTGTCTGGACAACGGCATGTACAAAATCTGGTTCGCGCGCTACTACCGCGCGCACGAGCCGAATTCACTGCTGCTCGATAACGCGCTGGCCTCGATGGGCGCCGGTTTGCCGTCGGCGATCGCGACCAGGATCGTGCATCCGGACCGCAAGGTGATGGCCGTGTGCGGCGACGGCGGTTTCATGATGAATTCGCAGGAACTGGAAACGGCGGTGCGTCTGAAGCTGGATCTGGTGATCCTGATCTTGCGCGACGACGCCTTCGGCATGATCCGCTGGAAGCAGGAGAACATGAATTTCCCCGACTACGGCATGACGCTGCGCAATCCGGATTTCGTCGCGTACGCGGAGAGTTATGGCGCGCAGGGGCATCGGATCGAATCGGCGGCGGAGTTCGCGCCTTTGCTGCGCGAATGTTTCGCGACGCCCGGCGTGCATGTGATCGATCTGCCGATCGACTATTCGGACAACGAGCGCGTGTTGAATCGCGAGATCAAGCGGCTCTCCGCGCAGTTGTGAGCGGTTGGATGAACGGCTGGCTGACTGTGAAATGAGTGTGGACCAAGCGAGTGTGAACCAGGCGTGAATTAAGCGCGGCTGAATGGCGGCGGGGCATGGGCCTTGCTGGTTCCGTTGCTCCTGTCCGCCAGGCGC
Source organism: Paraburkholderia sp. (assembly GCA_035636295.1). Taxonomy (GTDB): domain Bacteria; phylum Pseudomonadota; class Gammaproteobacteria; order Burkholderiales; family Burkholderiaceae; genus Paraburkholderia. The sequence goes on from DASPZL010000065.1 coordinate 32,660, forward strand.
CGCAAAGGAGAACGCGTCATGTTGCAGAAGACTTACCCCTACTACCTCGCCAACGAAGCGGTGGCCGCGAACACCGACCTCGAAGTCACCGATAAATTCAGCGGCGAAGTGGCGACGCGCGTGGCGATGGCCGACGCTGCCGCGATCGACAAAGCGATCGGCCACGCCGTCGACGCAATGCCCGCGCTGCGCGCCTTTCCGCCGTTCAAGCGCCAGGCGGTGCTCGAACATTGCGTGAAGCGTTTTCGCGAGCGCTACGATGAGCTGGCGCTCGCGCTGTGCATCGAGGCCGGCAAGCCGATCAACGACTCGAAAGGCGAAGTCACGCGGCTGATCGACACGTTCAAGGTGGCGGCGGAAGAAGCGGTGCGCATCGACGGAGAAATCGTCAACTTGGAGATTTCGCCGCGCGCGAAGGGCTATCACGGCTACGTGAAGCGCGTGCCGATCGGCCCGTGCTCGTTCATTTCGCCGTTCAATTTTCCGTTGAATCTGACCGCGCACAAGGTCGCGCCGGCGATTGCCGCAGGCGTGCCGTTCGTGTTGAAGCCGGCGAGCCGCACGCCGGTCGGTGCGCTGATCATGGGCGAAATTCTGGCGGAAACCGATTTGCCGAAAGGTGCATTTTCGATTTTGCCCGCGCATCGCGACGGCGCCGATCTGTTTACGACGGACGAACGCTTCAAGCTGCTGTCGTTCACCGGCTCGCCGGCGGTGGGGTGGGAGTTGAAGAAAAAGGCCGGCAAGAAGAAGGTGATTCTGGAGCTCGGCGGCAACGCGGCCGCGATCGTCGACGGCGATCAGGGCGAGAAGCTCGACTACGTGGTCGAGCGGCTCGCGTTCGGTGCGTTCTATCAGTCGGGGCAGAGTTGCATCGGCGTGCAGCGGATTCTGGTGCACGCGAAAGTTTACAACGCGCTGCGCGAGAAGCTGATCGCCAAAACGAAGTCGCTGGTGATGGGCGATCCGAAAGACGAAAAGACCTTTGTCGGGCCGATGATCTCCGAATCGGAGTCCAAACGCCTCGCCGGCTGGATGGAGAGCGCGGTGCAGGCGGGCGCGAAAATCGTCGCGGGCGGCAAGGTCGCGGGCGCGATGTTCGAAGCCACGCTGCTCGAAGGCGTCAAGCGCGACACCGATCTGTATCGCAAGGAAGCGTTCGGCCCCGTTGCGATCCTGGAACGGTTCGATGATTTCGACTCGGCGCTCGCGACCGTCAACGACAGCGACTTCGGCCTGCAAGCCGGCGTGTTCACCGATTCGCTGGCGCACGCGCATCGCGCGTGGGACGTACTCGAAGTGGGCGGCGTGGTGATCAACGACGTGCCGTCGTTCCGCGTCGACAACATGCCGTATGGCGGCGTCAAGGATTCGGGGCTCGGGCGCGAAGGCGTGCGCTACGCAATCGAGGATATGACCGAAATGCGCTTGATGGTGATGCGTGAGACGTGGTGAGGCGTGATGCGGAGACGCGTGGAGAAATCCGCTGTCACGCAACTGTCGCCTGCGCGAATTACGCTCGCCAGCGAGGGGGCGCCGCCATTTGGCAAGGAGCGGCGCAAGCACGTACGGCAAGACCGGCGGCCGGCTCCCCGCCGGCTTTCACCCCGTAAGCAGAAAGCCGCCATATGCGCCATGAGTGTTTTCGCTGAAGTGCTACAATACCGGCCTTTCCGGCGGGTGTTTCCGCCGGCCGGAGCCGGCCGCTCTTTTCCCGCAATACTGACGGGTCCCGTGCGGAACGCCGTGGCTCCGCCTTCATCCTGATGCCCTCTGCGGTTCCGACCGCTGCCGCGCGCACGCGCCAAGCGCATTTTTAGCGAAAGCCACCATGTCCGACACAGCCGTCACGCCCAGCACTGCGACTTTTGATCAATTCGGCCTCGCGCCCGACATCCTGAAAGCCGTCAAGGACTCGGGCTACACCATCCCCACGCCGATTCAGGCGCAGGCGATTCCGGTCGTGCTGGCCGGCCGCGACGTCATGGGTGCCGCGCAAACCGGCACCGGCAAGACCGCGAGCTTCTCGCTGCCGATCATCCAGCGTCTGCTGCCGCAGGCCAGCACGAGCGCATCGCCCGCCCGCCATCCGGTGCGCGCGCTGATCCTCACGCCGACTCGCGAACTGGCCGACCAGGTTGCCGCGAACGTGCAGTCCTACGCGAAGCACACCGCGCTGCGCAGCGCGGTGGTGTTCGGCGGGGTCGATATGAATCCGCAATCCGAGCAACTGCGCCGCGGCGTCGAAATTCTGATCGCTACGCCGGGCCGTCTGCTCGATCACGTGCA
>DASPZL010000066.1:0-7136 GCA_035636295.1 Paraburkholderia sp.
TCGCGGGCGGATACTGCAGCAAGGCAGTCCGCGCGATGTCTATGAGCAGCCGCGCACGCGCTTCGTCGCGGAGTTTCTGGGCACGGCGAACGTGATCGAGTGCGACGTGATCGAGCGCCGCGCGCAAGCCGTTAAGCTCCGGCCGCACGGAAGCACCGCGGAGATCGTGGTCCCGGTGCGCGATGCCAGGCTCTCCCGCGAGCGCGCTGAATTTGCGATCCGCCCCGAGAGAGTCGTGCTCGACGCGCCGCAACCCCATCATGTCCGCTTCGACGGCCGTATCGTGCAGCATGTGTTTCGCGGCGCGCATCACGCGTACCGGGTCGACGTGGCGGCGCTCGGCCGGCCGGTCTACGCCTACGAAATGGCCACTTCGTCCGCGGGCGGTGGTGCGCGTCCCGCAGGCGCGCCAGTGATTATTTCCTTCGACGCGGAGAACGCCGTGCTGCTCGATGCCGACGTCGAACCTGCCTTGGCGAAGGCGGCGTAAATGCAAACATTCGACGCTATCGCGGCGCAACGCATCGAGACGAAGCTCACGCGACGGCGCATGCGCCCGAGCCTGCTCTATGTGCCGGCGCTCATTTTCCTATGTGTGTTCTTCCTCGCGCCGCTGATTGAAAACGTGCTCCGCAGCGTGGCGCCCGCGCACGAGGGCGGCGCCTTCAACCTGCGCTTCTACACGAAGCTGCTCAGTGATGCCTATTACCTCGGCGTCATTGGCCAAACGCTCAAGGTCAGTTTCGTGACCACGGTGATTTGCGCGATCGTGGGCTATCCGGTCGCGTATTTTCTGGTACGGCGCGCGGGCCGCTTCGGTCCGGTGCTGTTGTTCCTGCTCGTCGCGCCGCTGCTTACGTCGATCATCATGCGCACTTTCGGCTGGCGCATCCTGTTTGCGCGGCATGGCATGGTCAACGAAATGCTTCAGGCGCTGCATCTGATCGAGCGGCCACTGAACGTGCTGAACAGCGCGGGCTCGGTATATATGGGACTCGTCCACGTCATGACGCCGTTCATGGTGCTGTCGATCACGCCCGTGCTGCAGGGTGTCGACCGGCGTCTTGAAGAATCCGCGCGCATCCTCGGCGCCGGTGCGGTACGCACGTTTCTCAACGTGACGCTGCCTTTGAGCATCGAAGGCGTGGCGACCGGATGCATTCTGGTGTTCATGCTGACCAACGGCAGTTTCGTCACGATGCTGCTGCTCGGCGGTGGCCAGGTGGTGACGCTGCCCGTGCTGATCTTTCAGCAGTTCAGTCTGACGCAGGAGATCGGTTTTGCGGCGGCGATGGGCAACCTGCTGCTTTTCATCGTGCTGGTTTGCCTCTTCGTGCAGCAGCGGTTCGTGAGCGGCCGGGGAGCGCGGCCATGATCGCCGCGCTGCGCAGAGCGGGCGTGACGCGCGTGCCGTTGGCACTCTATAACCTTTTGTTCTTTACGTTCCTGATCGCGCCGATCGTCGTGGTTGTGGTTGCGTCGTTCACGGCCGGCAACGCGATCACGGTGCCTTATGACGAGGTGTCGTTGCGCTGGTATCGGCGGCTGATCGAATATCGGCCGTTCATCGATTCGCTGTTGACGAGCGTCTATCTCGCGCTCGGTTCGGCGTTCGTCGCAATCCTGCTGGCCGTACCTGCCGCCATTGCGCTCGGACGCAGCCGCAGCGCCGTTGCCGCCGCGCTGACGACATTCCTGCTCGCGCCCGTCGCGATTCCCGCGCTCGTCATCGGCTTCGCGCTGCTGTATTTTCTGTCGAGCCTCGGCATCGGCGTTTCGTTCGTGGCGCTTCTGATCGCGCACACGGTGATCTCCGTGCCGTATGTGATGCGCACCGTGCTCGCGGTCTATCGCAACGTCGGCATCAACTTCGAGGAAGCCGCCGCGGTACTCGGCGCGAGCCGTTTGCAGCGCTTTTATTTCGTGACGCTGCCGCTCATCAGTCCGGGCGTATTCGCAGGCGCGCTGTTCGCCGTGCTGATCTCGCTCGACAACCTGCCGGTTTCCTACTTCTTCGGCACGGCCAACGTGACGACGCTGCCGGTCGTGATGCTGTCGTACCTGCAAAACCAGCTCGATCCGGCGATTGCCGCGATCAGCACCGTGCAGATGCTGATCGCAATCGGCCTGTTGCTAGTGGTCGAACGCACCTACGGACTGCGTGCGCTCAATGCATGAAGCTGCGGCATGAATTTACCTTCACCGTTTTCACCGTTCGCCACGGGGCACCCATGAGATCGACTCGGACTTTCACCTCAGTTTTCACTTCGTTTTTCTTCCTAAGCGCTGCGTTCGCTATCGCCGCCTTGCCGCTATCCGCGCGCGCAGCCGACCTGACCGTTACCGCATTCGGCGGATCATGGGAAAAGGCGTACCGCACCTGCTTCGTGCAGCCGTTCGAGAAGGCGACCGGCAAGTCCGTCGATGTCGTACTCGGCAATCCGCTGCAATGGGTCAATCAGGTGGCGGCGAACCCCTCCAAACCGCCTATCGATGTGATCGTCAGTACGCCAGAGGCTGCGTACAAGGCGATATCGCTGAATCTGCTCGATCCGGTGAGCGCCGCCGACGTGCCGAACATCGCCCAACTCGATCCCCGCCTCGTGGCCTACGGCAAGGGCTACGGCTTTCCCATCACGTTCGGCGATTTCGGCCTGATGTACAACACGAAGACCGTGAAGAATCCGCCAGGGACGTGGAAGGAATTCGTCGACGGAACCGTGGCCGGCAAGTGGCAGGCGGCGCTGCCCGGCATTGCGTATGTCGCGACGCCGCCGGGTCTCATCACGCTTTTCACGAGGATCTACGGCGGAACCAGTACGAACATTCAGCCGGCGCTCGACCAGATAAAACGCATGTCGGCGAGTGGCAACGCAACGTTCTACAGCGACCCGAACACGCCGCTCATGTCGATGCGCTCAGGCGATGTCGATATCGCGATGTACTACGACGGTCGGGCCTGGGCTGAGCACGACGCGAACAATCCCGACATCGGTTTCATCAGTCCGTCGCCGGGCTCCGTGGCATTCCCGAACATGGCGCAGAAGGTGAAGAACGGCTCGCCGCTCGGCCGGCAGTTCCTCAACGAACTTGCGTCCGCCGAAGGTCAGAGCTGTTTCGTCAACGCGATGCAATACGCGGCGTCGAATCGCAATGTGAAGTACGACGCGCGGGTCGCGCCCCGCATCGCCACGAAGGACAAGTCGATCTGGGTGGAATTCGAACAGGTCTCCGAGCATTCGCCGCGTTGGATCGAACAGTGGAACAAGCAGATCGGCCGCTAACAGCCCCTGGGACGCGATGCTGTGCATGCAGTCAAAGCGTTCCCACGCATCATCACTATAGACAGGCAAGGACAACGCAATGGGTTTGAGAATCGGCGTGGATATCGGTGGCTCCTTCACCGATTTTGCAGTGCTGGACGAAGCGACGCGAACCATACGGACGCTGAAGGTATTTTCGCGCCCCGACAGTCCGGGCAGCGAAGTGCTCGCGGGCATGGACGGCCTGCGGGCGCGCTACGGCATCGAGCCGCGCGACGTGGTCCACTTCACGCACGGCACGACGGTCGGCGTGAACGCGGTGGTGCAACGCAAGGGACTGAAGCTTGGCCTTGTCACCACGCGCAACTTCGAGGACGTACTCGACATCGCGCGTCTGAAGATCCCCGACATGTACCACCTGATGTCGAGCCGGCCCGCGCCGCTGATTCCGCGCGACCGGGTGTTCGGCGTAGTCGGGCGACTGACGGCGGAAGGCGGCGAGGAAACCCCGGTCGACGAGACTAGCGTGCTCGATGCGGTTCGCGGCATGCAGGCGGCGGGCTGCGAGGGTGTGGTGATATCGCTGCTGCATTCGTATCGCAACCCGGCGCACGAGCAGCAGGTCAAGGCGATCATCGAGCGCGCGATGCCGGGCATGTTCGTTTCGTGTTCGCATGAAGTCTGGCCGATCATCCGCGAATACGAACGCACGGTGACGGCGACGATCGGCGGCTACGTCCAGCCGCGCGTATCGAATTACCTCACCAAACTGCAGGGCGCGCTGGCCGAAAGCGGTATCGGCGCGGACCTCAAGGTCACCAAGTCGAACGGCGGCGTGATGAGCGCCGAGCACGGCAAACACAACTGCGTGCAGATGATTTTGTCCGGCACGGCTTCGGGCGTGATCGGCGCGGCGTATCTTGCGAAGCTCTGCAAGGTGAAAGACTGCATGAGCCTCGACATCGGCGGAACGACGGCGGATATCGCGCTGATCGTCGACGGCAAGCCGCAGTATGCGAGCGGCGAATATATCGGCGAATTCCAGATTCATATTCCGTCCGTATCGGTGTCCTCGGTCGGCGACGGTGGCGGCTCCATCGCCTGGGTGGACGAGTTCGGCGTGCTCAAGGTCGGACCGGAAAGCGCCGGGTCGAATCCAGGCCCGGTTTGCTACGGTCGAGGCGGAACCCGCCCGACCATCACCGACGCATTCGCCGCCATCGGCGTGCTCGGCAGCGCGGCGCTCGGCTACAACGCGGTAAAGGTCGACGTCGATGCTTCGCTGCGCGCGATCGAACCGCTTGCGCGGCGGCTCGGCCTCGACGTGTACCAGACCGCGGCGGCGATCATCGAGGTCTCGGTTTCCGGCATGTATGCAGGCGTGAGCCGCCTGAGCTCGCGTTTCGGCATCGATCCGCGCACTTTCTCGCTGATGCCGTTCGGCGGCGCGGGGCCGATGCTAGGCTGCTTCCTCGCCCGCGCGTTGAACGTGCGCAATCTGCTGGTGCCCACCACGCCCGGCGTGCTGAGCGCGCTCGGCGGTCTGATCGCCGACACCAAGAACGACTTCGTACGGACGACCTACTATCCGCTCGACCATGCCTCGCTCGCCTTGCTCGAACAGGACCTCGCGCTGCTCGAAGCCGACGCGCGCGCGTGGGTGATTCGCGAGGCCGGCACGGACGCCACGGCCGACATCGTGGTGTCGGCCGACATGCGCTACCGCGGGCAGTCGTTCGAAATCGACACGCCGCTGACAGTGCAAGCGCTTGTCAGCCGTGACATCGAAACAATCGCGCAAGCCTTCCACCGCGAACACGCCCGGCTCTTCGGCCACAGCGACGACAAATCCGCGATTCAGGTGGTGGCGCTCAGGCTCGTCATTACCGCGCCCACGCCGAAGCCGGAGCTGCCGCGCATCGCGGCGGGCGAGGGTGCGCCGCAAGCGGAGTCCGAGATCGATGTCTACCTCGACGGGGCATGGCGCCGGGTGCCGCTTTACCGGCGTTCCGTGTTGCTGGCGGGACACCGGTTCGCGGGCCCCGCGATCGTCGCGCAGGACGACACGACGACGTGCGTGCTGCCCGGTTTCAACGGCCGCGTGGACGAATACGGCAATCTCTTTCTCGAAGCCGTTTGACTGGCGGCCAACCCTGCACTCTGGAAAAGCGCCATGACATTCGATAAATCCATCCTTCAAATCTTCGCGAACTACTGTGTCGCCGCCGCTGAAAGCATGGCCTACACGCTCGTTCGCACCGCGCATTCCGCGTTCGTGAAGGAAACCGAGGATTTCTCCTGCACGCTGATGAACACGCGCGGCCTTACGTTCGCCTCACCGAAAACGCTCGGCGCGACGTGGTATCCGGGGCTCGACTTCGGCGCGGTGATCGACATGATCGATCACTACGAGCCGGGCGATATCTGCATGACCAACGACGCGTACAGCGGCTACGTCGCGACCCATACGCCCGACGTGATGATGTGGAAGCCGGTGTTCTTCGACGGTGAGATCGTCTGCTATGTCGGCGGGCATATTCACAATACCGACATGGGCGGCGCGGTGCCGGCGTCGCTGTCGCGCACGCTGACCGAAATTTACCAGGAAGGCATCCGCTTCGCGCCGACCAGGATCGTCCGCGCGGGCGTGCTCGATGAAACGCTGCTCGAACACATGGCCATCAACGTTCGCGCACCGGAGCAGAATCGCGGCGATCTGAAGGCGCAGATCGCGATGCTGATGACCGGCGAGCGCCGCGTGCTGGAAATCATCGAGCGCTTCGGCATCGAGCAGTTTCGCGCGGGCATGGACGCGCTGCTCGATTATTCCGAGGAGCAGGCGCGCACGATCGTGCGAAGCATGCCGGACGGCGAGTACTTCTTCGCCGAATACGCCGACGAGGATTCGGTCAACGGCAAACCGCTGCGCGTGGCGCTCACGCTGACCGTGAAGGACGGCTCGCTCGTATTCGACTTCACCGGCAGCGATCCGCAACTGAATTCCTCGTTGAATATGCCGACCGGCGGCAAGGAGCGTCATGTCCTCGCACTGGTCGGCCTGAACTATGTGCTGTATTCGCTGAACCCCGATCTGCTGCTCAACGCCGGCATGCTGAAGGTGGCGCGCTGCATCATGCCCGAAGGCACGATCATGAATTGCGTGCCGCCCGCCGCGGTCGGAATGCGCAGCCTGACCGCGAAGGTTGCGCAGTACGTCACCTTCGGCGCGTTCTCGATGGTCTGTCCCGAGCGCCTGCCCGCATGTCCGGCCGGCGGCATGTCGATCCTCAACGTCAAGACCGTGGACCGCAACGGCCGCACCGTGATCGCGTCGATCGGACCGGTGGGCGGCGGCGCGGGCGGCATGGCGTCGGCGGACGGTTCGGACGCGTCCGGCGCGAACGTCGCGTTCCTGCGCAACACGCCGGTCGAGATCAACGAAGCCGAAGTGCCGATCCGCATCACGCGATATGGCGTCGTTCCCGGCAGCGCGGGCGCCGGCAAATACCGCGGCGGACTCGGCACGGTGATGGAGTTTCGCGTGTTCTCGCCCGGCACGCTGGTGACGGCCCGCAATCGCGACCGGTCGCGCTTTGCGTCGTGGGGCGTGCTCGGCGGCAAGGCGGGGGCCGTGTCGCGCTTTACCCGTAATCCGGGCACCGGGAGCGAGGAAAACCTCGGCGTGACCGACCTCGTAATGTGCGGTCCCGGCGACGTGATCCGTCTCGAAGGATGCGGCGGCGGAGGCTATGGTCATCCGCACGAACGCGATGCGCAGAAGGTGCTGGAGGACGTGCGGCGCGGCTATCTGTCGGTCGATCAGGCGCGCGAACTCTATGACGTCGTGTTGACCGGCGAAGGGATCGACGCGCA
>DASPZL010000067.1:0-3702 GCA_035636295.1 Paraburkholderia sp.
CATCGATTGCAACCACTGGTTCAATCCGAAGGATGCGCGAGTTGAGCCGTTGCGCAAGCGGGTCGAGGCAAAGGGGGCGTATTTCTCGTACGAAGTGTTCATGACGTACACGGCGACGATGCTGCTTGCCGATGCGCTCGAACGCGCCAAATCGGCCGATCGCGCGGCAATCAATGCGGCGCTTGCATCGAGCGCGTTTAAAGATCACATGATGCCGTATGGGCCGACGCATTTCGTCAACGGTCAGAACACAGGGGCGCAGCCGTTGCTGACTCAGGTGCTCGGCGGCGATATCAAGGTCGTGCTGCCGCCCGCCTACCGCGAAGTTGCGCCGCAATTTCCGCTGAAGAGCTGAGGCAGCGCATGTTCGATCCAGTCATCCTTTTGTCGGCGCTGCTCAACGGACTGACGACGGGTGCGGTGTATGCACTCATCGCGCTCGGCCTCACGCTGATTTACGGCGTGCTGCATATCATCAACTTCGCGCACGGCGCGGCGTTGATGATCGCGCTGTATGCGGTCTTCCTGCTGAAGGAGCGACTGGGCATCGACCCGTACATGGCCTTGCCCATCGTGATACTCGGGATGTTCGCGTTTGGCTACCTGCTGCAGCGCTTCGTGATCAACCGCGCGAGCCACGGCAAGGACGAGAACATTCTACTGGTTACGCTCGGCCTGTCCATCGTGCTCGAAAACCTCGCCCTCGTATGGTTCCATTCCGACACGCGCAACATCGAAACCGCTTATACGCTGTCGACGATCGAAATCGGCCCGGCCATGATTGCGTTACCCAAGGTAATCGCCTTTTTCGGTGCGCTGGTCGTCGCGGCGGTGTTGTTCCTGATCATCCGCATGACCGATCTGGGCCGCGCGATACGCGCCGTTTCTCGCGAGAAGCACGGCGCGAAGCTGATGGGTATCGATGTCGACAAGGTCTATGCGCTGTCCTTCGGCATCGGCATGGCGTGTGTCGGCGCGGCGGCCTGTTTCCTGTTGCCGACGTACTACGTCAATCCTCAGGTCGGAAGCGGCTTTGTGCTGATCGCCTTCACGATCGTCGTGCTGGGTGGCATGGGCAGCTTTGCGGGCGCATTGGTCGGTGGTCTGCTCATCGGCGTGGTTGAATCACTAGGGGGTTTGTGGTTCGGTGATTCGCTCGGCCAGATGGGCATCTTCGCGATCTTCATTGTTGTGCTGCTGGTACGCCCTCAAGGGCTTTTCGGCGCGAGGGCCTAACCGATGCGCGACGTTCGTTCGATCCTGATCTTCGGTGTGCTGTTGGCCGTGGCCGCCAGCGTGTTGCAATCTGGCGTGCTGCTCACGTTTCTGATGATGTCGCTATATGCGGTGTTGCTATCGCAATCATGGAACATTCTCGGCGGCTATGGCGGGCAATTGTCGTTTGGACATGCATTGTTCTTCGGCGTCGGCGCATACACGCAGGCCATTGCGCAATTGAGCTGGGGCTGGAATCCGTGGCTCGCGTTGCCGGTTGCAATCGCATTCGGCGCGTTTGCCGGGCTGGTGGTGGGTGCGCTAGCGTTTCGCGGCGGATTAAAGGGTTCCTACTTCGCGCTGGTGACGCTGGCCTTTGCCGAAGTGGCGCGCATTCTCGCGGTGTCGGTGTCGTTTACGGGCGGCGGCGTGGGTTTGATGGTGCCGCTACATGCGAGCGCGGCGAACCTGCAGTTTGGGTCCAGGCGCGGCTACGTGTATCTGCTGCTGTCATTCGTGGTCGCTGCGTTGCTGGTCACCGCATGGTTGCGTCATTCGCGTTTCGGCGCATACCTGCAAGCAGTGCGCGACAACGAAAGCGCCGCACGGGCGATCGGCGTCGATCCGGTGCGCGTGAAGCTGGGCGCGATCGCGTTATCGGCTGCGTTCATGGGTGCGGCGGGCGCGTGCTATGTGCAGATGTTCCAGTACATCGATGCAGGTATTGCGTTCGGCCCGTCGATCTCGATCGAAGCGCTGGTGGGCGTGATTGTCGGCGGAGTCGGCACGTTGTGGGGACCGGTACTGGGCGCGGCACTCCTTTATGTCCTCGGTGAATCGACCCGCAACCTGTTCGGCGAATTGCCGGGTATCAGCATGGTGATCTATGGCGTGGTGCTGGTCGTGATCGTCATGTTTTTGCCGCGCGGCCTGACGGGTGCGGGCATGTCGGTGCGGCGCATGATGGGCCGGCCGGCGAAACCGAATCGCACTAGCGAGCGCAAGGAGGAAGCCCGTGTCTGATGCGCTTTTGCAGGCCCGTGGCCTGTCCATCACGTTCGGCGGCCTGAAGGCGGTGCAGGACGTCAGTCTCGATGTCATGCCCAACACGCTGACGGCACTCGTCGGTCCGAACGGTGCCGGCAAGACGACGCTGTTTGCGTTGCTGTCGGGGTTTCTTCGGCCCGGAGCCGGGCGCGTCCAGTATCTGGGGCGCGACATTACGGGGATGGCGCCGCATCAGTCGGCAAGGCTTGGCTTGACGCGGACGTTCCAGATCGTGCAACCGTTCGGCGCACAGACTGTGCGCGAGAACATTGCGGTTGGCGCACACCTGCATCAACCTGGGCGGCGGGCCGCGCTGGCGGCCGCAGAGGAGGTCGCGGCGCGGGTGAATCTGCATGACAACCTCGATAAACCAGCAGCAGATCTGACCGTGAGCGGCCGCAAGCGTCTCGAACTGGCGCGTGCGCTTGCGACGAAGCCTCGTTTGCTGTTGCTCGATGAAGTGCTCGCCGGACTGAATCCAAGCGAGATCGACGAGATGATTCCCGTCATTCGTGGCCTGGTCGACAGCGGCGTCACGGTGCTGATGATCGAGCACGTGATGCGCGCGGTGATGAGCCTGGCCGAACACGTATGGGTGCTGGCGCAAGGCCGGTTGATCGCGGGCGGCACGCCGCGTGAAGTGACATCGGATCCGTCCGTGATCGAAGCGTATCTCGGTCACGGCACGGCCCAACGGCTGGCGCGTGAAGGAGAACGTCGGTGAGCGCATTGCTCGAAGTGAGCGGGCTTCGCACAGGCTATGGGCGCACCGAAGTGCTGCGCGGCGTGGATATGCGTGTCGACGAAGGCGAGATTGTCGTGCTGCTCGGCAGTAACGGTGTCGGCAAAACCACGCTGAACAACACCGTGTGCGGCATGAATCCTGCGTGGCAGGGCGCCGTGCGGTTCGACGGTCACGACCTGACCGGGCGACACTACCGCGCCGTCGTCGGAGCCGGCCTGATCCAGGTGCCGGAAGGTCGGCGAATTTTCCCGAACCTGAGTGTGCGCGAAAACCTCGAGCTTGGTGCATATACGCGCGGCAAGCCGAATCGGAGCCGCAACCTCGCGCGGATGCTGGAGATATTCCCGCGTCTTGGCGAACGGATCGATCAGCCGGCGGGCACGATGTCGGGCGGCGAGCAGCAGATGCTCGCGATCGGCCGCGGCTTGATGGCCGAGCCGCGTTTGCTGATTCTGGACGAGCCGTCGCTGGGTTTGTCGCCGTTGATGGTCGAAGAAATGTTCGCGCTCATTGCGCGGCTGCAGAACGAGGGACTCGCGATTCTGCTGGTCGAACAGAATGTCGGCCAGTCGCTCGAAACCGGACAGCGTGGCTATGTGCTGGAGAACGGGCTGGTCCGTTACTCCGGCACATGCGCGGAGTTGATGGCCAGCGACGAATTGCGTCGCGCCTATTTGGGGATGTAGTCGATGGCA
>DASPZL010000068.1:0-10065 GCA_035636295.1 Paraburkholderia sp.
CGGACCAAGGTTTTGCCGCCCGATCCGGCCAATCAGGACGTGAGCTCCGCTGCCGATCCTGATACAGACCGTAAGGACGGCAAGAACCGTCCACGCGCGATGGTATGATTGCCCCTCATTAGCTGACGCACGTTTGACCGCGTGCGGTCGGCGCCCATATCGCAGGGTGTTGCGAGGTGTTGCGGGCCGTTTCGCTGCTTCGGCGCACGGCAGGCGCGGCCTTCGCGAGCCACTTTTTATTTTCCCTTTCCAACAGCGAAATCGCCGTGCGTCTGACCTCGATCAAACTCGCTGGCTTCAAGTCATTCGTCGATCCCACGCATTTCCAGGTCCCGGGCCAGCTAGTCGGCGTGGTCGGGCCGAACGGGTGCGGCAAATCCAACATCATCGACGCCGTGCGCTGGGTGCTCGGCGAATCGCGTGCCTCCGAGCTGCGCGGCGAGTCGATGCAGGACGTGATCTTCAACGGCTCGACCGCGCGCAAGCCGGGTAGCCGCGCCAGCGTCGAACTCGTGTTCGACAACGCCGACGGCCGCGCCGCCGGCCAGTGGGGCCAGTATGCCGAAATTGCCGTGAAGCGCGTGCTCACGCGCGACGGCACTTCGAGCTACTACATCAACAATCTGCCGGCGCGCCGCCGCGACATTCAGGACATCTTCCTCGGCACCGGCCTCGGGCCGCGCGCGTACGCGATCATCGGGCAGGGCATGATCGCGCGCCTGATCGAGGCGAAGCCGGAAGAACTGCGCGTGTTCCTCGAGGAAGCCGCGGGCGTGTCGAAGTACAAGGAACGCCGCCGCGAGACCGAGAACCGTCTGCACGATACGCGCGAGAACCTGACGCGGGTCGAGGACATCGTCCGCGAACTGGGGGCGAATCTGGAGAAGCTGGAAGCGCAGGCGGTGGTCGCCACGCGCTACAAGGAACTGCAGGCCGACGGCGAAGAGAAGCAGCGCCTCTTGTGGCTGTTGCGCAAGAACGAAGCCGGCGGTGAGCAGGAACGCCAGCAACGCGCGATCGAACAGGCGCAGATCGACCTCGAGGCGCAGACCGCCAAACTGCGCGAAGTCGAGGCGCAACTCGAAACGCTGCGCGTCGCGCATTACTCCGCCAGCGACGCGATGCAGGGCGCGCAAGGCGCGCTGTACGAGGCGAATGCCGAAGTCAGCCGGCTCGAAGCCGAGATCAAGTTCATCGTCGAATCGCGCAACCGTGTGCAGGCGCAGATCGCCGCGCTCGCCGCGCAGCGCGAGCAGTGGCAGTCGCAAGCCGAAAAGGCCCAGGGCGATCTGGAAGACGCGGAAGAGCAGCTGGCCGTCGCCGAGGAAAAAGCCGCGCTCGCCGAAGACGAAGCCGCCGCGAAGCACGACGCGATGCCCGCGCTCGAAGCCCGCTGGCGCGACGCGCAGACGGAGCTGAACGCCGAGCGCGGCGGTATCGCGCAGACCGAACAGGCCTTGAAGCTGGAAGCCGCGCATCAGCGCAATGCCGATCAGCAATTGCAGCAGTTGCAGCAGCGTCACGAGCGGTTGAAGCTGGAAGCGGGCGGTCTCGACGCGCCCGACGAAGCGCAGCTCGAAGATCTGCGCACGCAACTCGCCGAGCACGAAGAAATTCTGCACGACGCCCAGGCCCGTTTGGCCGACGCGCAGGAAACGCTGCCGCGCCTCGACGGCGAGCGGCGTGCCGCGCAGGAGCGCGTGCAGTCGGAAAGCGCCCAGATTCATCAGCTCGACGCGCGCCTCGCCGCGCTCAAGCAACTGCAGGAAAACGTCCAGACCGAAGGCAAGATCCAGCCGTGGCTCGAAAAGCACGAACTGAGCGGCTTGCCGCGTCTGTGGAAGAAGCTGCATGTGGAAGCCGGTTGGGAAACCGCGCTCGAAGCGGTGCTGCGCGAGCGGCTCGCCGCGCTGGAAGTGTCGAATCTCGACTGGGTTAAAGCGTTCGCAACCGACGCGCCGCCCGCGAAGCTCGCGTTCTACGCGCCGCCGCCGGCCGGGCAGCCGGCGGCCACGTCGCCCACGTTGCGGCCGCTGCTGTCGCTGGTTCGTATCGACGACGCCGGTTTGCGCGCGGTGCTGAACGACTGGCTCGGTCTCGCCTTCGTCGCCGACGATCTGCAGCAGGCGCTCGCCATGCGCGCGCAATTGCCGGAAGGCGGCTCGTTCGTCGTGAAGGCGGGTCACGTGGTGACGCGCGTCGGCGTGCAACTGTATGCCGCCGACTCGGAACAGGCCGGCATGCTGGCGCGTCAGCAGGAAATCGAAAACCTCGCGCGCCAGGTGCGCGCTCAGGCTTTGCTCGCCGACGAGGCGAAGGCCGCCGCGATCCGCGCCGAAGCGGCTCACACGCAAGCCGCGCAGGCGCTCACCGATGTGCGTCAGCAGGCGGAACGCGCAACGCAGCGCGTGCATGCGTTGCAGATGGACGTACTCAAGCTCACGCAGGCGCACGAGCGCTACACCCAGCGCAGCACGCAGATTCGCGAAGAGCTCGATGAAATCATCGCGCAGATCGAAGAGCAGCGCGCCATGCGTGCGGAGTCGGAAGCGAACTTCGAGCGTCATGACGGCGAACTCGCCGAATTGCAGGCGCGTTTCGAAGATCACCAACTGGCCTTTGAAGCGCTCGACGAAGAACTCACCGCCGCGCGCGCCCAATCGCGCGATCTCGACCGTGCCGCTACCGACGCGCGTTTCGCCGCGCGCAACATGGCGAACCGCATCGACGAATTGAAGCGCAGCATTCAGGTCGCGCATGAGCAGAGCGAGCGCGTGGCCGCATCGCTGGAAGATGCGCGCGCCGAGCTGGAAACGATCAATGAGCAAACGGCGCACACCGGCTTGCAGGACGCGCTCGACATTCGCGCGGTCAAGGAAGAAGCGCTGCACGCCGCGCGCCTCGAACTCGACGATCTGACCGCCAAGCTGCGCGCCGCCGACGAAACCCGTCTGAGCGCCGAGCGCGCGTTGCAACCGCTGCGCGACCGCATCAACGAATTGCAGTTGAAGGAACAGGCTGCGCGCCTGAACGGCGAGCAGTTCATCGAGCAACTGGCCGCGGCCGGCGTCGATGAAGCCGCGCTGCAGGCCAAGCTCACGCCGGACATGAAGCCGTCGTATCTGCAAGGCGAAGTCACGCGCATCAACAACGCGATCACGGCGCTCGGGCCGGTGAACATGGCCGCGCTCGACGAGCTGAAAGCGGCGACCGAACGCAAGTCGTTCCTCGATTCGCAATCGGCCGATCTGACGAGCGCGATCGACACGCTCGAAGACGCAATCCGCAAGATCGACGGCGAAACGCGCACACTCCTGCAAGGCACCTTCGACGAAGTGAATCGTCATTTCG
This sequence comes from Paraburkholderia sp., assembly GCA_035636295.1. GTDB lineage: Bacteria > Pseudomonadota > Gammaproteobacteria > Burkholderiales > Burkholderiaceae > Paraburkholderia. The sequence goes on from DASPZL010000068.1 coordinate 3,352, forward strand.
GCGAACTGTTCCCGCGTCTCTTCGGCGGCGGACAGGCCAAGCTGATCATGACCGGCGACGAAATTCTCGACGCCGGCGTGCAGGTGATGGCGCAGCCGCCGGGCAAGAAGAATTCGACGATTCACCTGCTGTCGGGCGGCGAAAAGGCGCTGACCGCCACCGCGCTGGTGTTCGCGATGTTCCAGCTGAATCCCGCGCCGTTCTGTCTGCTGGACGAAGTGGACGCGCCGCTTGACGACGCCAACACGGAACGTTTCGCGAACCTTGTGCGCGCGATGTCGAACAAAACCCAGTTCCTGTTCATCTCGCACAACAAGATCGCGATGGAAATGGCGCAGCAGTTGATCGGCGTGACCATGCAGGAGCAGGGCGTGTCGCGGATCGTCGCCGTCGACATGGAAACGGCCGCCGGTTTCGCCCAGAATATCGTTTAAGTTTTCGTTTGAGTCGAGCATCGCGGGCGCCCGCGTTCAGCGCAGCGGCCATCGGCCGCGCGACACGTGGAGCGGGCGCATCGCCGCGCACATAAAGAATTGCTGATGGAGCATGCATGGACGAGTTGACACTCGGTTTGATCGGCGCGGGTGCCGTGGTGGTCGGGGGCGTGGTCGTGTACAACGCGTGGCAGGGCGCGAAAGTGCGCCGCAAGATGCCGCGGCCGATGCCGGCCGATACCGCCGAGAGCCTTGCGCGGGACGACCAGCAGGAACAGAGTCCGTTCATCGAACCGGCCCGGCCGACCACGCGCCGCGAACCGGTGGCGGGTTCGGATGCGGCGGCGGAAACGGCGGCCGCGCGCGTCGAGCCGACTTTCGGCGTGAGCGCCGCGCCGCTCGATACACCGGCCGATATTCAGGCCGAGACGACCTCGCCGAACGGATATCCGGATGCCGAGGGCGGAGCCGAAGCGGGCGAGGCGGCTGATGCCGGCAAGACGTCCAAGGCCGGCAAGGCCACGACGGGAACGCAAGCAGGTCAGCAAGCGCACGAGCCGGTCGAACCGATCATGCCCGCCGCCACGACGATCTCGTCCGCGCCGCCGGCCATCGTCGATCGCCGTATCGACTGTATCGTGCCGATTCGTCTGAACGGTCCGGTCGCCGGCGACAAGGTCATTCCGCTTGCGCAACGTCTGCGCCGCGCCGGCAGCAAGCCGGTGCATATCGAGGGCAAGCTCGAAGGCGGCGCGTGGGAACTGCTGCAAAACGGCGCGCGCTATGAAGAGCTGCGCGCGGCCGCGCAATTGGCCAATCGCAGCGGGGCGCTCAACGAACTGGAGTTTTCGGAGTTCGTGACCGGCGTGCAGCAGTTTGCCGACGCGCTCGATGCGTCGCCGGAATTTCCCGACATGCTCGAAACTGTGGCGATGGCGCGCGAGCTTGACGGTTTCGCCGCGCAATGCGACGCGCAGTTGTCGATCAACGTGCTCTCCGACGGCGCGCCGTGGTCGGCGAACTACGTGCAGGCGATTGCGTCGCAGGACGGCTTGCTGCTCTCGCGTGACGGCACGCGCTTCGTCAAGCTCGACGCCAAACAAAGCCCGGTGTTCATGCTGCAATTCGGCGACACCAATTTCCTGCGCGACGACCTTACGTACAAGGGCGGCCAGATGATCACGCTGGTGCTCGACGTGCCGGTGGCCGACGAGGACATCCTGCCGTTCCGCCTGATGTGCGACTACGCGAAATCGCTGGCCGAGCGCATCGGCGGCCGGGTGGTCGACGATGGCCGCCGTCCGCTGCCCGAAACCGCGCTGCTCGCGATCGAAAAGCAGTTGATGACGCTTTACGCGAAGCTCGAGCAAGCGGGCATTCCGGCGGGTTCGCCGGCCACGCGGCGGTTGTTCAGCCAGTAAGGCGCGCGCTTTCCTGTTGGGTCAGACGGCCGCACGATGTGCGGCCGTCTGCGTTTGAGGAGCGCGCATCGTGGCGTTTCAAGCGGCGCTTTAGCGGGCCGCTTCGTGGAAATGCGGGGCGCGAGAAACTGGCCATTCGGCCGATGTAAAGGGGCACGCTTCCTGCGATAATCCAATGTCTGAATCTCATTGAAAGACCTTCCGACAGCATGGCCCGAACCTCCGTCCCCAATCCAGCAACCAGCGCTCCGGCAGAGCGGGCCGCGTGGCTGCGCGCGGAACTCGAACGCGCGAACTACGCGTACTACGTGCTCGACCAGCCGGACCTGCCGGACGCGGAATACGACAAGCTCTTCAAGGAGCTCGAGCAGATCGAGGCGGAGCATCCGGACCTGATCGTGCCGGATTCGCCCACCCAGCGCGTGGGCGGCGAGGCGGCGAGCGGCTTCGAGCCGGTCCTGCACGACCAGCCCATGCTGTCGCTGAACAACGGCTTTGCCGATGAAGACATCGTCGCGTTCGACAAGCGCGTCGGCGACGCGCTCGGCAACAACGCGAAGGAGCCGCCGGTGCCGGTCGATTACGCGGCCGAGTTGAAGTTCGACGGCCTCGCCATTTCGCTACGTTACGTCGACGGCACGTTCGTCCAGGCGGCCACGCGCGGCGACGGCACCACCGGCGAGAACGTTACCGAAAACGTCCGCACGATCCGCTCCATTCCGCTCAAGTTAAAAGGCAAACGCGTGCCGCACATACTCGACGTGCGCGGCGAAGTGCTGATGTTCAAGCGCGATTTTGAGCGTCTGAACGAGCGCCAGCGGGCGGCGGAGCATAAGGAGTTCGCCAATCCGCGCAATGCCGCGGCGGGCAGTTTGCGGCAACTCGATTCGAAGATCACCGCACAGCGGCCGCTGTCGTTTTTCGCTTATGGAATCGGCGTGCTCGACGGTATCGAGATGCCGGCCACGCATAGCGAACTGCTCGACTGGTACAAGGAACTCGGTTTGCCGGTGAATGGCGAACGGGCGGTGGTGAAGGGCGCCGAGGGTTTGCTGGGATTCTTCCACGGCGTCGGTGAGAAGCGCGACCAGTTGCCGTACGATATCGATGGCGTGGTCTACAAGGTCAACCGGCGCGATGAGCAGAACGCGCTCGGCTTCGTGTCGCGCGCGCCGCGCTTCGCGTTGGCGCACAAATTCCCCGCGCAGGAAGCGTTGACCAGGCTCGTCGCGATCGACGTGCAAGTGGGCCGCACCGGCGCGATCACGCCGGTCGCGCGGCTGGAGCCGGTGTTCGTCGGCGGCGCGACGGTGACGAACGCCACGCTGCATAACGAAGACGAAATACGCCGCAAGGACATCCGTATCGGCGACATGGTGATCGTGCGGCGCGCCGGCGACGTGATTCCCGAGGTGGTGAGCGCGCTGCTCGATCGGCGCCCGGACGACGCCCGCGAGTTCGTGATGCCCACGCATTGCCCGGTATGCGGCTCGAACATCGAACGGCTGCCGGACGAGGCGATTGCGCGCTGCACCGGCGGGCTGTTCTGCCCGGCGCAGCGCAAGCAGGCGCTATGGCATTTCGCGCAGCGGCGCGCGCTGGACATCGACGGGCTCGGCGAAAAGATCATCGATCAACTGGTCGAGCAGAACCTGGTGCGCACGCCGGCCGATCTGTTCAACCTCGGTTTTGCGACGCTCGCGGAACTCGACCGCTTCGCCGAGAAATCCGCGCAGAATCTGCTCGACTCGCTGGACAAGGCCAAACACACTACGCTGGCGCGCTTCATTTACGCACTCGGGATTCGCCACGTGGGCGAGTCGACGGCAAAGGATTTGGCCAGGCACTTCGGCTCATTGAATCCGATCATGGATGCATCGGTCGAAGCCTTGCTGGAGGTCAACGACGTGGGGCCGGTGGTCGCCGAGTCGATTCATCAGTTTTTCGCCGAAGAACACAACCGCACGGTGATCGAGCAACTGCGCGCGCCGGGCAAGGTTACGTGGCCGGAAGGGCCGCCCGCGCCGAAGGCGCCGCAAGGCGTGCTGGCCGGCAAGACGGTGGTACTGACCGGCACCTTGCCTTTGCTTGCCCGCGAGGAGGCGAAGGAAATGCTGGAAGCGGCCGGCGCGAAAGTGGCCGGGTCCGTGTCGAAAAAAACGGACTATGTGGTGGCGGGGGCCGAAGCTGGCAGCAAGTTGGCGAAGGCCGAGGAACTCGGCATTCCCGTACTCGACGAAGATGGTATGCGTAAGCTCCTGGAGGGGTAGTTATGATCCGCGAAATTCTCAAGATGGGCGATCCGCGTCTTTTGCGCATTGCCGATCCGGTCGATCACTTCGATACGCCGGAACTCCATGAACTCGTCAAGGACATGTTCGAGACCATGCACGACGCGAACGGCGCGGGGCTCGCCGCGCCGCAGATCGGCGTCAACCTTCAGGTGGTGATCTTCGGTTTCGGGCACAACGAGCGCTATCCGGACGCGCCGCCGGTGCCGGAAACGGTGCTGATCAATCCGACCGTCACGCCGGTCTCGCTGGATATGGAAGAGGGCTGGGAAGGCTGCCTGTCGGTGCCGGGCCTGCGCGGCGCGGTGAGCCGGTTCTCGATGATCAAGTATCACGGCTTCGATCAGTTCGGCAAGCCGATCGATCGCGTCGCCGAGGGCTTTCACGCACGGGTCGTGCAGCACGAGTGCGATCACCTGATCGGCAAGCTGTATCCGATGCGGATCAACGATTTCGCGAAGTTCGGCTTCACGGAGATTCTCTTTCCGGATATGGATCTGAATAGCGACGATTGAGGTTGCTCTCATGAGCGGCGGCAACAAAAAACCCACGCGTTTGCGTGGGTTTTTTGTTGGGCATCAAGTTGCTTGCGGTGCCACTTTCCGTCTGTTTGACCGACGAACCGGAAGCGTTAAAACGACTCGTCCGGCGACAGATAGCGCCATTGCCCAGGCGGCAGCGCGCCCAGCGTCACACGCCCCATCCGCACGCGCTTCAGTCCGACCACTTCGAGGCCGACCAGTTCGCACATCCGGCGAATCTGGCGCTTCTTGCCTTCACGCAGCACAAAACGCAACTGCTCGCCGTTTTGCCAGCTGACTTGCGCCGGCTTCAGCGGCACGTCGTCGAGCGAGAGGCCGTGGCGTAGCAGCGCGAGGCTTTCGGGCGGGAAGCGGCTTTCAACCTCGGTGGTGTGCTCGCCGTACGACACGCGCACCAGGTACTCCTTGTCGATCTCCGAATGGCCGCCGATCAGTTGCTTGGCGATGCGGCCGTCCTGCGTCAGTACCAGCAGGCCCGTCGAATCGATGTCCAGACGCCCGGCCGGCGCGAGCTGGCGCAGATGCGCGACCGAGAAGCGAATAGCCGAGCGGTCGCCTTCCCAGCGGTTTTCCGGCGTGACCAGCGTGATGGCCGGCTGATAGCCGTCTTCCGCCTGGCCCGACACGAAGCCGACCGTTTTATGGACCAACACTGTTACCTGGCTCGCTTGCGCGGCTTCGGCGGCGGGGTCGATCTCGATGCGCTGATCCGGACGAACCTTGGTGCCGAGTGTGTCGATCCGCTCGCCGTCCACCAGCACCCAGCCTTTCTCGATCCACTCGTCGGCTTCGCGGCGTGAGCACAGGCCGAGTTCCGACATCAGCTTGGACAGGCGCAAAGTGCCGGGCGCGTCTTCGTAATCGCGTCGCGGCGTGCGCGGGGCTGCATCCACGCCGTGATTGCGTTCGACGCGTGCTGCAGGCGCCGCGCCGCGCGGCTTGCCCGCGCGCGCAGGGCGGTCGTCGCCGAAGCGGCGCGAGGCCACCGGCAGCGTTTTGTCGAAGCTGCGGGCAGGACGCTCGCCACGTTCGGTGCGTTCGCTACGTTCGCCGGTTCGTGCCGGGCGGTCGCCGAATTCACGTTTGGCCGGCGCCCGTTCGCCGCGATCGTCGCGCGGTGCGCGTGCCGGACGGTCCGCGCGATCGCCATAGCCGCTCTTGACGGGTTTCGCGAAGCTGCGTTCGCCACGCTGGGATGAGCCGCGCTCGCCGTCGAAACGGCGCGGCGTGGCGCTGTCGCTGCGCGGCCCTCGCTCGCCGGAGCGGCGCTCTTGCGAGGCGCCGCGGTCGCTGCCGAAGCGCGGACGGTCAGCGCCCTCGTGCTCCCGGCGCACCGGACGCTCGCCGCGGGGTCCTCCTTCCGACGGGCGGCCTGCGGCTGGACGCGGCCCGCTGAACGAGCGGCGTTCGCCTTCGTCGCGGCGCGGCGCGCGGTTGCCTTCGAAGCTGCGGGGAGCGCGGTCACCGCGGTCAGCGGTGCCTTCGAAACGGCGCGGCGATTTTTCGCTGCGATCGCCCGCACCTTCGAAGCGGCGGGGGGCACGTTCGCCGCGGTCACCACCGCCTTCAAAGCGGCGCGGCGCTCCTTCGGCGCGATTACCGGCGCCTTCGAAACGACGCGGAGCCCGTTCGCCGCGATCGCCTGTGCCTTCAAACCGACGCGGAGCCCGTTCGCCGCGATCGCCCGCACCTTCAAATCGACGCGGTGCGCCTTGTCCGCGCTCGCCATCGGCACGTCGGGGAGCACGCTCGCCACCACCCTCAACCCGACGCGGCGCGCTGCCGGCGCCTTCGCGCCGCGGCGGCCGATCCGAGGTCGTCCGGCGCGCCCCACCCGCATCCCGTTCTCGCGAAAACGACCCTTCCGCGCGTGGCGCACGCGTACCGCCGCCCGCCGCCTTCCCGCCCGCCGGTCGCTTGCCGCCGCCCGCCGCCTTGCCGGCGCCTTCACCGCGTGCCCCGCTAAAACCCGCCGTCGACGGTGACGGCTTCGGTCCCGCAGGGCGCGTCGGCTTACGCGCCGAGG
>DASPZL010000069.1:0-15954 GCA_035636295.1 Paraburkholderia sp.
CACGCTGCCGTTCGGACGCACCCAGATCGTCGTTTCAAAGCCGTTCGGAAAGCCCGCGTCCGCGAGCAGCTTTTTCGCCTTCGCCGGATCGTACGGCCACGCCTTCACCGCCTTGTCGTAGCTCCACGTGTTCGGCGGATAGGGGTTCACGGCCGGTGTCGCGGTATTGTCGAACACGGTCTTCAGATAGGTGGTGCGGTCGAACGCCATGTTCAGCGCGGCGCGCACCTTCTGGTTGTCGAGCGGCTTTTTCTGCGTGTTCAACGCGACGAACGCGGTCATGAACGCGGGCGTCTTTACGATGTCGAGCGACTTGTCGGTCTTCGCGTCGGCGAGATCCTGCGGCTTCGGCGACAAGGCAATCTGGCATTCGCCCGCCTTCACCTTTTGCGCGCGCACGGTGGCGTCCGGCGTGATCGCGTAGATCAGGCGGTCGATCTTCGGTTTCGGGCCCCAGTAGCTCGAATTCACGTCGTAGCGAATCACGGCGTCTTTCGTGTAACTCTTCAGCACGAACGGACCCGTGCCGATCGGCTTCGCGTTCAGATCGACCTGCTTGCCGGCCTTGAGCAATTGATCGGCGTATTCAGCCGAATAGATCGACGCGAAACCCATGGTCAGGATCGAGACGAAGGTCGCGTCCGGCGCGTTCAGCTCGAACTTGACGGTGTTGTCGTCGACCTTGGTGATCGCCTTGATGAGCTTCGGCAAGCCCATCGACTGCGCATGCGGGAAGCCGCTCGCGCCCGCCACCTTGTGCCACGGATTGCTGTCGTTGAGCATGCGGTCGAACGTGAACACGACGTCGTCGGCATTCAGCGTGCGGGTGGGCTTGAAGTAGTCGGTGGTCTGGAACTGCACGTTCGGGCGTAGATGGAACGTGTAGGTGAGGCCGTCGGCGCTCACGTCCCACTTGTCGGCCAGCGCCGGCACCACTTTCTTCGTGGCCTCGTCGTACGAGACCAGCGAATTGAAGATCACGTCGGCCGACGCATTGGTCGTCACCAGCGAATTGAACTGCACGACATCGAAGCCGTCGGGGCTCGACTCGGTACAGACGGTCAGCGGTTTGGCGAGCACGAGCGCGGGCGCCGTGAACAGTACGGCGGCTGCGAGCAGTTTGAAGCGCATAGGATCTCCCATAACGAGCGCGGTCAGGCAGTGCGTCTTGGTGTGCTTATGTTCCGGTGGCGGGTAACGGGCAGCCGGCGCCCGTCGTCTTTATTGTGATACGTTTCCGGCGCTGACGCATGGTTTGGATGTCGCATCCATCGACGCGGCGCGGCCTTCGCGAAAGCTTATCGAAGGGTGCTGGCGGCGACAACAACTTAATCCGCATATCCATATGGACGGCGGAATCACGGCGCGCAATGCCGGCGCTTATCCCCGCGCGGCGCGTTGCAACAGATAATCGATGCCTTCGATCGCGCGCACGCCGTACCACGACACCAGTTCGCCATCGATCAGCTCGATACGCTTGGCCGCCAGCCGCGGATCGCGTTTCAACGCATCGCAATGCGCTTGCGTGAAGCGATACGGCTCGCTGGAAAGCAGGATGCGGTCGACACCGGCAAGCCACGGCACGTGGTCGAAGTCCAGCACGGGATAGCGCGCGGCGCCCGCCGCGCCGCCTCGCACGTCGGGCAGCGTCCGCCAGTTGACGAGCCGCAGCATCGCGGCGATATACGTGTCGCGCGCGACGGTCATCCACGGCTCGCGCCAGATCAGATACAGCACGTTTTGCGCGGGAAACGTGTGCGTTACCGCTTCACGCAGGCGGCCTTCGAGCGCTTCGCTCAAGCGCCGCGCTTCCTGTTCACGGCCGAAAATCGCGCCCAGTAGCGTGTAAAGCGATTGATTGTCTCGCGGCGTCCGCGGATGAGTGACGACGATATGCGGCACGAACGCGCGCAACTGGTCGACGGTATCGCGCTCGTTTTCGTCGATATTGACGATCAGATGGGTGGGACGCAACGCGCGAACGGCGTCGATATTCACGGCCTTGGTGCCGCCGACCTTGCGCACCTGACGCACCTTCTCACGTGGATGCACGCAAAAACCGGTGCGCCCGACGATCTGCCTTTCCAATCCCAAAGCAAACAGCAGTTCAGTGACGCTCGGCACCAGCGAGACGATGCGCGCATCGGCGCCCGCCTGTTTGTGCGCGACGCCGGCTGCATCGACCGTACGGGGCTGCATGGCTTACTCGGCGGCGGCGCGCGGCTTGCGCGGCGCGCGTTCGAAAACGCGGTCGTAGAGCCAGCGCGGCAGCACATGCAGCAGCATCGCTGCGATGCGCATCTGCCACGGAAACACCGCGAAGGCGGTCTGACGCTCGATCGCCCCGGCAACCTTCACCGCGAACCGGTCGGCGTCCATCAGGAACGGCATGGCGTACGGATTGTGCTCGGTCATCGGCGTGCGGATATAGCCGGGCGCGATGGTGACCACGCCGACGCCTAGAGGCCGCATCTCGACGCGCAACGCTTCCAGATACTTGAGCGCCGCCGACTTCGACGCGCTGTACGCGCCCGACCCCGGCAAGCCGCGCACACTGGCGACGCTGGCGATGCCGACCAGCGTGCCGCGCTTCACGGCGACCATCGCGGCGGCGAACGGCTCGAAGGTAGCGACCATGCCGAAGTAATTGATATCCATCACTTCGCGGAAGGTGCGCAGATCGCCGTGTCCGGTGAGCGCGCCGCGGCTGATGCCCGCGTTGGCGATCACGACGTCCGGCAAGCCGTGCTGCGCGATGAACCGCGCGGCCGCGTCCGCGAGCGCCTCGGCGTCGCGAACGTCGACGGAATAGATGGAGACGGCGTTTTGGGGATGGGACTGCTGGAAGGCGGCGAGCGCGTCGCCGCGGCGGGCAACGAGGCCGAGAATCGCACCGCGCCGCGCATATTCGGCGGCGAGCGCGAGGCCGATGCCGCTCGACGCGCCGGTAATGAAGACCTTTAGCGGTGAACTCATTCCGGCGCCTCGAACATTACATCTTCTTGGTGCGGACTTGCTGCACCAGGTAGTCGAGCACATCGACCGTGCCCGGCAGACTGTTGGTCGCGGCCGGACCCGTTTCATACTTGCCTTGCACCGCCAGCGTCGGCACGCCGTCGATCTTGTAGCCTTCGAGCATCTTCTTGTCTTTTTGCAGCGCGCTTTGCGTCGAGAACGAGTTGTACGCGTCCATGTACTTCTTCGGATCGACGCCGTTCTTCGCGAGGAATTTGGCCTGATCTTCCGGCGTCAGCAGGTAGTTCTTGTTGACGTGGATTTCATTGAAGACCTTCGGCGTGAGCTTGTCCGCGAGGCCGAGCGCGTCGAGCGCGTGGTACATCTTCGAATGCGGAATGAAGTCGTCGCGGAAGGCAACCGGCACGCGCTTGAACACGACGTCCGGACCCTGCTTCTTCACCCATGCCTCGAGGTACGGGTCGAATTCGTTGCAGTGCGGGCAGCCGTACCAGAAGAACTCGGTGACTTCGATTTTGCCGGCCGGCACGTCGGTTGGTTGCGTCGTGGACAGCACGGTGAAGTCCTTGCCCGACACCGGCGTGGCGGGCGCGGCATGCGCCGTGGCGGCGACGAGGCCCAGCGAGAGGAACAGAATGCTCAGCAGCTTTTTCATGTTTTGATGACCCAAGTAGGCGGTAAACCGGTGGCGCCACGCAAATGCCCGTCACCGTTTCAAAATCGGCGTTGAACGTTTTCAATCTTCCGTCGTGCCTGTGACACGCGCCGCGCGCCGATAGTTCGGCGGCGGCGCGTTCCGGCACGTCACGTTTTATTTATTGTTGGCTTATTGCTTCGTAAAGCGGATCACGGCGGTATCCACGCCCGCGTCCGACAGGCGCTGACGGCTCGAATTCATGTCTTCGAACTTCGAGAACGGCCCGATGCGAACGCGATAGTACGTGACACCGCCCGCATCGCGCTGTGTGACTTTCGATTCGAAACCCTGGAACGCGAGACGCGCGCGTTGCTGCTCGGCGTCGGCCGCGGTCTTGTAGGCGCCCACTTGCAGGAAGTAGCCGGTGTTCGCATCGCCCGGTGCCGGTGCCGGTGCCGGTGCCGGTGCCGGCGCCGCGCCCGAACCGGGCTTGGCGTTGGCGGCTGTGGCGGTCGAGGTGCTCTTCGGCGCCGAACCCGCCGCGGTGGCGCTCGGCGCGCTCTCGCCTTGCTTCTTTGCGGGCGCCGTTGCCGTGCCGTTGTCCTGCGCGGGCTTCGGCGCGATCGCCGTGCCGTTCGCATTGGACGGCGGCACTTCGACGATCTGCGGTTCTTCCAGCATGCCCGACTGGGTCTGCGCGTTGGTTTGCCCAGGCGCGGTGTTCGGCGGCGCGGGTTGCGCGGCTTGCGGCACCGGCTGGCCCGGCGTCTTGCCTTGCAGCGGACGGTTCGGGTCGTATTGCTGCGTCTGGCTTGCACCGGAATCGGACGCCGCGGGCGGCGCCACCTTCGAGACGAACGGCGTAGGCGCACGGGTGATGTATAGCGCCACCACTACCGCGATCGCAAGGCCGACGATCAGGCCCAGCACGATGCCGAGAAAAGTCCCCCCGGTTTGTTTCGATTGCTTTGTTGTGCGGCGTGGTTTTGCCATCGTATGAATCACCTGCAAAAAGAATCCTGGAACGGCCGCCGATTATAACGACGGCCGCATGCATGTTGCGCCGGAGGACTTACATCTTGACGGGAGCGGAGACGCCGATCGTCGCGAGACCGTTGGCCAACACCTGACGCGTGGCTGCAAGCAGCGCGACGCGTGCATTGCGCTCGGCTGCATCGTCGACCAGCACGCGCTCGGCTCTGTCATTGTAGAACGAGTGGAATTCCCCGGCGAGGTCGCGCAAGTAGAACGCGACCGCGTGCGGCGCGAGTTCGTCGGCCGCGTGTTGCAGCATGTCGGGGAACTCGGCGAGCTTGTTCAGCAGGGCCATCGCGCGTTCGCTGGTGAGGGGCGACACGTCCACGCCGGCGAGCGTGCTTTCGTCCGTGCTGTAGCGCGCCTTGCATTCGGCGATGACCGAGCAGATCCGCGCATGCGCATATTGCACGTAATGCACGGGGTTTTCGTCATTTTGTTTCAACGCCAGGTCGATGTCGAACACGAACTCCGTGTCGGCCTTGCGCGAGATCAGGAAGAAGCGCACGGCGTCGCGGCCGCGGCGAATCGTCTCTTCGTCGATCAGATCGACGGCGGCTTCCGAGCCCGGCGTCGCGCCGCCCGACCATTCGATCAGGTCGCGCACCGTCACGTAGCTGCCGGCGCGCTTGGAGATTTTCACCTCCTCGCCGTTGCGCATCACGGTGACCATCTTGTGCAGGATGTAGTCGGGATAGCCCTTCGGAATGCCGATGCCGAGACCCTGCAGGCCGGCGCGCACGCGCGCGATCGTGCCGTGGTGGTCCGAGCCCTGGATGTTGATGACCTTGGTGAAGCCGCGTTCCCACTTGGCGACGTGATAGGCGACGTCCGGCACGAAGTACGTGTAGGTGCCGTCGGTCTTGCGCATCACACGGTCTTTGTCGTCGCCTTCGTCGGTGGTGCGCAGCCACAGCGCGCCTTCCTGCTCGTAGGTCTTGCCGGCGGCGATCAGCGCCTCGACAGTCTTCTCGACGCGGCCTTCCTTGTACAGCGACGACTCCAGATAGTACTGGTCGAACTTCACGCCGAAGGCCTGCAAGTCCATGTCCTGCTCGCGGCGCAGATAGGCGACCGCGAAACGGCGGATCGCTTCGAGATTTTCCACGTCGCCCGCGCCGGTGACGGGCTCGCCGTCGCTCGCGGCAACCGTGACGCCCTTCAGATAGTCTTTTGCGATGTCGGCGATGTACTCGCCGTTGTATGCGGAAGCCGGCCAGCCTTCGTCGCCGGGTGCGAGGCCGCGGGCGCGCGCCTGGGTCGACAGGGCGAGCGTCTGGATCTGCACGCCGGCGTCGTTGTAGTAGAACTCGCGGTGCACGTCCCAGCCTTGCGAGGCCAGCACGTTCGAGAGCGCGTCGCCGAGCGCGGCCTGGCGGCCATGGCCGACGTGCAGCGGGCCCGTGGGGTTGGCCGAAACGAATTCGATCAGCACGTGCTTGCCGGCGTCGCGTTGCGAGCGGCCGAACGCCTCTTTCTCGGCGAACACGGCGGCGATCACCGCCTGCTTGGCCGCGGCCGCGAGGCGCAGGTTGATGAAGCCGGGGCCGGCCACTTCGGCGGCTTCGACGAGACCCTTGGCCCGCGGCTGCGCGAGCAGCGCGTCGACAATCTGTTGCGCCAGCTGGCGCGGGTTGGCGCGCAGCGGCTTGGCGAGTTGCATCGCCACGTTGCACGCGACGTCGCCGTGCGCGGCGACTTTGGGACGCTCAAGTGTGATGGCGGGCGACACGAAAGCGGCTTCAGTCGCGCCTTGGGAGGCTTGCGCGACCTGCTTCACCGTGTCGGCGAGCAGTGTTTCGAGAGTATGTTTATGTGCGGGCAGCATGCTTGTTGCGAGTCCAGTGAGGCAATCCGGTGATGCGGGAGAGGCGCCGGCCGCGCGGCAGGCGCAGCCGGTTCGTCAGAAGCGTGGAAAGCGGCGATGTACCCACCCGAATTCGCCGGGCACGCCGGGCACATTAGCAGCGCCATCGGGCACATTGTCTGCGGCGCGGTGAGCGCGGCGCGCGGCGACATGCATGGGCGCCGGCTGCCGCGCGGCCGGCAGCAAGCGGCGGCAAACAACCGCAAGCAGCGCCAAGCGGGGTTGCGGCCAACCGGCCTCGCCGCGCGCCTCCTGCGCCACGCTTTTCCGTTCAGACGGATTTTAGCAGGTGCTAATATGTTCAATGAGATGCCCAGCAAGGGCCGTGGCCGCCGCGCTTTATCGGCGGGCTAACGTAACGCGCGCCGGCGGTCGTCCTCGAGCCGCTCGCGCGTCGATCCAACATAACGAAAAAGGGAACAGACATGCTGATTACTTTCAAATGCCGCGCCTGCCCCGACGTGATGATGCTGGAGAACCTCGCACAGTATCTGGTCGGCATCGTCGGCAAACGCCTTGGGGAGCGGGGCGTCATCACTCATGACGAACTGGGCCCGGCGATCACGAAACTCGAAGCGGCCATCACCGTCGACAAGCAGGAACGCGCCGAGCACGACGGCCATTTCCACGAAGGCGAGGAAGGCCACGAGCATCATGAAATCCCGCCGGGACTCGCGCAGCGCGCGTATCCGTTCCTCGACATGCTGCGCGCGGCGCAGAAGGAAAACGCGGATATCGTCTGGGGGCTGTGATCCTCGCGTGATCCGCCGGTGACGCTACGCGGCGCGCTTTGCGCCGCTGATGCCGGTGTGCCAATGAAAAGAGCCCGCTCAGTGCGGGCTCTTTGTCTTTACCGGCGCGGAGAACCGGCCGGCCTGTGCTGCTTACTGGCTGGCGGCCGCCGGCGCCGGGGCCGCTGCCGGCGCCGACGCACCCTTCTTCATTTTCTGCTTCCTGGGTTTCTTGACGTGCTTCACCGTGGGTGGCGAATACGAGCTGACCGCGCTGGAGCCGGCCGGAGCGGCAGGCTGGGCCAGCGCCGCCGAGGCGCCCGCGGCAAGGGAAACGGCAGTCAATAACAGCGTCAGCTTCTTCATACGATTCTCTCCGTTGACGATTGCAATTAGATAAGCCGACGCGTTTTTTGGCCGCGTCTGGCGGATAAAAGCAATTCAGTCTACAAAGACGAAAATTACGCTGCCGCAAATATTCAGTCTTTCTCGCCCGATATAGTGGGTTTCCCGCCGCGCAAGGCTTACAGCAATGGCGCCAAGGCCCGTTCGGCGTCGGTTTTCGACAACGACATGCGCTGTGCGTAGTCTTCCAGCTGGTCCTGGCCGATCTTGCCGACCGAGAAATACGTGCTGTCCGGATGAGCCAGATAGAAGCCGGAGACGCTCGCCGCCGGCAACATCGCGAGCGATTCGGTCACGGTCATGCCGATCTCGTTCGCTTGCAACACGTCGAACATATCGCGCTTCACCAGGTGATCCGGGCAGGCCGGATAACCGGGCGCCGGGCGGATGCCGCGATATTTTTCCGCGATCAGTTCGTCGTTGGAGAGCGTTTCGGCGTTCGCGTAGCCCCACAGGTCGCGCCGCACGCGCGCATGCAGCGCTTCGGCGAAGGCTTCGGCAAAGCGGTCGGCGAGCGCCTTCAGCATGATCGCGCTGTAGTCGTCGTAATCCTTCTCGAACTGCTTTTCCTTCACGTCCACGCCAAGGCCCGCGGTGACAGCGAACATGCCGATGTAGTCGGCCACGCCCGAATCCTTCGGCGCGATGAAATCGGCAAGCGACCGGTTCGGCCGCATCACGCCGTCGACCACCGGCCGCACGCTTTGCTGGCGCAGGTTGCGCCAGGTGAGCGCGACTTGCGAGCGCGATTCGTCCGTGTAGATTTCGATGTCGTCGTCGTTCACCGTGTTGGCCGGCAGCAGCGCGATCACACCGTTGGCTTGCAGCCAGCGGCCCTGGATCAGGCGCGCGAGCATCGACTTGCCGTCGGAGAACACGCGCCGCGCCGATTCGCCGACGATCTCGTCGTTCAGGATCGCCGGGTACGGGCCGGCCAGGTCCCAGGTCTGGAAGAACGGACCCCAGTCGATGTAGTTCGCCAACTCGTTCAGATCGAAGTTCTTGAAAACGCGGCGGCCGATGAACTTCGGCTTGACCGGCTGATAATTCGCCCAGTCGACCTTGGTTTTGTTCGCGCGGGCTTCAGCGAGCGAGACCATCGGCAGCGCTTTCTTGTTGGCGTGCTGAAGGCGGATACGATCGTAGTCGGCCTTGAGTTCGTCGACGTACTTCGCCGCGCCTTCGTCGGAGAGCAGGCTCGACGCCACCGATACCGAGCGCGACGCGTCCGGCACGTACACCACCGGGCCTTCGTAATGCGGCGCGATCTTCACGGCGGTATGCACGCGTGACGTGGTCGCGCCGCCGATCAGGAGCGGTATCTTCTTGATGCGGAAGTAGTCGTCGCGCTGCATTTCCGACGCGACGTAGGCCATTTCCTCGAGGCTCGGCGTGATCAGCCCGGAGAGGCCGATAATGTCCGCGCCCTCGACCTTCGCCTTCGCGAGAATGTCGTTGCACGGGACCATCACGCCCATGTTGACCACTTCGAAGTTATTGCACTGAAGCACCACCGACACGATGTTTTTGCCGATGTCGTGCACGTCGCCCTTGACGGTGGCGATGACGATCTTGCCCTTCGCGCGCACGTCGGCGCCGGCTTCGGCCATCAGCTTCTTTTCTTCCTCGATGTACGGGATCAGATGCGCGACCGCCTGCTTCATCACGCGCGCCGATTTCACCACTTGCGGCAGGAACATCTTGCCCTGGCCGAACAGGTCGCCGACGACGTTCATGCCGTCCATCAGCGGGCCTTCGATCACGTTGATCGGGCGGCCACCGGCGGCGGCGATTTTCGCGCGCACTTCTTCCGTATCTTCGACGATGAAGTTGGTGATGCCGTGCACCAGCGCATGCGACAGACGCTTCTCGACCGGCTGATTGCGCCACTCGAGGTTCTCTTCTTTCTTCGCGGCGCCGGTCTTGAACTTGTCGGCGATTTCGAGCAGCCGGTCGGTGCCGTCGTCACGGCGATTCAACACGACGTCTTCCACGCGCTCGCGCAACTCCGGATCGAGGTCGGCATACACGCCGAGCTGGCCCGCGTTGACGATGCCCATGTCCATGCCCGCCTGGATCGCGTGGTAGAGGAACACGGTGTGGATCGCCTCGCGCACCGGATCGTTGCCGCGGAACGAGAACGACACGTTCGACACGCCGCCGCTCACCTTCGCGTACGGCAGATTCTCCTTGATCCAGCGCGTTGCGTTGATGAAGTCGACGGCGTAGTTGTTGTGTTCTTCGATGCCCGTTGCGATCGCGAAGATGTTCGGATCGAAGATGATGTCTTCGGGCAGGAAGCCTACTTCGTTCACGAGGAAGTCGTACGAGCGTTTGCAGATTTGCGTCTTGCGCTCGAACGTGTCGGCCTGGCCTTGCTCGTCGAACGCCATCACCACGGCGGCCGCGCCATAGCGGCGAATCAGGTTCGCGTGATGACGGAACGCTTCCTCGCCTTCCTTCAGCGAGATCGAGTTGACGATCGCCTTGCCTTGCACGCACTTCAGGCCCGCTTCAATCACTTCCCACTTCGACGAGTCGATCATGATCGGCACGCGCGCGATGTCCGGCTCCGACGCGATCAGATTCATGAAGCGCACCATCGCCGCTTTCGAATCGAGCATCGCCTCGTCCATGTTGACGTCGATGACCTGCGCGCCGTTTTCGACCTGCTGACGCGCGACCGCGATCGCATCGTCGAACTGGTCGTTCAGGATCATTCGCGCGAACGCCTTCGAGCCGGTCACGTTGGTGCGTTCACCGACGTTGATGAAGAGCGTCCCGGAGGTGACGTTGAACGGCTCGAGGCCGGCAAGGCGCATGGTGTGATCGGTCATGGCGTATGTGCGAGTGGATTGCGTGCGATTGGTGCGTCGTTTTCAGGCAGCGTCGCGGTATTGTGTCGGCCATTTGCGCGGCTTCACTTCGGCCAGCGCCATGGCAATCGCCGCAATATGCTCCGGCGTGGTGCCGCAGCAGCCGCCGGCAATATTCACCAAGCCTGCCTGCGCGAACTCCTTGAGCAATCCCGAGGTATCGGCGGGCAATTCGTCGAAGCCCGTATCGCTCATCGGATTCGGCAAGCCGGCGTTCGGATAGCACGACACGTAGGTGTCGCACAGCTTCGCCAGTTCGGCGATGTACGGGCGCATCAGCGCCGCGCCCAACGCGCAGTTCAGGCCGAACGTGAGCGGCTTGGCGTGACGCAGGGAGTTCCAGAACGCCTCGACGGTCTGCCCCGAGAGAATGCGGCCCGACGCGTCGGTGACGGTGCCTGAGATCATGATCGGCAGACGCTCGCCGGTGTTTTCGAACAACTCGTCGAGTGCGAACAGCGCGGCTTTCGCATTGAGCGTGTCGAAGATCGTCTCGACGAGGAACAGATCCGCGCCGCCGTCGAGCAAGGCTTTGGCCTGTTCGTAGTACGCCGCGCGCAATTCGTCGAAGGTAATGTTGCGTGCACCAGGATCGTTCACGTCGGGGGAAATGCTCGCCGTCTTCGGCGTCGGTCCGATCGCGCCGGCGACGAAGCGCGGCTTGTCGGGCGTCGAATACTTGTCGCATGCGGCGCGCGCGAGTTTCGCCGACTCGAGATTCATCTCGACCGCAAGCGCTTCCATGCCGTAGTCGGCTTGTGCCACCGTGGTCGCGCCGAACGTGTTGGTCTCGATGATGTCCGCGCCCGCGGCCAGGTACTGCTCATGAATCTCGCTGATGATCTGCGGCTGCGTGATCGACAGCAGCTCGTTGTTGCCCTTGATGTCGCGCCCATAGTCCTTGAAGCGCTCGCCGCGATAGCGGGCTTCGTCGAGCTTGTAGCGCTGGATCATCGTGCCCATTGCGCCGTCCAGGATCAGGATGCGCGACTTGAGCAGCGCTGGCAGCGCCGTGCCGCGCGTGTAGGCGGCGTCGGGACGGGCTGGCGTGGCAATTTGAGCAGGCTGGTTCATGGCGGACTTGGGCTTGCGCCGGCTTTTTTCGGGAACCTGACATTGTAGCCGCTGCCGGGCGGTTCCGCCGGCGCGGGCGGAGCCACCGTGCCCGCAGTCAGGGCATGCGACGCGTGAATAACAAAACGGCCCAGCAAGGCAAAAGCCTGCTGGGCCGCTTCATGACTGCTGACCGCCTTATAAGGGCCGCCGGCGAGGCCGGACGGCGCGGTCGATGTAGGTCGCCAAAATCGTTAAGCCGAACCCTGCGGTTAGTGAAGAATTACCGGTTGATGCATCAGGCTGTCGAACTGGCCGAGAAATTCGTCTACTTCGTCCAGCGACGGTTCCTCTTCGATCAGCTTTTGCACGTGCTCGCGAAAACGCGCCGCCATTGCACCGTCGATGTAAATTTCACGCTGCATGTTCTTGTCGACGATCTCATAGCCACCTGACTTCATGGCCAGCGGACCTTCCTGCGGCGGAAACTCGACGACACAATAGTTGGGGCTGTTATAGATCATTTGCATGGCGACACTCCTTATTTCCGTTGGCTCCTGGCCGTTCCTGCGCCATATCTGGAGCTAGTGGTGTGGAATTCAAGGGGTGGGTCCGGATTGACGCTTGTAAAAGTTCCGAACCTACCGGTTAGACCGGCCTTTCAAGAAACGTTTCAAGCAGTGCAGCAAAACGGTGAGATTGCTCGACAGGCGCAAGATGAGCGGCGTCGAGCAGTTCGAACTGGGCGCCTTCGATGGCGTCTGCTATCGCCTGTGTCGCAGCAGGCGGCGTGCCCGTGTCGTGGCGGCCCGCCACGGTCAAAGTCGGGCAATGTATTGCCCCCAGCTTACTGCGGACGTCGAAATCGCGCAGGGCTTCGCATGCCATGGCGTAGCCTTCTGGCAACGTATGGCTCAGCACCTCGCGGATCTGCTCGACCGCTTCGGGGTGCGCGGCCTGAAAATCGGGTGTGAGCCAGCGGCTCAGCGTGGACGGCACCAGCGGTGCCATTCCGTCCTGACGGGCCGCCGCGGCGCGTTGATCGAGAAGCGCGCGGCCCTCGGGCGGCGTCTCGCCGGTGCTATCGGCAACGGTCAAGGTGTCGATGCGCGAAGGGTAGTTCAGCGCGAATTGTTGCGCGACCATACCGCCCATCGACATGCCCACCAGGTGCGTGCTGGGTGCGTCGAGTGCATCGAGCAGCGCCGCGAGATCGCGCGACAGGTTTTCGATTGTGAACGGCTCGCTCGATACCGCGGTCTCGCCGTGGCCGCGCAGGTCGTAGCGCAGCACGGTGTAGTCGTCGCGGAAATAGCCGGCGAGCTGGTCCCAGACGGACAGGTCGCCACCGAGCTGGTGGATGAAGGTCAGCCATGGGCCGCCGCCCTCATTGCTCAGCACATAGCGCGTCTCGATGCCGTTGATGTTCACTTGCATACGGGCTCCTTGAAGGGAACGCAGTAGAAGGATCCATTTCGCGCGCTGTATCCGGCGTCGATTAGACGCCTTCACCACATCATACCTGGCGGCCGCGCGAACGGTTGCAACAGTTTGTGCGAGTGAGCGCTGACGCGGAAGTTTCGTGATGCGTTCGAGACCCTACTCGGGTTCGGGGCTTTCACGGTTTGATGATGCCTGGACCGTTGCCCGGATCGGACGAATCGACTGGCGCGGACGGCGCGGGCTCTGGAGGAACCGCTGAAGTGTTCGGAGGCGGCGGGCTCGCCGAATTGTCAGGCGAGACTGTGCCGCCATTGCCATTGCCATTGCCATTGCCATTGCCGGCCCCATTGGACGAGCCGCCGGCGCCCTCGGCATCGAGCTTGCCGCGCCACACCAGTTCGAATTGCGTACCGTTCGGCTCCGTCTGCACGATTCTCGCGGGGAGCCAGCCGAGCGAAGGCGCGAGCCACACGTCGATGCGGCGCTGGTCGCCGTCATGGCGGGGCAGGCGTTTGAAATGGCGCGTGTCGAGGTAGCCCTGAGCGGTGCGGATGGTTTCGTCGCCGATCGTCTCGACCGGCCAGTTCTCGCCGCTATCGCTATCGGCCACGAAGAATTGCCGCGTCACGCCCGGCTTATAGGCGGCAGGGTCGCCGCGCACGAGGCTCGCGAGCTGCATCACCATGCTGAAACGGTCTTGCGCGCCGTCCGGCAGCGGCAGTGTGGCGGGCGTGCGTGTAAAGGCGATTTTTTTGTCGGCGCGATTGAAGATCGAAATGTCTTCCGCCCGGCGGCCGCGTTTTTCGACGTACTGATCGGGCGCGAGGCCGAATGCGTCGATACGGCCATGGCTCGAATAGACGAACGTGCCGACGAACGGCAACGGCACCGAGACGATCATTTCGTAGCTTTGCGCGCTGCTGGACCAGTGGATCGTGCCGGGCTGGTTGCGCACGCCGTTGTAAAACGTGTCGTACTGCAATTCACCGGATGGCGGAACGGAGAACTTCAAGCCCGGTGACGCTTGCGGCGCGCTGGCGGCTGCGGGCGCGCCGACCGTACCGGCGCCGTTCGCGCCGTCATTGGCGTTCGCATTGGCGGCGCTCGCCGCTGCTGCCGCGCTCGCCGCGGCTTCCGACGCCGCCGTCGCTGCAGACGGAGCTTGCGTTGCCGGCTGCAGTGCCGTCAACACATGCTCCCGCGGCTTGCTCGGGACGGCCTTATGTGCCGGCGCGGGTGCTGGCGTTTGCGGCGCGGCGGCCGGCTTGCGTTCGATACGTTCGGGTGTCAGCAGCGCGACCTGCACGGGGACATGCTCGTTGTCCGAGGGATTCAACGTCGCGCGGTTGCGCTCGACCCATTGCGCGGCGATCCAGTGCAGAACGGCCACCACGAGCAGGACCGCAATCCATCGCCACGCGCGCAAACCGGCGCGCGGCTTGGTGGGAGGCATGCGGTCGGAGCGGCGTGCGGTGAAGGGTGAGGCCATTTGACGGGTGAACGTATATCGATGGACGGTTTCGGGTTTGGAGTACACCCACCGGGGATGCGCGCGGCGGCTATCGGGAAAGAGCTGCGAACCCAACTGGCCGGAAGGTCCCAGGCCGGCAGCGAACGGGTTCGACCGTGCAGCCTTGAGCGATGTTCCTTGACGGAGAAAAGACGCATCCAGGCCGAACGCGTTGAATTGCGCAGCGTAGCAACGTTATACCGCGCAAGCCCGCTCGTCACGATACGCCACGCCTAGCGCGGCGTCGCACTATACCCCAGCTCATACGAGAGCTTTTGCGCGCATTCGCGCAACGCCGTATCGATCTCGCCGCCCCAGCGGATATCGAACGCGCCCTCATGGCCCAGCGCCACGAGACCGAGCGCGAGTTCGCCGGTCGAGTCGAACACCGGCATGCAGAACGCGTGAATGGTCGGCAGCAACATGCCTTCCACACGTGCCGCTTCGTGCTGCCGCACGTCGGCCAGCACGCGCTCGACCTCTTCGTGCGTGCGCGGGCCGCCCATATGCGACGAGCGGCGCGAATCGGCCAGTTCGCGCTCGAGCATCGGGGCGGTCTTGCTCGACGGCAGATACGCGGCAAACAGCAGGCCGGTCGCGGAACTGAGCAACGGCATGACGTCGCCGAGTTTTAGCGATGCCTTCGCCGGATGGCTCGATTCCATCCAGTGAACCATCGTCGGCCCCTGATTGCCCCACACCGCGATGCCCACGGTCAGGTCGAGCCGGTCGCGCAATTCGGCCAGCGCAATGCGCGCGAGCTTCACGCCGTCGACGCGAGCGAGCCGCGCGAGACCCAATTGCAACGCGAAACCGCCCAGTTCGTAGCGGCCCGACAGCGGATCCTGCGCGACCACGCCGAGACGCAAAAAACTCACCAGATAGCGATGCGCCTTCGCCGGGCTCATGCCGGCACGCTGCGCCAGATCGCGCAGCATCATGGCGCGCGGCTCGCGGGTCAGCACGTCGAGCAAGCGGAAACCGACTTCGATCGACTGGATGCCCGAGCGCAGCTTCCCCTCGCCGTTTTCGACGCTCTCGTCGTCGGATTCGGGCGTATCGAGCGGTTCAGCGGAGTCGGCGTCGGTGTGAATCGCGCCGGAGCGGGCAGTTGGAGGCATGAGCGAGGCGCATGGAGCGCGTTTAAAAGACAGTGAGAAAAGAGCTTTGGCAAGCGTGGTTCGTGACCGGGACTTGCTGCCGGGCCTGAAGCTTGGCCACAGTCCGCGCGCCGTCGCCGGTCACGGCACAAAGGCGCATTTGGGCCACGCCGATTCACCATCGTAGAATAGATTCCCTCTATCGTCACCAACACGGTTCACTTCCCTATGAAACTTGCCACGCTGAAGGACGGCACGCGCGACGGCCAGCTGATCGTCGTGTCCCGCGACCTGCACACCGCGGCCATCGCCGACGCGATC
>DASPZL010000070.1:0-1614 GCA_035636295.1 Paraburkholderia sp.
CGTTGACAAAGCCTTCGTCGATCGAACGCGCGCCCTCGAATGTATTGAAGAACACCAGGAACACCACCACGATCCACGACGTGACGATTTTCGATGTGTCGCCGATCCCGAACGCCAGCACGATGATCGGCGCCAACGCGATCCTGGGAATGGAGTTCACGGCCGTGATGAAGGGCTGAAAAATAGCGCTGAGCCGATCCGAACGTCCGAGAATCAGCCCGACCACGAAGCCGCTGGACACGCCGGTCACGAAACCGAAGAAAGTATTCTTCAGCGTGATGGCGGTCGCAATCCATAGATTGTTTTCGTTACGAATCATGCACTTGGCGAAATCGCCGCTGAACCAGCCGTTGAACACGCCCATCTTGGACTTGAGGCAGCTCAGGATAAGAAAGTGCTCGAATATCTCTGATGGTTTCGACACGAAATAGGGGTCGAGCAGATCGGGCACCAGCCAGGGCACCCTGACATGCAGATCGTAGCCCCATTGCCAGATCGAAAGCACGGCGACGCAAATCAGCGCCTGCCAGGCCAATGTACTGGTGCGTCGACGCGACGTCCTCATGGCTTGCGGCCTTTGACGAACTCTTCCCCGAGCGAGTGCCAGATATGCTGGAACAGTTCGGCATAGCGCGGCGTCTCACGCACCTTCACCGCATCGCGCGGCCGGACAAAGTCCACCTCGAACATATCCTTGATCATGCCGGGCCGCGCCGAAAACAGGATGATACGGTCCGCCAGCGTCAGGGCCTCACCGAGGTCATGCGTCACGAACAAAACCGTTTGCTGTTCGCGCTCCCAGATTCGAAGCAGGACGTCGTGCATATCGATCTTGGTGTGGGTATCGAGCGCACCGAACGGCTCATCCATCAGCAGAATCTGCGGCTCGACCACCAGCGTTCGCATCAGCGCAGCGCGCTGACGCATTCCACCCGACAGGGCCGAGGGGTAAGCCTGTTCGAAGCCCTGTAAGCCGGCCTGCGCCACGCAGGCCGCAATGCGCGCCTTGCGCTCCGCATAGGGAACGCCGGAAAGTTGCAAACCATAACCGATGTTGTCGGCGACCGTGCGCCAGGGGAACAGAGTGTCGCGCTGGAAAACATAACCGACGTCATGCGTAGCTTTGCCGGCAACGACCGGTGCACCGTCGATCAGGATCTGACCGCTGCTCGGCTTTATCAGTGTGGCGATCATGTTGAGGATGGTGCTCTTGCCGGAGCCGGACGGACCCAGCAAGGCAACGAATTCACCGCGCCGCACGCTGAACGAGACATCGCGCACCGCCTCGATGGCCGTGCCCGCCAACTGAAACGATTTGCTCACCCTCCTGACGTCGATACGCTGTACATCCGGCGCCCGATGCAGCGGCGTCACGGACATGTCCTGCACTTTCAACCCGGATACGCCTTTCGTGCCGCTTCAACGAAGGTGGGGCTGACGACATCGGCAATGGTGAGCGGCTTGATACCGGTCATTTCCCGAAACCAGACCTTCTCGCCGCGCGCCCAGCCTGCCGCATCGATGCTGGCATCATAGTCGACGACTTTTTGCAGCGCCGTGATCTCGAGGATATTGGCGGCACGCGAAGTGCTGCCGACATAGGGCTCGATAGCC
>DASPZL010000071.1:0-3091 GCA_035636295.1 Paraburkholderia sp.
GAACAGTTTCATCATGCACTGCTCGACGGCAAGGAACTCAAGCTCACGCCGCTCGAATTGCGCCTGCTGGCGCTGCTGATGAAATCGCCCGGACGCATCTTTCCCCGCGACTACCTGCTGAACAATCTGTACGAGGACCACCGCGTGGTCACCGACCGCACGGTCGACAGCCATATCAAG
Source organism: Paraburkholderia sp. (assembly GCA_035636295.1). Classification (GTDB taxonomy): domain Bacteria; phylum Pseudomonadota; class Gammaproteobacteria; order Burkholderiales; family Burkholderiaceae; genus Paraburkholderia. Next base: position 181 of record DASPZL010000071.1, read on the forward strand.
AACCTGCGCCGCAAACTGCAGACCGTGCGGCCTGAGAGCGAGCCGATCGTCTCGGTGTACGGCGTCGGGTATCGGCTGGAAATCTGAAAGGGATGAAGGGCCGCGCACCGGTCCATCCAATATTCTTCACGTCGCCAGGTGAGCGTCCGCGTGAACGTATCGAGTCGCTGCGCACCACGAAAAACGACCCGGCCGCGCATGCGACCGGGTCGTCAAGAACAGCCGATCAGAACTTGTGACGGATGCCGACAATCGCAAGCGCTTGCGAATCCGTGCCGTTGTAGCCATACGAACCGATCGAAGCCTGCGCGTCCTGCGTCGAGCCGTCGGCCAGACGCTGCGTGCCGTTTGCGTGCTGATAGGCGGCGACCGCATAGAAGTCCGTGCGCTTCGAAATGTTGTAGTCCGCGCCGATGCTGACCTGATGGTAATGGGCCGACGTGTCGCCGGATGCCGCCGTGTACGCGTAGCCGATGCCCGCGACCAGTGCCGGCGTGGCCTGGTACGCAACGAACGCCTTACCGCTGTTGTACTTCTCCGTACCCGTGAAGGTCGAGGCCCCATCGCTCTTCAGTTGCGTGTTGCTATACGATCCGCCCAGCGTCACCGGGCCGATCACATACTGGCCGCCGATCTGCGCGATGCTGACCGACTTCGCCGTCACATAGCCGTCGTTGATATGGCTGTCGAAGATCGAATCGGTTGTGCTGCTCGCCCAGCTCGTGCGTGCGGTGGTTGCCGAGTCGTTGGTGGCGCGCAGGTAGCCCGCCGCCAGCGAGAACGGGCCGTTCGAATACGACACCGCGCCGCTGTACGTGTAGCCCTGACCTGCCTGGCCCGCGACACCGCTGAACGCGTACAGACCTTCGAACTGCAGGCCGGCGTAGTTCGGCGACACATACTTGACCGCGTTCGACACGCGTGCGCTGTTGTCATTGTTGTCGACGTCGCCCGGCGTCGCGAACGCCGAGCCGAAGAAGTTGTCGGCGGTGATGCCCTGCACCATGTCCGTGATCGGATCGTACTGACGGCCGGCCGTCACCGTACCCCACGAGTTGCTGGTCAGGCCGACAAACGACTGACGGCCGAATTCGCGCGAACCTTGACCGAGCTTGCCCGTACCGACGTCGAAGCCGTTTTCCAGCGTGAAGATCGCCTTCAGGCCGCCGCCGAGATCTTCCTGCCCCTTCAAGCCCCAACGATCGCCGCTCAGATTGCCGTTGATCATGCCCGTGAGGTTGCTGCCCGAGTCCGCGTTATGAACATAGCCGATGCCGGCGTCGATCACGCCATACAGCGTCACGCTGTTCTGCGCGTGCGCAGCCCCTGCCACGCCCAGCAGCGCCAGCGAAACCGAAGCCAATGCAGTCTTTTTCATCCTTGTTCCTTTATTCACGTTTTAGAAAGGTCTTAAGGATTCGCAGCATACATTGATTAAATAAAAAACCGAAAATTCGTTGGTAAATTGCAACGTAATTAGCATGACAAACTAACTTACAAATAATTAAGGGCTATGTGTGAACACATAGCCCCGAGTCCGGCGCAACGACTTTCCCTGCGTGGAGACTTGGAGAAAGAACCGAACGGAGCCAAATTTAAAGGGCGAAGGCGGCCAAGTCAAGGCATCATAAAACGGGCTATCTTGCCCAATCTTTCATTTCAAACCATTAATTAAAATTTCCATTTCTAATTACGCGAAATCATAAAATTCTTAATTAGAATTACATTCTTTATTTCGCAACTCATATTTCCGGCGGTTACCGGGAGAAAGTCATGCGCCGGCGTAATCGGCGCTCATCGCGACTCCAGTTCGACCTTCAACCGTTCGAACGAGTGCATCAAGCGGCTCGCGCTCAAAGCCTGCTTCCAGAACCGCTCCTTCAACGCGCCGCCGACGAATAGATTGCGCGTCCCCAGTTCGGCCGCCACGTACGCGTGAGGCCGCGGCGCATGAATAGCGACAGCACCCGTCCACGCACCGTTTGCCCGACGGCTTTTTCTCCGCCAATCTGCTGCTCGAACCGGCACACAGCCGCGCCACTGCCGATCGGTACGAATTCTTCTCGCTCGACTATTTCATCAGCGAGACAGGCGCCGTTCGCCACTCGCGCCGCTGGGCACGCAACTGGATCGACACGCGTGGCTAACCGCGCGCGTACGCTTGCGCGAATGCGTCCGCATGCGTCATATCTGAAACTACAAACGTTTTTATGTGCAAATACGGCGAACCGTAAAAACTGCCGAATTCATCGGCTGTTGTTAAATCAATCGGCATATCATTCTGACGGCTCCCTAAATCACCCCGTCGCCACAGTTCCGCCACGAGAGTTCGTAGTTTTCAGTCGGACGAAACGCCAGCACACTCCGAAAACTACGCGAGTGCCAATTGTCGGACGATTTATTCGCTTCTAGAATTGACCCACGTCTTGGCGCTCCATTGCCCACATTCGGCGCGAGCGCGAGCCGGTTCTGCCAAGCCCGCCAGGCGCCTGCGGAACGGCAAAAAGGAACATGAGGTTCCAGCGGAAAATCAATCAATGAGCGAAACGGGCGAAGAGCAAACCGCTTTATTCACCTTCGGCGACACCCAACTCGATCACGAGGGCGCACAGTCAGCGCCCGGCGCGGCACTGACTGCCGGCGGACAGGGGTTGGCCGGCATCGGCCGCAGCCTGCTCGAAGCACCCGGCAGCGAGGCGCGGCAAGCCCTGATGCGCGAAGCGATCCAGCACGCGGGGTTCGACTCGCTCTGTTATTGCCGCGTCGTGCGGATCGGCGAATTCGTCAGCCGCGCCGCCTGGTTCGATACGTACTCGCCGCCCGGCTGGGCCGAGCGCTACGGGCGCGAGCAGTTCTTCGCGATCGATCCGCGGGTGACCTACGCATGCCGCTTCGAGTGGCCGTTCGCGTG
>DASPZL010000072.1:0-5985 GCA_035636295.1 Paraburkholderia sp.
CAACGTGCCGTGGACGCTGCATCACCAGCACGCCGATCACGAGACGCTGAAGCCCGCTTCGCAGTGCACGCCGATTACGTATCCGAAACCGGACGGGAAGCTGACGTTCGATCGTCTGTCGTCGGTGTTCATCTCGAACACGAATCACGAAGAGAACCAGCCGGCGCACCTCACGCTGAAAGATCCTTCGGTGCCGGTGAATGTGAACTGGCAGACCTATGCGGGTCCGGAGTCACGTTACTGCCCGGCCGCGGTGTATGAGTTTGTAAAGAACGACGATGGCAGCGAGCGCCTCGTTATCAACGCGCAGAACTGTGTGCACTGCAAGACCTGCGACATCAAGGACCCGACGCAGAACATCGTCTGGGTCACACCGGAAGGTGGCGGCGGTCCGAACTATCCGAACATGTAGTTACCGCCCACCAGCACTTACAGGACATATCTGACTGCGACTGAGGCACTACACCGGGCGTCCGCGCTCTGAGGCACAAGCTTGGCTCGTTGTCACCGACTTGCTTGCAGCCTTGCATCAGGCCTGTCACATACCCGGCTTGTCGCGTGAATCGAACTCTAACCATAGGCGGATGGCTCACGACGCGGTGACCAGCGCGGAGGGGATCAATCTATAGGAATTGGATTCCTTCCGCGCGTAGTCCTCATGCCAGCGTGACCTATGCAGATTTGCCGAACTCTTCGCCCATTTCGATTGCTCGCGAATGCGCTGCGAGGGCGCCCTTCACGATTGCCGCCTTGATGCCGGAAGAATCGAAGGAATCCAGAGCCGCTGCCGTTGTCCCGCCTTTCGACGTTACCCGTTCACGCAGCACGCTTGCCGGTTCGCTCGATTGCGTCGCCAGCTCTGCAGCGCCAGTGAAGGTTGCTAGAGCCAGCTCTCGTGCCTGGGTTTCGTCCAGCCCCAACTGAAGGGCAGCGTCCTGCAACGCCTCAATAAAATAAAACACGTATGCGGGTCCGCTTCCTGAGATAGCGGTCACTGCGTCAATTTTGCTTTCATCATCGACCCATACCGTCCTCCCGGCACTGTCGAGGACCTGTGTCGCGAGTGTCCGACTGCTTTCATCCACGCCCGCGCTTGCAGCCAGGCCGGTTACGCCTTTTCCGATCAGCGCCGGTGTATTGGGCATGGTACGAACGATACGGGTGTGTCCCTGAAGCCAACGAGATAAATCAACCGACCGGATGCCGGCGACCACACTGATGACCAGCTGATTAGCAGAGATCAAAGGCGCGAGCGATGTTGCGACATCGCGCACGATCTGGGGCTTTACTGCGAGCACGATTGCATCGAAATCGGCAATCCCCGCGTCCGGGGCAGCTGCGGTCGCAATACCCAAAAGCTGGGCGTTGCGTTCACGCACGTCGTCGTTGGGGTCAAACGCGCACAAGTCTGCACTTGATACGCCCCGTTTGATGAGTCCGGCAATGAGGGCTGACGCCATATTGCCACCACCGATGAAAGCAATTTTCATAAGTTGCGCAAGATCCAGATTAAAAGTTCTTCGTCAGCCTAATGCTGCAATCAGCTCGGGCACGCAGGTGAACAGATCGTCGACGAGACCGTAGTCCGCGACGCTGAAAATAGGCGCTTCCGGGTCCTTGTTGATCGCGACGATGACCTTCGAGTCTTTCATCCCGGCCAGATGCTGGATCGCGCCCGAGATGCCGACCGCCACGTACAGTTGCGGCGCGACGATCTTGCCGGTTTGTCCCACCTGATAGTCGTTCGGCACGAAACCTGCATCGACTGCGGCGCGCGATGCGCCCAGCGCCGCGTTCAGCTTGTCTGCCAGCGGTTCGAGAACCTTTGTGTAATTCTCGCCACTGCCCAGACCACGACCACCCGACACAATGGTCTTCGCCGATGTCAGTTCCGGACGATCCAGCTTCGTCACTTCGCGGCTCACGAATTGCGAAATGCCGACGTCTGCTGCGGCTTCAATCCTCTCGACAGCCGCACTGCCACCTTCGGCGGCAACTGCGTCGAAGCCGGTCGAACGCACAGTGATGACCTTGATGGAATCCTGAGATTGAACCGTCGCGATTGCGTTGCCTGCGTAGATCGGGCGCTCGAACGTATCCGCGCTGACTACATCCGTGATGTCGCTGATTTGCGCCACGTCGAGCTTCGCGGCGATGCGCGGCGCGATGTTCTTACCGTAAGCCGTCGCCGGGGCGAAGATATGCGAGTAATCCTTCGCGATATTGAGCACCGTCGCTTCGACGTTTTCAGCGAGGCCGGCAGCGAGTTGCGGCGCGTCGGCCAGCAACACTTTGGAGATGCCCGCGATTTTCGCTGCCGCGTCAGCCGCCGCTTGTGCGTTATGCCCAGCGACCAGCACGTGAACATTACCGCTGATCTTCTGCGCCGCTGCAATCGTGTTCAGCGTCGCGGCCTTGATCGACGCGTTGTCGTGTTCTGCAATTACCAGATTCGTCATTTCGTCCGTCTCCCTTACAGCACCTTGGCTTCGGTCTTCAATTTCTCGAGCAGCGTCTTCACATCCGGCACCTTCACACCGGCGGAGCGCTTCGGTGGCTCGACGACTTTCAGCGTCTTCAGGCGCGGTGCAACGTCAACGCCCAGATCTTCCGGCTTGATCGTTTCCAGCGGCTTTTTCTTCGCCTTCATGATGTTCGGCAGCGTCACATAGCGCGGCTCGTTCAGGCGCAGGTCGGTTGTGACGACAGCGGGCAGCGTTAGCGACAGCGTCTCGGCGCCGCCGTCTACTTCCCGGGAGATCGTGGCTTTGCCATCAGCAACGACAACCTTCGAGGCAAACGTGGCTTGCGGCAGATTGGCCAAAGCGGCGAGCATCTGGCCCGTCTGGTTCGAATCGTCGTCGATGGCCTGCTTGCCGAGAATCACCAGCGAAGGCTGTTCTTTGTCCACCAGCGCCTTAAGAAGTTTGGCCACGGACAGCGGTTGTAACTCGTCACTCGACTCGATCAGAATCGCGCGGTCCGCTCCGATGGCAAGAGCCGTACGTAGCGTCTCCTGCGACTGCGCCACACCTGCTGAGACCACGACCACTTCGGTTGCTACCCCTGCTTCCTTGAGGCGCACCGCTTCCTCGACGGCAATTTCGTCGAAGGGATTCATCGACATCTTTACATTCGCTGTTTCCACACCGGTGTTGTCAGCTTTTACGCGTACGCTGACGTTGTAATCAATGACTCTCTTTGCTGCGACCAGTATCTTCATTTCGGGTACCTTGACATGTGATGCCTTTACCAGGGTTCAGTTGACGATTTAGATCGTCATCAAGCGATAGTCATGAGGTTTGCATTGCCGCCGGCAGCGGCAGTGTTGACGCTCACCGAGCGCTCTGCGAGTAGTCGGTCCAGGACGTAGTCGGCTTCGGTTCCACTGCCAAGGTGTGATGGAACTGCTTGTACTGAAAGAATCGGGCCGGGCCGCTTGGCAATTTCTTGTGCCAACGTGATGAGAGTGTCGCTATCGCCTTCAAAAAGGACGGCGTCGCAGGGTGCGTCCACCTGCTTCGTGGTTGCTGCGAAGGACTTCAACGACGAGGGCAACACGGCAAACAGTTCTTCGCCAGCTTTCCCGGAAAACACGCTCCGATTGCCAGTAGCAAGAACCGCGGCGAACTGCTTGAGCGCGCCTGTTCTGGTCGAGGGGATGCAAAGCACTGTGCCGCGGTTATGAAGGCTGAAAGTATTTCGCTCACCTGTGGGGCCTAGGAGCTCGACCGAGGCTCCAACTACAACGTTGTCCAGATAGGTGTCACAACGGGCGGCCAAGGCGGGTTCATGCTCCGCGATCAACCAATCGCGCAACGCCGATAACGCATATCGAGCTGCTTGTGTGGATACTGCCCCGTCGCGACCGCCTTTGACAGGCAACATCTCGCCTAACGACTTTGGCAATCCTGCAGGACGCGTGGCCAGCAGATGATGCAAATACAGGGCGCCGCCCGCTTTCGGCCCCGTACCTGACAAGCCTTCGCCACCGAAAGGCTGCACCCCTACCACCGCGCCGATCACGTTGCGGTTCACGTAGATGTTGCCAATATGTGCGCGGCCGATCACGTGGGCGATGGTTTCATCGATCCGCGTGTGGATGCCGAGCGTCAGGCCATAGCCGGTCGTGCGAATCTGTTCGAGCAGCTTGTCCAAGTCGCTACGGCGGTAGCGGACCACGTGCAGTACCGGACCGAACACTTCGCGCTTCAGTTCGTCGATGCTGTCGAGTTCGATCAGCGTCGGCGGAACAAACGTGCCTTGTCCCCCGCCTTCCGGCATCGGCAGTTGCTCGACCTTGCGTCCTTTGTCGCGCATCGCAGCGACGTGAGCGTCGATGCTCCGCTTCGCATCAAGGTCAATCACCGGACCTACGTCGATCGACAGGCGGTCCGGATTACCCACCGACAGTTCGCGCATCGCGCCCGTCAGCATTTCCAGCGTGCGGTCAGCAACATCGTCCTGCAGACAAAGAACGCGCAGCGCGGAACACCGTTGACCAGCGGAGTCGAACGACGATTGCAGCACATCCGCCACCACCTGTTCAACGAGTGCCGACGAGTCGACGATCATCGCGTTCTGGCCGCCAGTTTCGGCGATCAGCGGAATCGGCTTCCCGTCCGGGTCGAGCCGACTCGACAGCGTCTTATTAATGAGGCGTGCAACCTCGGTCGAACCGGTGAACATTACCGCGCGGGTGCGCGGGTCGGCCACCAGAGCAGCGCCGACCGTTTCGCCGTCGCCCGGCAGCAGTTGCACGGCGCCAGCAGGCACGCCGGCTTCGCGCAGGATACGCACGGCTTGCGCGGCGATCAGCGGGGTTTGTTCCGCAGGCTTGGCGAGGACGGTGTTGCCGGCGGCGAGCGCAGCGGCCACCTGGCCCATAAAAATCGCCAGCGGGAAATTCCACGGGCTGATACAGACCACCGGACCTAGCGGACGATGCGTGTCGTTCGAGAACTCGTCGCGAATCTGCATGGAGTAGTAGCGCAGGAAGTCAACTGCTTCGCGGATTTCCGCGACAGCATTTGCCAGAGACTTGCCGGCTTCGCGCACCACCAGACCCATCAGCGTGGACATTTGCGCTTCGAGCAAGTCGGCGGCACGTGCAAGGCAATCTGCGCGCGAGTGGACCGGCGTAGCTTGCCAGATGGGCGCGGCAGCGACGGCATTGGCGAGCGCTGCGCTCACATGTTCCGAGGTCGCTTCGGCGACGGTGCCGACCAGGTCACGCTGGTCCGCCGGATTGCGAACCTCGCGAGGAGTGCCTGCAATGATCTCGTCGTCTGCTAGAGTCGGCGTGGCGCGCCACGGATGATGCGCGCTCGCCAGCAACGCCGATGACAAGGACGCCAGCCGATGCTCGTTCGACAGATCGAGGCCCATCGAATTGAGACGCTCGCCGCCGAACAGGTTGCGCGGCAATGGGATCTTCGCGTGTGGCGCGCCGAGCGGAACAATCTTCGACGCTTCGTCGACTGGATCGGCGATGAGGTCCTTGATCGCGACGTTTTCATCAGCGATTCGGTTCACAAACGACGTGTTCGCGCCGTTTTCCAGCAGACGTCGCACGAGATACGCGAGCAGCGTTTCGTGCTTGCCGACCGGTGCATACACGCGGCACGGACGGTTCAGCTTGCCTGCGGACAGCGGGCCCGTCACCTCTTCGTATAGCGGCTCGCCCATGCCATGCAGGCACTGGAACTCGTACTGGCCGGGGTAGTAGTTGTTGCCTGCGAGATGATAGATCGCCGACAACGTGTGCGCGTTGTGCGTGGCGAATTGCGGGTACACCGCGTCCGGCGCGCCCAGTAGTTTCTTGGCGCACGCGAGGTAAGAGACGTCCGTGTAGATCTTGCGCGTGTAGACCGGATAGCCTTCGAGGCCGTCTACTTGCGCGCGCTTGATTTCGGTGTCCCAGTACGCACCCTTTACGAGGCGCACCATGATCCGGTGACGGCTGCGGCGCGCGAGATCGACGAT
>DASPZL010000073.1:0-2332 GCA_035636295.1 Paraburkholderia sp.
ACGTTCGAGTACGTCGCCGTCACGTCCCACGCGCTGTTGAACGTATAGCCGCCGCCGACGGCAAAGCGCTGCTGCGCACGCGCCGTCTGGTAGCCGTTCGTCAGTGCGGATACGCCGATCTGCGAGCCGCCGTTCGTCGTGGTGGAATCCGCTCCCCACGCGCCGCCGCCCGAGGTCGAATTGTTGATCCGCGAGAAGCCGACCGCGAGACCGATCGGGCCCAGTGCGTACTGGATCGCGGTCGTCCACGTCGAGCCCTGATTCACGCTGCCCGCCACGCCGCCGAGCGAATACGAGCCGCTCACCGTCAAACCGTACAGCTTCGGCGACGTGTACTCGAGCGTATTGTTCGCACGATAGATCGTGTCGAGCCCGTCGATATCGCCAGGGTGCGCGCCGTAGAAGCCCGTGATCCATGTCGTCGGGCTATACGGCGACAGCAACTGGTAATACGAAGCGTACTGCCGGCCCGCCGTGAACGTACCGTAGGTCGGATTCGTCACGCCGACATACGCAAGGCGTCCGAACATCGCATTCGTGTACTGCTGCGCGCCCGTTGCCGAATTAAAGCCCGACTCCAGTTGAAAGATCGCTTTAGTACCGCCGCCGAGATCTTCCCCGCCTTTCAACCCGAATCGGCTGCCCGCCCACACGCCCGGCGTCATCTTGACGACCGAGTGCCCGCCGCTCGTCGACCCAAGCGATGTCGAACTGCTTTGATAAGCCAGTCCGTTATCGACAATGCCGTACAGTGTCACGCTGCTTTGCGCAAAAGCCGGCGCGCCGCCAACGATTGCCGCCCCAATGACAACCGCCTTTACGCTGCTGGTACTCCTCTTCATTCTTGTGACCTCCATCTTCCTGGTTTTTGCTGCTGTTTGAATTCTTTAAACCGCTTCGCCGTTATGTTCTGTATCGGCTCAATTTCCGCTTCACCGTCAAAGCCAGCGGCACGGTAAAAAAGAGGTGAGACATAAATCCGCCAATCACGACATTCGGATTCGTATAGTCGGGGTGGTTATCCGAGACGACAATGATCGCGACGTGCATCACGATCCACGCAAGCACGGCGTAGAAGAGCGCGACGAAAGTCGCTTCGTATCCGCGGCGTTGAAAGTACGGCCAGATCAGTGCGAACAGCACGCCCCACGTAAGCGCAAAGACAAAGTGAATGCCCGTGCCGACGACATACGCCCACACGCCGATCGATTCCTGCACCGCCTTGCCAAACACCAGCCCTGTCGCGTTGCGCGGAATGCCCGCGAGCGGCATCAGATGCTGGATGCCGACCCACACCACGGCCTCGTAGATCCAGATGATCACCGCGCCGAGCAAACCGGCCGCCAGTCCCGCGCGAATCATCGCGGCCAGACTCGGCCAACCCGAAGCATTCAGCGCTGCATTGCCGCCGAGTTCTTTTCCGCTAATGCTGAAGTTGCCAGCCATCTCGTGTCTCCTCATCCCTGTTTAAACGTCGGGTGCTGCGAAAGCCGACGGCGCATCGCCATCGGCGAACTTCACGTATTGACTTCAGACATCGGCGACCGGACTCGTGATGAAGCGCAACGCAACGCGGTTCATCACGATCGCAATGGCGGCGATCACGGCGGGCACGGCGAGCACCGAGAACACGGTCGCAAAGCTGAAGCCCAGCGAGAGCAACGCACCGCCCACCAGCGAACCCAGAATCCCGCCAAGCCGGCCAAAGCCCAGCATCCAGCTGACGCCCGTCGCACGGGCACGTGTCGGGTAGCAGCTCGGCGCGAGCGCGTTGAGGCCCGTTTGCGCGCCGCTCATGAAGAAACCGGCACACGCAACGAGAGCGGGCAAGGTGCCGGATTGGAGCGTGCCCATACCGAGCGCGAAGATGAACACGCCGCCCAGCAGATACGAAAAACCGATGACGGCATTGCGGTCCATCCGATCCATTGCAAAGCCGACGGCCACCGCGCCGATCGTGCCGCCCAGCTGGAACATGCCCGTGATCGCTGCGGCGCGTTCGACAGGCAGGCCCGCGTCCTTGATCAGCGTCGGCAGCCAGCCCGTCAGCAGATAGATGATCAGCAGGCCCATGAAGTACGTGACCCACAGCATCAGCGTGCTCATCGCGTAGCCATCCGCGAACAGCATGCGCACGGGCGCTTTCTCTGCAACGACAGGTTCCGGCGCGGTAAAGCGAACGTCGTCAGCAAACCGGTGTCCGCATACACGTCCCAAGGTGTGCGCAATGCGCTCCGTGACAGCCTTGCGCACAAGCATCAGACGCGCGGACTCGGGAAGCAGCCATAGCAGCAACGGCAGGCTGACAACGGGCAGAATGCCGCCGAACATG
>DASPZL010000074.1:0-5027 GCA_035636295.1 Paraburkholderia sp.
GCGCTTCCAGCGGGACACGCTGCCGCTTCTGCAGCAGCAGCGCGACCTCGCGCGCACGCGCTACGAGCGTATGGCCGAAGCGCGCCGCGACGGCAACCTCACCGACGACACGCTGACCGCCGCGTTGACCTCGTATAGCGACGCGCGCAAGCAATACACCGACGCCGAACGCGCCGCGGAACAGACGCACCACGATCTGAACGCGCTGCTCGGCCTCTCGCCGGACGTGCAATTGCAACTCACCGGCAGTGAAGACACGACCGAACTCCCGGACACCACGCTCGACGCGGCGCTCGCCAAACTGGCGCGGCGCCGCCCGGATCTGATCGCGCTGCAAGCGGGCTATGAAGCGCAGGAACAGAAGTACCGCGCCGCGATTCTGAGCCAGTTTCCGAGCCTTTCGGTGGGCTTCGTGCGCGCGCGCGACACCTCGAACATCTACACCAGCGGTTTCCAGATCAACCTGAGCCTGCCGATCTTCAACCGCAATCAGGGCAATGTGGCGATCGAAAAAGCGACCCGTCAGCGCCTGCGCGACGAATACCAGATGCGTCTGAACCAGGCTCACGCGGACGTCGCCCATCTGCGCGCGGACAACGCGATCCTCACGCGGCAATTGCAGCAGACCGAAGCCGCGCTGCCCGATGCCGACCTCGACGCGCGGCATGCGACCGCGGCGTACGCGGAACACAATCTCGCGCTCGGCGCCTACACCGACGCGCAAAGCGCCTCGCTCGCCAAACGCATCGACGTCGCGACGCTGCGCGAATCGCTCGCCGAACAACGCGCCGGATTGCAGGCGCTGCTCGGCAGCGCGATTCCCGACGCCTTCACCACCGCACAGACCTTCACCGAAACTCATGCGAAATAGTCCATTTTCAACGCGGTGGCCGCGCATCGTCTTTTATGCGATCTTCGTTGCCTGCGCCACGCCCGTCAGCGCCGCCGACGCATCCGCAGCCGACGACGCCGCCGAGAAAACCGTCGTATCCGTGCAGACCGTACGCGTGCAACGCGCCACCATCGCGCAACCGGTGCGGGCATATGGTCTCGTCGCGGCGTCCGCGTCCAATCTCACCACGATCAATCTGCCGTACGTCGCGCGCATCGTGCAGATACGCGTGCAGTCCGGGCAAACGGTGACGCGCGGCACGCCCCTCTTCGTCGTGCGGGCCGACCCGGCCGCCGTGCTCGCCGCCACGCAGGCGAAAAGCGCGGTGACGCTAGCGCAAGGCGAACTGGCGCGCACGCAGTCGCTGTACGACAAAGGGCTTGCCACGCAGTCGCAACTCGCCACCGCCCGCAAGGCCGCCGAGGACGCGCGGCAAGCGCTCGCCGCACAGAACCAGACCGGCGTCGCGAGCGGCGACAAGATCATTACCGCGCCGCTCGACGGCGTGGTGCTGCAAATCTCGGCGGCTCAAGGCGATCAGGTTCAGCCTGGCGCCGCGATCCTGCAACTCGCCGGCGGCAGCGGCAAGGATGTCCGCGCCAATGTGATGCTCGGCGTCGAGCCGTCGGACGCCGCCGCGGTCCACGCCGGCGACACCGTCACGCTGCACGGCCTGTCCACCTCGCTCGCGAAGGCCGCGGCGGACGGGCGCGTGGTGCTGGTCGGCGCATCGGTGGATCAGCAGAGCCAGCTCGTCGACGTCGGCGCCAATGTCCCGCTCGGACAGAGCGCGTTCATTCCGGGCACACGCGTGAGTGCCGATATCGCGACTCGCGGCGGCATCCACTGGATCGTGCCGCGCTCGTCGGTGCTGAAGGACGACGCAGGCGCCTATATCTTCCAGATCACGCCGCAAAACAAGGCGCGCCGCGTGGCCGTGGTCACCCAGGTCGAGAACGGCGACCGGTACGGCGTGGACGGACCGATCGACGGCGCGCAAGCGCTCGTGGTCAGCGGCAACTATGAATTGAAGGACGGCATGGCGGTGCAGACAGGCGGAGGCGCGCCGCGATGAATTTCGGTCAATGGATGCAGAAGCACCGCCGTTCGCTGCTGTTCGTGATCGCGTTGCTGGCGATCGCGGGCGCACTGACCGCGTTCCGTCTGCCAATTTCGCTGTTTCCCAACGTCGCGTTTCCACGCGCCGTGGTGTCGCTCGACGCGGGCGACCGCCCCGCCGAACAGATGGCCACGCTCGTCACGATGCCGGTTGAAGAGGCGCTGCGCCGAGTGCCGAACGTGCGCGACGTCGAATCGAAAACGAGCCGCGGCGCAGCGGAAATCTCGATCAACTTCGACTGGGGCACCGACATGGCGCAGGCTGCCTTGCAGGCGCAGTCGGCCATCAGCGAGATTCTCGCGACGCTGCCGCAAGGCACCTCGATGCAGGTCCGGCGCATGGACCCGACGGTGTTTCCGGTGCTCGCGTACAGCCTCACGTCGCAGCGGCAGTCGCTCTCGGCGCTGCACGATCTCGCGCAATTCCAGATGCGGCCCATGCTCTCTTCGGTGGAAGGCGTGGCGCGCGTCGATGTGACGGGCGGCGCGCAAGACGAGTTCGAAGTCGCGATCGATCCAGCGCGTCTAGCCGCGTACAAGATCTCGCTCGCGGATGTCTCGAAGGCGATCGGCGCGAGCAACGTGCTAATGGCGACCGGCCGTATCGAGGATCACTACAAGCTGTATCTCGTGATCGCCAACACGACCGTCACGCAACTCGATGAACTGCGCAACGTCGTGGTGTCGGCCAACGGCGCGACACAAATTCGCCTCGGCGACATCGCCAGAGTTCAGCAAGGCGTGGTGCCGCAATGGATGCGCGTCACCGCCGACGGCCAGGATGCGGTGCTGCTCAACGTCTATCAGCAGCCGGGCGCGAACAGCGTGGCGATGGCCAGGGCGATCCGCGCGAAGCTCGCCGACTTCAAGCATCAGATGCCGGCGGGCGTGCATCTGTCGAACTGGTACGACCAGAGCGAACTGGTCATCGCATCGGCCACCAGCGTGCGCGACGCGATCATGATCGGCGTGGTGCTGGCGGCGTTGACGCTATTCGTCTTCCTGCGCAACTGGAAGATCACCGCGATCGCCGTCGCGCTGGTGCCGGTGGTGATGGCCGCGACGATTCTGTTGCTCGACGTGTTCGGTATGGGTTTCAACATCATGACGCTCGGCGGCATGGCCGCCGCGGTCGGCCTCGTGATCGACGACGCGATCGTGATGATCGAGCACATCGCACGGCGCATGCGCGAAGGTGGAGCACACAATTTTCACGGCCGCGTGATGGCGGCGGCGCTCGAATTCACGCGGCCGCTGGCCGGTTCGTCGGCAGCCACGTTGATCATCTTTGTGCCGCTCGCGTTTCTCTCCGGCGTGACGGGCGCGTTCTTCAAGGCACTCTCGGTGACGATGGCGAGCGCCCTCTTCATTTCGTTTCTCGTTACGTGGCTTGCCGTGCCGATTCTGTGCGACCGCTGGCTCAAGCCGAAAGACGCAGAGGAACACAAGGAAACCCGCTTCGCTTCGTGGATGAACCGGCGCTACGCGTTTCTGATCGAGCGCGTTACGGCGCGGCCGGTTCTCGTGCTGCTCGGCCTGCTGCCGCTGATCGTGGTGGCCGCGTTCGCGTTCACGCGCGTAGGCAGCGGCTTCATGCCGAGCATGGACGAAGGTGGTTTCGTGCTCGACTATCACACGGAACCGGGTACATCGGTGACGGAAACCGACCGGCTGATGAAGCGGATCGAGAGCATCATCCGCGCGAATCCGAATGTCGCGACCTATTCGCGCCGCACCGGCGCCGGTCTCGGCGGCGACCTGAACGAGCCCAACAAGGGCGACTTTTTCGTGCGCCTGAAGTCGGGAAATCGCGAGCCGATCGACACGGTAATGGAAGAAATCCGCTCGAAGGTGGAATCGCAAGTGCCCGGCGTGAGCATCGAACTCGCGCAATTGATGGAGGACCTGATCGGCGACCTGACGGCGGTGCCGCAACCGGTGCAGATCAAGATTTATTCCGACGACCAGAACACGCTCGACACTACCGCGCGCAAGGTGGCCGCGCGGATCGGCAAGATTCAGGGCGTGGTGGATGTGAACGACGGCATCAACCCGGCGGGCGACGCGCTCGAGTTGCATATCCGGCCGGAAGCGGCGGCCGCCGAAGGCATGGACCCGCAGTCGATTGCTCAAGCCGTGTCGGACATGGTGGAAGGCAACGTCGCGACGCAATTCCAGAGCGGGCCGAAAACGGTCGGCGTGCGCGTGCGTGTGGCTAACGCCATGAAGCTGACCGATACGCAACTGGGCCAGTTGCAGATCCGCGCGCCGGACGGTCATCTGTTTGCGCTCAACCGCGTCGCCGACCAGGTAACGGTAACCGGCCAGCCTGAAATCAGCCGCGACAACCTCAAACGGATGGTGGCGGTGACCGCGCGTATCGACGGCCGCGACCTGGGCTCGACGATCGCCGACGTACAGAAGGCGCTAAGCGACAGGAGCCTCTTGCCGAACGGGGTCTATTACGAATTGGGCGGCTTGTATCAGCAACAGCAGATCGCCTTCAAGGGTTTGTTGAGCGTATTCGGCGCGGCGATCGCGTTGGTGTTCGGGTTGCTGCTGTTTCTGTACGAGCGCTTTCGCGTCGCGCTGGCGGTCATGGCGATGCCGTTGCTCGCGGCGGGCGCGGTGTTCATCGGTTTATGGATCACCGGCATCGAACTGAACATCTCCGCGATGATGGGGATGACGATGATCATCGGGATCGTGACCGAAGTGGCGATTTTTTATGTATCGGAATTGCAGGGGCTGGTTCTGGACGACGAGCGGCCATTCGGGGAAGCGTTGATTGCTGCGGGCCGCAATCGCCTGCGTCCCATTGCGATGACGACGATCGCGGCGATTCTCGCGCTGTTGCCGTTGGCGTTCGCCCTTGGGCAAGGGTCGGCGATGCAGCAGCCGCTGGCTGTTGCGATTATTTCCGGGCTGATCGTTCAGTTGCCGCTGGTGTTGTTGCTGCTGCCTGTGTTGTTGAAGTTGTTGATGAGGAAGCAGGCGATTTGATGGTCGGTGTTTT
>DASPZL010000075.1:0-6552 GCA_035636295.1 Paraburkholderia sp.
AGCGGGCGGGGCGGCGCTTCGAATGCTGAGGTGTGGTCACTGTGCTCATGATGTTTCTCCGACGGACGGTGCATGTGCAGCATCCGTGAACCCACTGTACCCGCAGCGTTTGTTTCAAGGCCCCCACTTTTGTAAGGCCGCCTCACCAGCGTGTAACAAAAGGTCTCGCCTAAGCCGGGCAAGGCTCCTGGAAAGGCCTTTCGTAAGCTGATTGCGGCTTTTGTGTAATCCGATCAGTCGCTTAGCCGTGGCTCAGGCGGTGAGAAACGCGTCGAAATGCCGATGACCGGCCGGCGTGATGCGCAGGATTCGTGGCCGCTCCGTCCGTTCGACCCAGCCGTGCGCCGACCATGAATCCAGCAGCGCCGCACCGAGCGCACCGCCCAGATGCGGGCGCCGCTCGCTCCAGTCGGGACAGGTGCAGGCAAAGCGGCGCCGGCGGCTTTTCTGCGCGGACATGTCGATGCCCCAGTCGGCGAAACGAACAGCGCCTTCAGGCGTGGCCTCGAGCGACGTGCCGTGCAGCGTCAGCAGACCGCGTTCGACCAGCCGTTCGAACACCCGCACCGACAGCTCGCCGGCCATATGGTCGTAGCAGGTGCGGGCGTAGCGCATGTCGAGCGGCACGGTGCGGACCGGGCGTGGCACGGGCCGCTGCGGCGCACTGACTTGCGCGACGTTGGCGAGCGCTTCGATGGACGCGGCGATGTCGGCCGACGCGATCCGGAAATAGCGATGCCGGCCGCGCACTTCGAGCGCGAGCAAGCCGCCATCGGTCAGACGCGCGAGATGGGCGCTGGCCGCCGACGGCGAGAGGCCGGCGATCATCGTCAACTCGCCGGCTGGACGGGCGCTGCCGTCCATCAGCGCCCACAGCATCGCGGCGCGGCCGGGATCGGCGAGCAGCGCGCCGATTCGGCTCAGGCCGGGGAAATGGTTCTGTTCGTCTGCAAGAATGGTGGTCATCCTGTGTCTCCGTTGGACGGCGCGGCAGGGCGCCATGCAGTCCACTGTATCCGCCTGCGGTATTCGATGTTTCAGCTTGGCGTGAACGATCGAATACCGCAGCTACGAAAACGCGTCTTGAACGTGACGGCAAGCCGGCGGCGCGATTCGGCGTCATGCGGAGCCGCCAGGCTAGAATCGAAACCTGTCTTTGCAGGAACACGCTGTCATGAAAACTCTTCTTGCCGTCGCTGCGGCAGTCATGCTGTTCAGCGCTTGCGCGCATGGCGGCGCCGGTTCGGACGCGGGTGCGGGCAGCGGCAGCATCACGATGTACGGCACGATCGACGAAGGCATTACCTTCCGCAAATAGAGGCCGGAGTTTTTCCAGGCGGACGAAACGGCTGGCAGAGAATGATGCATCATTGTCATTTCTGCCACTGCCGCTCGTGTGACGATCAGCGCATCGCCATTTTCGCCGCCAAGAGGTTTACCGATGCCGCCGTCCGCCACTTCGTCCGCTTTCACCGCGTCAGCCACTTTCGCCGTCTCCCCGACGGCCGCTTCGCCGGCGGTCTCCGCCGTTCCCACCGCTGGAACGGGCGTTCACCAGCCCGACCCGCACGGCCGGCGCGCCGCACGCGTGCTGGCCGTCTGCCAGGCGCTTTATACGTCGTCGGTATCGATCGATCTGACCTTGACCGGTCTGGTGGGCTACACGCTCGCCGACGACAAGGCGCTCGCCACGCTGCCGTTCTCGCTGATCACCGTCGCCGCCGCGCTCACGACGATCTTCGCGTCGTTCCTGATGGCGCGGGTGGGCCGGCGCGCGGGCTTCATGCTCGGCGCGGGCGTCGGCGCGCTGGGCGGCGCGGTCTCCGTGTGGGCGATCTTTCACCACAATTTCTGGGCGTTCTGTGCCGGGACGGCGACAGTCGGCGTGTTCCAGGCGTTCGCGCAGTACTACCGGCTGGCCGCGGCGGACGCCGTCGGCGTGGAGGGCAAAAGCCGCGCGATTTCGACGGTGCTCACGGGCGGCGTGGTGGCGGCAGTCTGCGGGCCGCTACTCGCCGCGTGGAGCAAGGACTGGCTCACGCCGGTCGCGTTCGCCGGTTCCTATGTGCTGGTGACGGGCTTCGGTCTCATGTCGATTGCGTTGCTGGCGCTGCTCTATCGCGACGCCGCGCCGTTTGCCCGCGTGGCCGCCACGCACGAAGCGGCGCGGCCGCTCGGCGAAATCGTGCGGCAGCCGATCTTTGCCGCGGCGCTCGCCAACAATGCGCTCGGTTATGCCGTGATGATGTTCGTGATGACCGCGACGCCGATCGCCGCGGTCGCGTGCGGCCACACGATCGGCGACGGCGCGGCGATCATCCAATGGCACCTGGTCGGCATGTACGCGCCGTCGCTCTTTTCCGCGCGCCTGATCGGGCGCTTCGGCGTGCTGCCGGTGATCGGCGCGGGCATCGGTCTGTCGGCGCTGTGCGGCGTGTTCGCGTTGCGTTCGACCGATCTGCCGCATTTCTACGCGGCGCTCGCGTGCCTTGGCGTGGGCTGGAATTTCATGTTCGTCGGCGGCTCGACGCTGCTCGCGCAATCGTACCGGCCGTCGGAGCGGGCCAAGACGCAGGCCACGAGCGAATTCACGACCTTCGCGTTTTCCGCGCTGGGCTCCCTGTTCGCCGGGCAATTGCTGACGCGCTTCGGCTGGGCGACGATCAATGCCGCGATCTTTCCGCTGCTCGGGATGGCGGCGCTGGCCACGCTTGCGTACGCGTGGTCGAGAAAGCGGGCAGCGGCGCAGGTGCTGTCCTGATGGCTGTCCGTCATATCGTTTTCGCGGTTGCTCCCGAGCTTGTGCTGCTCGACGCGTGCGGGCCGCTCGAGGCGTTCTGGCGCGCGGAATTGGCTGTGGCTTCGAGCGGCAAGCCGACACCCCCAGCGGCTTACCGCACCACGGTCGCCTCGATCGAAGGTGGCGTGCTGCAAACCTTTCCCGGCTTGCCGGTTGTCACCGAGCGGCTCGACTCGCTCGACGACCAGCCGATCGACACGCTCATCATCCCCGGTGTCCCGATCGATGACCACTGCACGCTGCAACCCGAACTCGTCGCGTGGATCAGGCGCCATGCGCCGCGGGCGCGGCGGGTGTGCTCGGTGTGCACCGGCGCGTTTTATCTGGCGGCGGCCGGCCTGCTCGACGGCCGCCGCGCGACGACGCACTGGCGCAGCGCGTCGCAACTCGCGCGCCGCTTCCCCAGCGTGCAGGTGGATGCCGATCCGATCTTCATCCGCGACGTGGGGCGTCGTGAAGGCGAGGGCGTCGTGTGGACGTCGGCGGGCGTGACGGCGGGCATCGATCTGGCGCTGGCGCTGATCGAGGAAGACCTCGGCCACGCGGTGGCGATGCAGGCGGCGCGCCGGCTGGTCGTCTTCATGAAGCGGCCCGGCGGACAGTCCCAGTTCAGCGCGGCGCTGACGGCGCAGGCCTCGGCGCACGGGCCGTTCGAGGCGTTGCACGGCTGGATGGCGGCGCATTTGCGCGACGACCTGTCGGTCGAACGGCTCGCCGAGCGCGCCCGGATGAGTCCGCGGACTTTCGCGCGGCGTTACGTCGACGAGGTCGGCCGCACGCCGGCCAGGACCGTGTCGGCGCTGCGGCTGGAAGCGGCCGCGCGGGCGCTGGCGGAATCGCGCCGGCCGCTCAAGCGGATCGCGCTGGATTGCGGCTTCGGCAGCGAGCAAAATTTGCGGCGCGCGTTTGTGCGGCGTTTCGGCGTGCTGCCGCTCGACTATCGCGAGCGCTTCATGTCGGCGGTCGCGCCACAGCGCGCGGTGGCGTCCGAGGATGCGACGGCGGGCTGAGCCGCGATTCAGGCGTAACCTGGAGGCATCATACGGAAAGCTCGACACGAAAGCTCGACGCAAGCGCAGGCTTCTCGCCGGCAAGAGTTCCGCGGATCCAGCCCACCCAATGCGCTACGCAGTCAATATTGCGCTCGTATAATCGCCTGCTTTAATGCAGCCGATTGACCGGAGTCAAGATGAGCACCCATCCCGTAGCGCCGCTGGACCGTTCCGAAACCACTTTCCGCTTTCTCGCCGAGCCCAGCTCGGTCAACTTCGGCGGCAAGGTGCACGGCGGTGCGTTGATGAAGTGGATCGACGAGACCGCATACGCGTGCTCGGCGGTCTGGTCGGGACGCTATTGCGTGACGGTCAGCGTGGGCAATATCCGCTTTCGCCGGCCGATTCTGGTCGGCAACCTGGTCGAACTGCGCGCGCGGGTCGTGGCGACGGGCCGCACCAGCATGCACATCCACGTGTCGGTGCAGGCGGGCGATCCGAAGGGCGGCGAGTTGCTGCAGACCACGGATTGTCTGGTCGTGATGGTGGCCGTCAACGAAAACGGCCACCCGGTGCCCGTGCCGGCGTTCGTGCCGGAGACCGATGAACAGAAGCGCCTCGCCAGGTACGCAATGGACGTGAAGGAAGCGCTCGACGCGATCGTCGAACTGAAGCCGGAAGAAGTGGCGCAGGGCAAGGTTTAAGCGGCGCTCATCCGCCGCTTGTCCCGTCGCTTATCCCGCCGGATGCCCGACCATATCGTTGGGCCGCACCCATTCGTCGAACTGCTGCTCGGTGACGTAGCCGAGCGCCAGCGCCGAGGCCTTCAGCGTGGTGCCTTCCTTGTGCGCCTTTTTCGCGATCTGCGCCGCCTTGTCGTAGCCGATGTGCGGATTGAGCGCCGTCACCAGCATCAGCGATTCGTTGAGCAGCGTATCGATGCGCTCGTGATTCGGCTCGATGCCCACCGCGCAGTTGTCGTTGAAACTGAGCGCGCCGTCGGCGAGCAAGCGGATCGATTGCAGCACGTTGTGCGCGATCATCGGCCGGAACACGTTCAACTCGAAGTTGCCGCTCGCGCCGCCGATATTCACCGCGACGTCGTTGCCGAACACTTGCGCGCATAGCATCGTCAACGCTTCGGACTGGGTGGGATTGACCTTGCCCGGCATGATCGAGCTGCCCGGCTCGTTCTCCGGAATCGACAGTTCGCCGAGGCCGCAGCGCGGGCCGCTCGCCAGCCAGCGAATGTCGTTGGCGATCTTGTTCAGGCTTGCCGCCACGGTTTTCAACGCGCCGTGCGCGAACACCAGCGCGTCGGCTGCGGCCATCACTTCGAATTTGTTCGCGGCCGAGATGAAGGGCACGCCGGTCAGCCTGGCGATCGCCGCGGCGACCTGCGTGGCGAACCGCGGATGCGCGTTCAAACCGGTGCCGACCGCCGTGCCGCCCTGCGCGAGTTCATACAGATGCGGCAGCGCCGATTCGACATGACGGATGCCTTGATCCAGTTGCGCGACATAACCTGAAAACTCCTGGCCGAGCGTGAGCGGCGTGGCGTCCTGCAAGTGCGTGCGGCCGATCTTGACGATGTCGGCGAAGGCTTTCGCCTTGCCGTCGAGCGTATCGCGCAGCGTCTTCAACACGGGCAGCAGATGCTTGACGATCCCGTAAGCGGCGGCCACGTGCATCGCCGTCGGAAACACGTCGTTCGACGACTGGCCGCGATTCACGTCGTCGTTCGGATGCACCTTGCGGGCTTCGCCGCGCTCGCCGCCGAGCAGCTCGCTCGCGCGATTCGCGATCACCTCGTTGAGGTTCATGTTGGTCTGCGTGCCGGAGCCGGTTTGCCACACCGCGAGCGGAAACTCCTCGGGGTGCTTGCCGTCGATGATCTCGTCGGCTGCCTGCATGATCGCCTTCGCCTTGCTTTCGTCGAGCACACCGAGACCCAGGTTGACCTCGGCGGCGGCGCGCTTGATCACGGCCAGCGCGGTGATCAGTTCGGGCGACTGCTTCTCGGTGGAAATGCGGAAATTCTGCAGCGAGCGCTGGGTCTGCGCGCCCCATAGACGAGCGTTCGGCACGCCGATATCACCGAACGTGTCGCGCTCCATTCGTACGTCTTCAGTCATGGTTCAACTCCGCTTCTAAAGTTCTGCGTTGACGGGCAATAGGGAGAATAGCCCTGTTAGCGCATTCCGGTATAACCCTGCCTGCGGATCGAAAATGTACGTGCGGCGCGCGCCGTTTTCGACGTCGGTCCACACGAGCGGCGAGAGCGGCGCGCCGATCGAGCGCAGATAGGCGAATTGCGCGTTGTCCGCGAGCGTGACGCGATAGCTCACTTCTGGCGTCGTGGCGACATCGAAGATATGCGCGACCTGCGCGGCGAGCGGCGGGCTATGGATCACCAGCGCCAGTTCGGTGTTCAGATTGGCCGAGCGCGGGTCGAGATTCATCGAACCGATCACCAGAATCTTGCGGTCGATGACATAGGTTTTCGCGTGCAGGCTGGCGCGTGAACGCGAGCCGGCGAAGCCTGCCGACGGCGGGTCCTGCTGCGGCTTGAATTCATACAATTCGACGCCCTGTTGCAGCAGCGGCACGCGAAACGGACTGTAGCCCGCTTGCACGGCGACCGCGTCGGTCGCGGCGAGCGAATTGGTCAGCACGGCGACGCGCACGCCGCGACGCGTCAGTTGGCCGGCCGCCTTCACACCGGCATCGTGCGGCACGAAGTAGGGCGACACGACCAGG
>DASPZL010000076.1:0-3428 GCA_035636295.1 Paraburkholderia sp.
GAATTGGGCGAAGGCGCGGTACGAGGACGAGACGGCCTGGGTGCAACGCACCTCCGCGGAAACCGGCTGGCCGCATGCGATCGTCGCCTACGCGGATTTCGGCGCGGACGACGTGCGCCCGCAGCTCGACCGGCTCAAGCGCTATCCGCTGGTGCGTGGCGTACGAATGCAGCTGCACTGGCACCAGAACCCGCTCTACCGCTTCGCCCCGCGCGCTGATCTCTGCGCGGACCCGACGCTTCGTCGCAACATCGCGCGCCTCGCCGACTACGACTGGAGTTTCGATCTGCAGGTGTTCGCGCCGCAGATGCCGGACGCGGCCAGCCTCGCCGAAGCCTGTCCGAAGGTCACGTTCGTGCTGCAGCACGCCGGAATGCCGGAGGATCTGTCCGCTGCCGGCCGCTCGGCCTGGCGCGCCGGCATGGTGCGGCTGGCGGCGTGTCCGAACATCGTCTGC
Organism: Paraburkholderia sp.; assembly: GCA_035636295.1. Classification (GTDB taxonomy): domain Bacteria; phylum Pseudomonadota; class Gammaproteobacteria; order Burkholderiales; family Burkholderiaceae; genus Paraburkholderia. Next base: position 458 of record DASPZL010000076.1, read on the forward strand.
AAGCTCTCCGGGCTGGGCACGTTCATCCATCGCAATGACCCCGCACACATCGCCGGTATCGTTTCGGAGACGGTGGCGATCTTCGGGGCCGATCGCTGCCTGTTCGGTTCGAATTTTCCGATCGAGAAGCTGTGGACCAGCTATGGCGATCTCATCGACGCCTATCTCGACACCGTCAAGACGAACCCGCGCCATCGCGACGCGGTCCTGCGCGATACGGCAATGCGGGTCTATCGTCTCGCGCCCTAGCCTTGCGCAGGGGAAAATGAACGAAGGGAACGGGAGGCAGACATGGCGTTGGAAATCAAGATTCTTGACTATGGCGACATCGAACTGGAATCGAGCTTCCTCGTGCTCGGTCGCGACTGTGGGCGCACGCGCCGTGTGCTGACGCTGGGTTTTCTCATTGTCGGGGGCCCCTACCCGATCGTCGTCGACACTGGCTACCGTTCCAATCAGATCATGGAAACTCTCGGCATGCGCGGCCTGCAGTTCCATGAGAACATGATCGAGAACCAGCTGGCGCGTCACGGCGTGCGCATGGGCGACGTCCGCTTCGTTTGCCACACCCACCTGCACATCGACCACGCCGGCAAGGATGATCTGTTTCCGATGAACACGACGGTCGTCCTCAACCGCAAGGAGCTCGAATATTCCGTCTCCGGCCTGATGCACCCGCAATACCCGGCGCCCGACATCAAGCATCTGATCGATCGGCTGCACACCAAGAGCGCGCTGCGATTCCTGGATCTCGAGATCACCGGCCCGGTTGAGCTGATCCCGGGGGTATATTGCGAGGCGGCGAATGCGCACACGGAAGGGTCGATGAATTTGCACGTTCACACCGCCGAGGGTATCGCGACGATCTGCGGCGACGTGCTCTACGACATCAACGATCAACTCGTGGATCCCTTCCGCGAGATCCACGACACCGAACCGCGCACGACCGGCAACCACGGCACGTCGAAACGCGCGGAGAAAGCCGCCATCAAGAAGCTCGTCAACAGCTCGCGCTTTCTGCTGCCGGTGCACGACCGGCCGTGCAAGATCGAAGGCGGAGATGTCGTCGGGCGGCTGCAGGATCAGGTGCCGGGCCCGGTTGTTCAGTCGCTGCCCAGGCGCAACTGGTTCCCGGCCTGAACCGGACGAAGGGATCACCCATGACCCATGCCACGCTGCGCCCCGAATTCGAAGACCTGATCGATCCCTATGCGCCGGTCGGTCAGCTCGGCACCGGCTTCACCTTTACCGAGGGGCCGATATGGCATCCGGTCGGTCGCTACCTGCTTTTTTCGGACATGCCCGCCGACGTTCGCCGTCGCTGGGACGCCACGCGCGGCGTCGTCGAGGTCAAGCACCCTTCGAACAAATGCAATGGCATGACCTATGACGCCGACCTCAACCTGATCGTCTGCGAGCACGCGACGTCATCGCTGATCCGCGAGCGCCCCGACGGCCGTCGCGAAGTCCTTGCCTCACACTTCGAGAAACAGGAACTCAACAGCCCGAACGACGTCTGCGTACATTCGAGCGGCGCGATCTATTTCTCCGATCCCTGGTACGGTCGCATGCCGGTATACGGCGTCGAGCGGCCGCGGCAGCTCGGCTTCCAGGGCGTCTACCGCGTGCCTCCCGACGGTGCCGCACCGCAGCTATTGGTCGATCGCTATTTATTCGAGCAGCCGAATGGCCTCTGCTTTTCGCCGGACGAAAAGCGGCTCTATGTCAACGACACCGTACAGACGCTGATTCGCGTCTTCGACGTCGAAGCTGACGGTTCGCTTTCCAACGCCCGCGTCTTCGCCAACGGGATCCGCTCCGAGCTCGAGCCCGGCGTGCCTGACGGCATGAAATGCGATCAGCGTGGGAACATCTGGGTGACGGCGCCGGGCGGCGTGTGGGTCTATGCGATGAACGGCGATCTCTTGGGCAAGGTTCGCGTGCCCGAACTGGTCGCCAATCTGAGCTGGGGCGGCGCCGACTTCCGCACGCTGTTCATGACCGCGACGCACTCGGTCTACACGGTCACGACCAAGGTCGGACCGCGCGCCGAGCCTTATATGACCGCCAAGGCAGGCGCGGACGCCACGGCGCTGTCCCCGCCCGCACCTATCGTCGTGGGCGAGGACCTGCAGCTCGATCCGAAGCGTTGCGCGCTGATCATCCAGGATCTGCAGAACGACGTCATCATGGAGGGCGGCGCCTTCGCGGAGTCGGGCGCGCCGGCCCACGCGCGCGCGCAGCACGTCGTCGACAACGTGCGCCGGCTCGCGGATGCGGCGCGTGCACGGGGCGTCATCGTGATCCACGTCTGGTTCATCGTCGAACCCGGCGCGCCCGGCCTGACGCTGAACGCACCGTTGTTCGAGGGACTGGTCGATTCCAAGGCGATGGTGCGCGGCTCCTGGGGCGCGGCGCCGGTAGCCGGGCTCGAGCCCCGTCCGGGCGACTTCATCGTTGAGAAGATGCGCATGAGCGCGTGGGAAGGCAGTCGGCTGGAAACGATCCTGAAGGCGACCGGCCGCGACATGCTGATCGATACCGGTGCCTGGACCAACATGTCGATCGAGCACACCGCGCGCACCGGAGCCGACAAGGGCTATTTCATGATCGTGCCCGAGGATTGCTGTTCGACCATGAACGCCGAGTGGCACAACGCATCGATCAATTTCGCGATGCAGAACGTCGCCATCGTCACCAGCACCGATGCCGTGATCAGAGCGATCGGGTGAGTGGCCGGCGCGACGTGAGGAAAGGATGGAAGGCGTGCCCAAACTGTTCCACCTGCGTTGCTCGCCGCGTCCGGCCTCCGAATCCTCGGCCGGCGCGGAGGCGTTCGTGACCCGATTTCGAGAGGTGCGGCCGAACTGGGACATCGACGTGATGGACATCTGGCGCGAAACCCTGCCCGAGTTCGACGGCGATGCGCTGGAAGCCAAATACGCCCGCCAGAGCGGGCGGGAAATCAGCG
>DASPZL010000077.1:0-6305 GCA_035636295.1 Paraburkholderia sp.
CCGTACCACATCGCGAACACACCTTCGACGGTGCGCTCCGGGTCCGACTCCACCCGCTGCGTGCCGAGCACGGCGGTGCCGCCGAGTTCCTCGTTGATCGCCGGCAGGAAGCGAATATCGCTCGCCGTGAGCAGTTTCTTCGCTTTCCACAACTGCTGATCGACCATGCCGAGCGGCGAGCCGCGATAGCCGCTGATGAAGCCGGCGGTGTTCATGCCGCGTGCGTGATCGGCTGCGCGCTGCATCAACGCGAGGCGTACCAGTGCCTGTGTGCCGGTCAGGAAGATCCGGCCGCGCGTCGCGGTGAGGTTATCGGACAGCTTGTAATCAGCGAGAGCGGGCGTGCCGTCGATGGGCAGGCGAGCGGTCATGGGCGAGTCTCCGTTGTCGATCGGAGTTAGCGCTTCAGCGCTTACTCCGATCCCATGCAATTGATTGCGGTCGATCGGAGTTAGCGCTTCAGCTGTCGACCGGAGTTCGCGCTTTAGCGCGTTACTCCGGTCCCATGCAAAGCACTTACTCCGATCCCATGCAGGATGGTTGCTGTTTTGCTTCGCGCGCCGTGGGTGGGGACCACAAAGGCGACGCAGCGAAAGAGACTCTATTTTTTAGCGCCGATTAGAGTAGATTTTTTCTAGTTTGAGCGGCTGTCAGCGAATGGGCGCGAAGAGCCGCGCGTTTTGCCGAAGTTTCGAGATGGATTTGCCATGCGGGCGGCGGGTTCGGGTATGCCCTGGTGTCTCGCGCGACGCGGCGGGTTGCGTATTCAGCTCCCGGCAACGGTATCCGGCTGCGCGGTTGTGGCGGTGCGCGCCGTGACTTCGACCGGCGCCGCGTCGAGCGGCACGATCTCGTCGAAATGCGCGTAGTCGATGTGACTCACGCCGTCTTCCTCGCGCATGATGTCGACGAAGCGGTACTGCCAGTAGATCTGATCGCACATCCACATGTGGCGCGCCTGCATGGTCTGCGCGGTCGATTCGTCGACCCCTTCGAGCGTGAGCAGCAGCGACGTGTCGCGGCCCTTGAGCGTCTCGGCGGTTTCGCCGAACAGCGGGCTGCTTTCGTCGATGACATGCATGAGGCTCCAGCCCAATTTGAACACCGGATGCTGGTCGCGCACGAGCGTCAGGTCGTATAGCTTGCGCAGCGTATAACCTTCGAGGGTGGTTTCCATCCGCATGATGCGTAGCCGTGCGTGCGCTTCGGCGATGACGTTCTGGCGCGCGTTGGCGGCGCGCACCATCAGCGTCATGCGGCCGTCGAGCGGCCGGATGATCGCGTAGCGGGCGAACATGATCTTGGCGTGCGGACGCGAAAAGCGCGCGAAGATCAGCCCCGTCGCCAACGCGATACTCGACATGCCGACGAAGATTTCCAGCGTGGCGATCCAGTGCGCGTAGGCGGTTTGCGGATGCATGTCGCCGTATCCGACGGTCGCGAGCGTTTCGACGCTGAAGAAAAATGCACCGCCGAAGCCCGGCGGAAACTGATTGGCAATCGCTGCATCGCCGAGCATGTAGAGTCCGGCGAACGCGGTGTTGAGCACCAGGAACAGGACCGCGAGCGAGACGAAAAACATCGGCCAGCGCACCACGAGCGCGCGGTGATAGAGGTCCTGCCAGAGCGGCGTCGGCATGCCGTGCGCGATCACCACGCGATCGTCCAGGCGCATTTCGCGGCTGCCGCGCGCACGACGCTGCTGCGCACGCACTTCGGCGTCGCCGATGCCGGTGCCGGGAAAGCGGTCTGACGGTTCGGTAGCCATTGCGTGCTCGTGGTGATGAAAACGCGCAAAGCGTAGCACGGCGCCTTGCGCGCGTTCGCGCTACGGAAACGTTCGCGGCTTGGGTATGCCGGCGCCGTGCTCGATATCGTCGACGGCCTGCTGATGCGCGGCGGCGACTGCTTCGGCTTCGTCACCATAGCCGCCGTCGCCGCCGACGGTCGTCCACGGTTTGACCGCTTTCTCGCGATGCCGGATTTCGTATTCCGCGTCCCAGCGCGCGCCGTTGAGTTCGAGTGGGCGGACGTGAATCGCGTACACGCCGTAGAGGAAGAGCTGTTCAGCCATGATCGCCTCCAGCCGGTTGTTCCGGGTGGCGCGGCGCGAAGGGCGCGGCGCCGGTTCGCCTAAAGTTCGATTTCCCCGAGGATGCGGTGAGCGAGCGCCTTGGCTTCCTCGAGCGCTTCCTCCGGCGTCGGCGAGGTCGCTTCCACTTCGTAGACCGTGGTCTCCTGATCGTCGGTTCCCCCGCCTTCGTCGCGCGTGAGGGTGACCACGCCCTGGTACGTATCTGTCTGTAATTCTCTTACCGAGGCGGTGGCCGTGTAGATGCCTTTGGTATAGGTGATGTCCTCCATGGCGTCGCTCCTTCTTCCAAAGGTTTCGATTTTTTCATCGTAGCACGATGATGGAGGTTCGGTTTTTGCCGCGCGGCGCTCCATCTCCATGACAATGCGCGCCGCGCAAGACAGCAGAATTACAGCAGCGCGACGACTTCATCCAGCGAAGGCGCGTGCGCGCCGGCGTGCCGGCACGCCGCCGCGCCGGCCGCCAGCGCGAACGCCAGATGCTCCGGCCAGCTCCGCTGCGGAGCGGTCATCAAGCTAAACAGCAAGCCGCCGATGGAAGCGTCCCCGGCGCCGACGGTGTCGACCACCTCGACCCGCGGCGGATGTGCCTCGATCACCATCGCGCCGTCGATCAGCATGGCCGTTTCCGGTCCGCGCGTCACCAGCACGGTGGCGGACGGATTCATGGCTTGCAGTTGCGCGAGCGCGCCGGCTTCGTCGTCGGTCTTGAACAGCAGGCGCAAATCCTCGTCCGATACCTTGATCAGGTCGGCGAGCGCAGCCATCTTGCGCAGCGTGGGCGCATACCCGTGCTCCATCAGATTCCGATAGTTCGGATCGAAACTGATCTTCACGCCGTGCGAGCGCAGTTCGGCCGCCAACGCGGCCAGCGTATCGCCGAGCGGCTGCCGCACGAGGCTGATGCAACCGAAGTGCGCCCACTTCACCTGCTCGATCCAGCCGGCCGGCAAGCGTGCGGGGTCGAACGCCAGGTCCGCGCCGTTTTCGCCCATGAAAAAGTAAGCGGGCGGATGCGTCTGATGAACGATCGCCAGCAAGGGCGGGCGCTCCACGCGCTGCATGAAACGCATGTCGAGGCCGGCGGCGACGCTCGCGTTCCACAGTTCGTCCGAGAAGTTATCGACGCCGAGCGACCCGGCGCACGCGGTCGGCAAACCGAGCCGCGCGACGCAGCGCGCCACGTTCCAGCCGGCGCCGCCAGGACGCGAGAGCCATTGCGATGCGCCGGTGCGCACGAGATCGGTGAGGATGTCACCGGCGGAGACAAAGAGAGGGAGTGCGTTGTTCGCGCTGATGTCGTTCATTTTGCTTGCTCCGCGGATTCGGTCGCAGCGGCTGTGCCGTCGGGCAGTGCGTGCGCCAGCACCTCGTAGCATGCGCCCATCGTGTGATAGTCGGTCTTGCCGGCGGGACTCTTCTCGTCGCTGTACTTGCGGTTGTCACAGGTGAGTATGCGATACCACGCGCCATGCTTGTGATCGACGAAGTGCGACCAGCTATAGCGCCAGATCTCGTCGTACCAGTCCCAGAAGCGTTCGTTGCCGGTGCGCTTGCCGAGCAGCGCGGCGGTGGCGAAGGTTTCGGCCTGGACCCAGAAGTACTTGTCGTGGTCGCACACGGTGCCGTCCGGGCCGAAGCCGTAATAAAGGCCGCCGTGGTCTTCGTCCCATGCGTGGGTCATCGCGGCGTCGAACAGTTCAATCGCGCGCGGCAGCAGCCACGGCAACGGACGGTAGCGCTCGAGAATCAGCAGCAGCTTCGCCCATTCGGTTTGATGCCCCGGCTGAAAGCCCCACGGGCGGAAGATGTTCGAGCTGTCTTCCTCGTTGTAATGCCAGTCCACCGACCAGTCCGCGTGAAAGTGCTCCCACACGAGCCCCTGCGACAGCTTCGCCTGACGCAGCGTGATATTCGACGCGACCCGTTCCGCGCGATCCAGATAGACGAGGTGGTCTGTCGCTTCATGCGCGGCGAGCAGCGCCTCGGTGGTGTGCATGTTCGCGTTCTGCCCACGGTACGAACTCACCCGCCATTCCGGCGACGCTTCATCGGCGTAGAGACCGGCGGCGGCGTCCCAGAAGCGGTGTTCCATCAATTCGAAGGTCGCGCCGATCATCGGCTTCGCTTCCTCGATGCCGGCCATTGCCGCATGCGAATAGGCGAGCAGCACGAACGCGAGGCCGTAGCAGTGGCGCGTGGCGTCGAGCGTGCGCTTCTTGCCGTCCTGCCATTCGAGCTCCCAATCGTAGCCCTCATGGTGAGGGTCCCAATGCACTTCGCGAAGGAAACGCAAACCGTGGCGCACGTACTCGAGATGCTGCGGGTCGCCGAACTGGCGATACGCCATCGCGTAGTTGAAGACGTAGCGGCAACTGCTCACCAGATGCCGCGTGGTTGTGTCGTAGACCGAACCGTTGTCGCGGAAAAAATGGAAGAAGCCGCCGCTCGAATCGAGCACGTTCGGCGCGTAAAAGCGCAGCGTGTCCTGCACATGCGAGAGCAGAAAGTCGCGGCTGCGGAAACTGTCGACGGGCGGCACGGCAGCGGCGGCGTCGTTTGCGGGTTGATGCGGATCGGATTGCGTCATGGCTTTTCCACCAAAGTACTGGCACGGGCAATGAGATGAACGGGCAAGCGGACTTCCAGTTCGGCAGGTGCGTCTTCAAGCAGCAGCTCCACGCCGCGCCGGCCGAGCGCTTCCTTGTCGACCGAAATGGTCGACAGCGGCGGCGTGGCATGAGCGGCGGCGGGAATGTCGTCGAAGCCGATGATGGCGATGTCCTCGGGCACGCGCAGGCCGCGCGCGAGGCACGCGCGCAGCGCGGCGAGCGCGGCGGCGTCGTTGTAGGCGAACACGGCGTCGGGCCGCGGGCCGGGCGCGTCGAGCAATTGATGCATTGCGCGCGCGGCGCCGCTGTCGGGATCGAGGCCGGCGTCGATGGTCACTTCCAGCGACGGGTCGAACAGCAGCCCCGCTTCGAAAAACGCGCGCCGGTAACCGAGCGCGCGCTGGGCGATGCTGAAGTGCGCGAGCGAGCCGCCGATGAACGCGATGCGCTTGCGCCGCTGTTCGAACAGATGCCGCATGGCGAGCATGGCGCCCGTGGCGTTGTCGAGATTCACCGAGCGCAGGCCGGGCGCCCACAGGTCGATCAGCACGAGCGGGCGCTGCATCGCAACCAGCATGGTCAGCGTTTCGGGTTCGACGAAACCGGCGATCGCCACCGCATCCGGCGCGTGCAGGCGCATCTGCTGGATCACGTCTTCGGTGGGTCCGGCGGTCAGCACCGAAGGCACGATGCCGCGCTCGCGGCACGCGTCTTCCACGCCGTGCAGCACGTGCGAAAAGAACGGGCTGACGGCGAAGTTGTTGTGCTGACGGTGCAACAGGAAAGTGAGGCGGCGAATGCGCGGACGCAATTGGGCGGCGTCATAACCGAGCTGCCGCGCCGCTTCGACCACGCGCACACGCGTGGCGTCGGACAGGCCGGGCTGGTTCTTCAGTGCACGTGAGACGGTGCCGATCGACACGCTCGCCGCGCGGGCGACGTCGCGGATGGTTGTGGCCATCGAATGAGACGGCCGCAGCAAGGCCGCACGGTGTTTGAGTTCGGGCGATTGTATAGTAAAAATCGCCTAAAACTCCCCGGAAAACACGCGATCGACACCCGTAAATACCCGTAGATGTTGGGGTTGGCCTGGAATTTGTTGTTTAGTAAAACAAACTAAACAAGACTTGATAGTGGCGGCTCCAGGCGCTGTCGCGCGTTCAGTCAAAAGGCGCTCGAGCGGCCTCGGCTTGCCCGCGCAATAACGTCAGGCTTTCGTCCGCGTCGATCAACACGAAACCGCTTGTCTCGCGCTTCGCGCGGCGCTTCGCCAGCGCCGCGACGGAGGCGATTTCCTCGCTGCTATAGAGCGCGGGTCCACCGTCCGGCTCCACGCGCACGCAGCCGATCGCCATCGTCACGAAACCGAAGAAGGTCGGATTGCCGCGCCGGTCTTCACCGTGGATGCCGCCCGCGAGCCGGTCGGCGGGCGCATAGAAACGCTGCGCGCCCTCGTTGAACACGTGAATCGCGCGCAACACGCGCTCCTGCCAGTCTTCGCTCTGGAACAGGATCAGGAAGTCGTCTCCGCCGACGTGGCCGAGAAAATCGCGCGTGGGGTCGCACACGTCGGCGAGCACGACGGCGGCGAATTTCAGC
>DASPZL010000078.1:0-30952 GCA_035636295.1 Paraburkholderia sp.
TATTTCCGGACCCGTCGCCGTCGCGACCCCCGCGTTGGCCCCATTGACCGCGTTGCTCACCGCCAGCGCCGCGCGCGCGGTCCCAGGCCGCGGCGTCGAAGCGGACATCGACGGCCGCACCCTGGCGCTTGGCAGCACGCGCTGGCTCAACGAACTCGGCATTGATTTGCCGTCCGGACTCACCGCACGCGCCAAAGCACTCGAAGCCGACGGCAACACCGTCTCCTGGCTAATGCAGCGCGATCCGCAAGCGCCCGCCGCGCTCGCCCTGATCGCTTTCGGCGACACCGTCAAACCGACGGCGCGCGCCGCCGTCGAACGGCTGGCGCAAATGGGCGTCAAGAGCGTGCTCGTCACCGGCGACAACCACGGCAGCGCGGCAAGCGTCGCCAAGACGCTCGGCATCGACGAATTCCACGCCGAAGTGCTGCCCGACGACAAAGCCCGCGTGATTCGCGATCTGAAAATCAGCAGCGCCGGCATCGTCGCGATGGCGGGCGACGGCATCAACGACGCGCCCGCGCTCGCCGCCGCCGACATCGGCATTGCGATGGCGACCGGCACCGACGTCGCCATGCACGCGGCCGGCATCACGCTGATGCGCGGCGACCCGGCGCTGGTGGCCGACGCCATCGACATCTCGCGCAAAACCTGGCGCAAGATCCAGCAGAACCTGTTCTGGGCCTTCGTCTACAACCTGATCGGCATTCCGCTCGCCGCCTTCGGTTTGTTGAACCCGATGCTGGCCGGCGCGGCCATGGCGTTTTCGAGTGTGAGCGTGGTCACCAACGCGCTGCTGCTGCGCGGCTGGCGCGGCACGCCGAGCCGCTAAGCGAGGAAGCACGGAACATCCTGTAAGAGATGCGGCGCGATTACGAAACGCTTTCGAATAGCTAAAGAAAACGGGCGACGCGGTCGTAAACAAGACACCGATGCCGGATATGCCTACGCATGGTCCGCGCATCGCTTGTCCTCCCTTACTCAGCAATCGCCCATGGAACTTCTCTCATTGCGCCGCGCCAGCGTTGGCGCCCGGCTCGCCGTGCTCTCCTGCGTGCTGGTGGCGTTGATTTTCGCCGCCTTCGCGTTGGCGCTCACGCGCACCGCCGGCAAGCAGGTCAGCGATCAGGTGCTCGAACGCATTGCCGATAAGGACCGCTCGATCGCCGCGATGATCACGCTGTTCGACAAGGCGTTGTCGGCTGAAGTCGATCGCTCGATGTCGCTGTTCGCGAGCTTCCTGCCCGTCGCCTATACGCTCGACGAGACGCAGAAGATCGACGTCAGCGGTGTCGCGGCCCCCACCATGAAGGCCGGCGACAAAGTCCTGAACATGGACTTCACGATCCCCGACCAGTTTCTCGAGCGCAGCGGCGCGATTGCCACCGTGTTCGCACGCAGCGGCGACGACTTCGTGCGCGTGACGACTTCGCTGAAGAAACAGGACGGCTCGCGCGCAATCGGCACGCTGCTCGACCGCAAGGGACCGGCGTATGCGTTGATCGTCGCGAACAAATCCTATACGGGGCTCGCCGCACTCTTTGGCAAACGTTTCATCACGCAATATCGGCCTGTTACGGACACCAGCGGCCGCGTGATCGGCGCGCTGTTCGTCGGCGTGAATGTGGAGAAGCAAATCCAGTCGATCGAGGACGGCATTCGCAATCTGAAGATCGGCGAGAGCGGTTATTACTTCGTGCTGAACGCGTCGAATGGCGCGGACCGCGGCAAGCTGATCGTCCATCCGGCCGCCGCCGGCCAGAACGCGGACACCGCGAACGCACCGTATCAGCAGATGCTCGATATGAAGGAAGGCCGGCTCGAATACAACTCGGCCGATGCGACGCTCGGCGAGAGCGGTGCGCGCGACAAGTTCGTGTCTTTCCTCACCGTGCCGGAATGGCAATGGCTGGTGGGCGGCGTCGCGCCGCGCGACGAAGTGATGGCCGACGTCACCTCTACGCGCAATCAGTTTTTGCTGATCGGTTTCGCGTTGGTCGGCGTGTTCGCCGTGGTGTTCCTGTTCGCGGTGCGCCGCCTCGTGAGCCGTCCGCTCGATGAAGCCGCCAAAGCGTCCGAGCGTTTCGCGGCAGGCGATCTGAGCGTGCGCGTGGCGAAAGACGGCAACGCGCGCGCCGATGAAATCGGCCGCCTGATGCAGTCGATCGACGGCATCGGCGAAGGTCTCGCGCGCATCGTCTCGCAAGTGCGCAACGCGTCGGCCGATATGTCGCACGGCACCGAAAAAATCGCCACCGGCAGCGGCAACATCGCCGCGCGGATCGCCACGCAGGCGAGCAGCCTCGAGGAAACGGCGGCCAGCATGGAGCAGATCACGTCGACGGTGCAGCAGAACGCCGACCACGCCGTGCAAGCCAACACGCTCGTCACGCGCGCCGCCGATGCCGCGCTCGAAGGCGGCCGCGCCGTCGAACGCGTGGTCTCGACGATGGGTGAAATCAGCCGCTCGTCGCAGAAGATCGCCGAGATCACCAGCGTGATCGAAGGCATCGCGTTCCAAACGAATATCCTCGCGTTGAACGCCGCGGTGGAAGCGGCGCGGGCCGGCGAACACGGCAAGGGCTTCGCGGTGGTGGCCTCGGAAGTGCGCGCGCTGGCGCAGCGCAGCGCGGCTTCGGTGAAGGAAATCGAAAGCCTGATCGCAGCCTCCACGGCGACCGTCGAAAGCGGTTTTCGGATCGCTGAAGAAGCCAGCTCCACGATGCAGGGCATCGTCCAGCAGGTCGGCCAGGTGCGCGCGATCATGGGCGAGATCAGCGTGGCGTCGCGCGAGCAATCGGGCGGCATCGAACAGGTCAACCTCGCCGTCACGCAGATCGGCGAGGCGACGCAGCAGAATGCCACGATCGTCGGCGAAGCGGAACTCGCCGCAGCCGAGTTGCGCGGGCAGGCTGCGCGTCTTGCGCAAGTGGTTAGCGTGTTCAAGCTGGGAGGCGGGCGCGATTGAGCTTTGGCCGCGGTGACGGCGCGGTGCTGCTCGCACGCCTCACCGCTATCGGCGCCGGTTATCGCTATCGCTGCTCTTCAGAACTCGATGTCCAGCTCGTCGATCTCTTCCACTTCCTGTTGCGCGTCGGCGATCCACTGCCGCATTTCAGGCAGCGCCATGATGCGTTGTCCGTATTCGACGATCTCCGGGTCGAGCTTCACGTCGTAGGTCACGAAACGCGTCACCACCGGCGCGTACATCGCATCCGCCGCGGTGCGCTCGCCGAACAGAAACGGCCCGCCGTACTGCTTCAGGCACTCGCCCCAGATCGTCACGATCCGGTCGATATCCGATTGCGCGCGCGCCCATACCTTGAAGCCCGGAAAATGCGCCTTGAGGTTCATCGGCAACGCAGAGCGCAACGAACCGAAACCCGAGTGCATTTCGCCGCAAATCGAGCGGCAATGCGCTCGCGCGCGAATGTCTTTCGGCAGCAGCGCCGCTTCGGGTTTCAGTTCGTTCAGATATTCGGCGATCGCCAGCGTGTCCCAAACCTTGATGTCGTCGTGCACGAGGCACGGCACCAGAATCGACGGCGACAGCAGCAACAGTTCGGCGCGCGCAGCGGGGTCGTCGATCGGCATCACGATCTCTTCGAACGGCAAACCGCTGAATTTCGTCAGCAGCCAGCCGCGCAGCGACCATGACGAATAGTTCTTGCTGCTGATGGTGAGCGTAGTATTCGTCATACGTTTCTCCTCCAGATGAGGCGTTCGTCGACGCCTGACGATGCCCGTGCACGCTGCCGTGCGCGGGCGCACCAAAGCGCGGCAATTCGGGCCCGCTCCCCTGAGCCGCGCAAATGCTATGCCAACGTGAGGCACCCGCTGCCAGTGCGTGCGCATCATTGGCACATGACTTGCCTCTCTCGGGGCTCCTTTCCCTTTTCCGCATTCGTGCGAAGGTTATGAACCTGTTCGCATATCCTACATACCAGGCTTTCGCCGACATGATGCTGCCGATGCGGCATGGCGCGGCACTGGTGAATCATTCGCTCGACGCGTGGCCCGCGTTCGGCGAAACGTCTCATGGCCGCTCGCTACGCGCGACCTGCGATCTGTTGACGCTGGCCGGCCTGACGCCCGTGCGGCCGCCCTTCGGTATCGACAACGTGATGACGGAAGGCAAACCCGTGGCGATCGTCGAGGAAATCGCGGCGCACACGCCGTTCTGTTCGCTGCTGCATTTCCGCAAGGACACCACGTTGTCGGCACCGCAGCCGCGCGTGCTGGTGATCGCGCCGATGTCGGGCCACTTTGCCACGCTGCTGCGTGGCACTGTGCGCACCATGCTCGCCGAACACGACGTCTACATCACCGATTGGCACAACCCGCGCGACGTGCCGCTGAGCCAGGGGCGCTTCGGCTTCGACGAATTCGTGCAGCACGTGATCGACTTCACGGAGACGATCGGCCCCGGCGCGCACCTGCTGGCGGTGTGCCAGCCGACTGTCGCCGCATTGGCCGCGGTCGCGCTGATGGCCGGCGACGACACCCCCGCGCAGCCCGCCAGCATGACGCTAATGGCCGGCCCGATCGATACGCGCATCAACCCGACGCGCGTGAACGAACTCGCCAAGAGCAAGCCGCTCGAATGGTTCGAGCAAAACCTGATCAGCGCGGTGCCGTTCGGTTTCGCGGGCGCGCACCGGCGCGTGTATCCGGGCTTCGTGCAACTGACCGCGTTCATGTCGATGAATCTCGGCCGCCACCTCGACTCGTTCGAGACCATGCATTACGAGCGCGCCAAAGGCGATCCGGAGAAAGCCGACACCATTCGCACGTTCTATGAAGAATACTTCGCCACGATGGACCTGACCGCCGATTTCTATCTGGAAACCGTCGATACGGTTTTTCAGCGGCACGCGCTGCCGTTGAATGAACTCGAAGTGCAAGGACGTCTCGTAGATCCTTCAAAGATTCGCCGCACCGCGTTGCTCACCGTGGAAGGTGAAAAGGACGACATCTGCGCGGTCGGCCAAACGCTCGCCGCGCAGGACATGTGCGGCAAATTACGGCCGTATCTGAAGACGCATCACGTGCAGACCGGCGTGGGGCACTACGGCGTATTCAATGGACGCCGCTGGGAGCGGCAGATTTATCCGCGCGTGCGGGCCGTGATTTACGACAACGAACCGCGCGCGGTGCTGGTGAGTTCGCGGGCCCGCACAATTGCGCCGGTGCATGTGGTGGTTGCTGCCGCCGCCGAGGTCAATGCAGCAGCGCCGGCCGCAGCGGCGGTGGTCGATGTGGAAGTGGAAGCCGCCGTGACCTCAAGGTCGAATGGCGCGGACGCTGACGACGGCTCCCACGCCGCTGCCAAACCCCAGGCATCGCGATCATCGCGCAGACGGCCGCCCGCCACACCATGAGCCTGTAACGAGCGGCCCGCGTAATGTTCGCGTCACGCGGAGCCTCTCGATCCGCGTTCGGTCTCCGCTCAACTCCCTTTAGGCCGCGACGCTTTTCCACGGCTTCACCGCCGGTACTTCGCACGGACCGTCCACTTCAATCGACTTGAAATCGGCCGGCGATACGATCTCGATGTACTCCATATCTTCCGAGTAATCGAACAGATAATGGACGATGCCCGGCGCCTGATGCACGCAGTCGCCGGCGGCGACGAGCGTCTCCTTGTCGCCGTACATGAAGCGCGCCCAGCCCTTCAGCATGATCACGATGTGGAAATCGGCCTCATGCCGGTGCCAGCCGGTGCCTTCCTCTGGTGCGTGATTCGCCTTGACGAGTTGCGCGAGCACCTTGCCGCCGGTCGCCTGCGCGATGCCCAAATCGCGGTAGAGAAAAAAATCGCGTAAGCCCTGATCCACATAGGACGTGTCTTGCGGACGGACATGACTGAATTGCGTGGCGAATTCGGTGGACATGATCGCGCTCCTGGAGAGTGAGCCGGCGGTTGAAAACGACGCGTTGGAGCGTCGGTTGCAAGCATCAAGCGGGCCAGTTTGGGGAGTCGATCTTGTGCGATCCGCGAAGCTTGCGATGTGCTTTAAATGCGGTCAGTGTCTATGCGCCCGGGCGGAACATCTGGAACATATCGCCGATTTCCGCGTAGTCGGCACGGTAGCCCGCGCGCATGATCGGCTGTGCGGCGTGCGTGTCGAAGAGGCCGTCTTTCAGATACGCCTCGTTGATGTGCACGCCGACCACCTGGCCGAGCGACAGGTAGTTGTCCATCGGCTTACCCTCGAGGGTGTGCAGACGCACCACTTGCAGCAGCTTGCATTCGAGCGCGGCCGGCGATTCCGCGACATGCGGCACGTTGACGTTGCGGCCCGCTGCAGGCGTCAGCCCCGCGAGTTCGAATTCGTCAACGTGCGGCGGGACCGGCGCTGAAGAGCGGTTCATCTGTTCAGCAAGCGGACGGGTGGCGAGATTCCAGACGAACTCGCCTGTCGCTTCGATGTTGGCGATGCTGTCCTTACGGCCTTCACTACAAAAACCGATGATCGGCGGAGAACTGGCGAACGCGCCGAAGAAGCTGTAGGGCGCGAGGTTCAGCGCGCCTTCGGTGTCGCGTGAGGAAATCCAGCCGATCAGACGCGGGGCGACGATCGCCTTGAACGGATCGTGCGGGAGGCCATGACCGGCGGCGGGGTCGTAGAAGTAGTGGGACATGGGTTGGCGTTGGGGTTTGTGCTGGAGTAGGCGTTGGGTTTGGCGGATAGGGCGAGCGGTAGTTATACCGCAGACTCGCTCGGACTGCTGGCGCGCTCGCGGCCTCCTTAGCGGCCTCCTTAGCGACGTCTTTGGCGGCGGTTAATCACCACGCTCGATCACACCAACGCTTCCTGCAAATGCTTGGGCAGCACGACTCTGAATGAAGATCCCTTTGCCGATTTCCGTTTGCACGTCGATCCGGCCACCCTGCTTTTTGACAATGCCGTATGAGATCGACGGACCCACCTGTGCCGCTACCTACGGGCTTGGTCGAAATACACCGCGATTCTTGGCCAGCCCTAACAGAAGCCGGTTTTTTATGCTCTATCGCCCAGGGGCGATCCCAATACGGGAAGCGTTCATCAGGCCGTTATTCCATAAGAGCGGCAACATTAACCCATGCTTACTACCGCGGGAAACAGCATTCCGTACCCTGCAAATATAAAGGGGCGTTTCGTGACGACCAATCTGTCGGAATCCATCGTCGAACTCGTGAATTGCGGTGTCTTCGCTCTGGACCGCGATCTGCGCATTCTCGCCTGGAACCGCTTCATGCAATCTCATAGCGGACGTTCGGCCGAGGAGGTGATTGGCCTCGAGCTTCTCGAAGTGTTCCCCGAATTGCCGAGAGAGTGGCTGAAGAGAAAAGTCGAAGGCGTTTTTGTGTTGGGCACGCCCGCGTATTCGTCGTGGGAGCATCGCCCTTTTCTGTTTCACTTCGAGCACTCGCGCCCCATTACCGGCCCGATCGACGCGATGCGGCAGAACTGCAGCTTCATTCCGATCGAAGACGCTCAGCGCGAGGTGACGGCGGTCGCGGTAACCATCGTCGATGCGACAGATGTTTGCATTGCATACGGCGAGTTGCAGAAGCGCGAACAAACCGTGGCGAACGCATTGGCCGAATTGACGGTGCGAAACAGTCAGCTCACCGAGCTTAACGACGAATTGGCGCATGCGCACCAGCAACTGCTGCAATCGGAAAAACTCGCCGCGATCGGCCAGCTCGCGGCAGGCGTTGCACATGAAATCAACAACCCCGTCGGCTTCGTGCTTTCAAACCTGAACACCCTCGAGGGTTACATCAAAACGTTGATCCGGTATGCAGAAGATATGAATCAGCTTGTCGCGCGGACCGCGCCGTCCATCGAGCCCGACTTGCGTGCACTGACTGCCAGCGCCGATCTGGACTATCTCCTTGACGATGCGCCTGCGCTTGTTCAGGAATCCCGGGAAGGTCTCGCCAGAGTTCGCACCATTGTCGTCGATCTAAGGGACTTCTCCCGCATAGACAGCACGCACGTCTGGGAATGGTGCGATATTCACCGCTGCATCGAGTCGACGCTGAACATCGTGCATAACGAGGTGAAGTATCGCGCCGATCTGGTTCGTGAATACGCCGAGATACCGCTCGTCCGGTGCATACCCTCGCAGATCAGCCAGGTGGCGTTGAATCTCGTCGTGAATGCGGCGCAAGCGTATGCCGGAAAACACGATCAGCACAGTCCGGCACAGGGCAAGATCACGATCCGCACCGGCATCGACGACGCCGATCCTTCACGCATCTGGTTCGAGGTTGCGGACGCGGGGTGCGGCATACCCGCGGAGCACCTGAGCCGCATCTTCGATCCGTTCTTCACGACCAAACCAGTTGGTCAGGGAACCGGCCTCGGATTGTCGGTCAGCTACGGGATCGTCAATGCGCATCATGGCCAGATCTCCGTGACCAGCACGATCGGCGTTGGCACGACATTCCGCGTCACGCTACCGGTGGACGCATCGGCGGAGTTGCCTCAACTCGGCAAGACGGAGCCGGTCGTGGTGCATGCGAGCGCGCCGGATGCACAGATCCAAACCACGCTGGCTTCAACCGGCAGATAGGGAAACATATGGCTCTGCCAGTACTTGTCGTCGACGATTCGACACTCGCCAGAAAATTACTCATCAAATCCTTGCCCGATGACTGGGAGGTGGACATCACGCAAGCGTCGGATGGCGCCGCCGCACTCGAATCCTATCGAGCCGGCAAAGGCGCCGTGATTTTTCTCGATCTGACGATGCCGATCATGAACGGATTCGAAGTACTTGAGGCAATACAGCACGAAGGACTCGATACCTTTGTCGTTGTCGTATCGGCGGACGTTCAGTCCGGTGCGGTCGAGCGCGCGAAAGCGCTCGGCGCAATCGGATTCGTCTGCAAGCCCGTTTCGCCCGAAGCGATCGGGTCAATCCTGAAGGAGTATGGTCTTCATGAATGAACAGGGCCTTAACGAGGACCAGCGGGATGCTCTGCAGGAGATCTGCAATGTCGGGATGGGAAAGGCAGCCGCCGCGCTGGCGACGCTACTCGGCGCATTCGTCACGTTATCGGTGCCCGGCATCAGACTGGTTAGCACCGCGCAGTTGCCCGAAGCGTTGCGAGGGCGTGGCGTCAGTCAATTGCCGCCTGTGCGCCAGGCTTTTCAGTCGGATATTTCGGGTGAAGCCATCGTGTTGTTCGGCGCTGACGGTCAACGCGAACTCCGGCAACTGCTCGACTACGACCTCGAAAATACCGACGCCGGCAACGAAGCGCTATGCGACATAGCCAACCTGCTGGTGGGCGCTTGCGTTAGAAGCGTCTTCGAACAACTTGGCAGGCGCATCAGCTTTTCGAGTCCGACTCTGCTGCCGGTAACGCCAGGGTCCACTGAAGGCCACTTCGAGAACGGCCGATGGGGCCTCGCGCTGCTGCTCGAGATTCACTTCACGCTCGAGAAAGGCGGCTTCGGCGCACGCATGGTGATGCTGCTGCCCGACGAAGCTATCCGCGGAATGAAGCATGCGCTCGATCAGTTTCTCAACTCTATCTAGTGCAATACCGGCGAACAATCATCAAGGAAAGCCATGTCCGAACTTCAGGTAACCGTCCAGATGCCCGGCGCGAGCGAATCGCTCGCCGCATCGCAAGAGTCCCTTGAAGCGCCGGTCCCCACGCTGTTGCTGGTGGACGACGAGCCAGGGGTTGTCTCATCGCTCAAGCGCCTGTTCCGGCCGCTGAAGTACGAGGTACTCTCGGCGTACAGCGGTGCCGACGCGCTTCAGTTGCTCGAATCGGCGCGCGTGGATGTGATCATCTCCGACATGCGCATGCCGAATATGGACGGCGCCGAATTCCTGTCCCGCTCCCGCGCTATTGCTCCCGACGCAATCCGGATTCTGCTGACCGGGTATTCGGAAGTGGAAGCCGTGGTGCGTGCGGTGAACGAAGGGCATGTCTATCATTATCTGCACAAGCCGTGGGACGACCAGGATCTGCTGTTGACGATACAGCGCTCGCTGGAACAACTGCGTCTGCAGCGCGAGACCGTGCGTTTGACCGAATTGCTGCAAAGGCAGAACGAAAAGCTGGCGAGTTTCAACACGGAACTCGAACGCGACGTTCATGCGAGGACGGAGGAGATCAGGCAGACCGTCATGTTTCTCGAGGGCGCGCAGCAAGATCTGAAAAGCAATTTTCTAACGATGGTGAAGGTCTGCGCGAACATGGTCGAAATGCGCTGTGGCCTTCCTGGTCATTCCGCGAGAATCGGCGAACTGGCGAAACAACTCGGCGCGGCAATCGGAATGAGCGATTACGCGTGCGGGGAATTGTTGATGGCGGGCCTGTTGCACGGCATCGGCAAGCTCTTTCTTCCCGACGCGTTGTTGAAGACACCCATCGCGAAGATGCAGCCGCAGGAAGCCAAGCTTTATCACCTGCATCCGCTGCATGGACAAATGGCGCTAAGCCCGGTGTCGCAACTTGCCAACGTGGCAGCCATGATCCGCCACCAGTACGAGCGCTTCGACGGACGCGGCGGGCCGGACGGGCTCGCCGGCGAATCCATTCCGATGGGCGCGCGCATTCTCGCGCTTGCCCGCGACGTGGAGGACTTGCGTATCGGCGCGATCGCGCCACAGAAGATGAGCGACGCGCAAATCCTGTCTACCGTGCGTTCGCAGTCGGGGATTCGCTATGACCCCGCCATCGCCGGCAAATATATCGAGCTGGTCGCGAGCCACGCCGAACTGTCGCCCGAAGGCGTACCCGATAGTGTCGATGCGTCCCATTTGAAAGAGGGAATGAAACTCGCGGAGGACCTCCGGACCTCACGCGGCACGCTTCTAATGACGAAGGGCAAGGTGCTCTCCTCGGATCAGATCGCGCAGATCCGGCGCTTTGAGATCCATGAGGAAGAGCATTTCGTCATACTGGTCGAGCGAAACGTGGTTGCCACCGCTGCGACGCGGGCGGCGTGAAGGGCCTGCCGACTTCCGCTGCGCGCCCGGTCATTCGCCCGCAGAGGTCGCGGCAAGGGCGTGCTGTGTCCATCCTTCGACCAGCGACGGAAGCTCCCGCATGTCGCGGAAAACGGCCTCCGCGCCGATTGCGCGAAGCTTGCGCGCCTGCTCCTCGGGAGCGTGCGCTCCGCCGGCAAAGCCAAGCACGGTCATACCGGCGGCTACCGCCGCGCTTGCCCCGGTGACGCTGTCTTCCACCACGATGCAGCGCTCAGGCGCCACGCGCAAACGACGAGCGGCGGCTAGATAAACGTCGGGCGCCGGCTTCGGGTTCGGCACCATGTCCGCTGTGAAGATCCTTTCTCCGAAATACTTCACGAGTCCCGTTCGCGCCAGAACGCGCGCAACGTAGTCCGCGAAGCTGTTGCTCGCGCATGCCTTGCGCAACGGAATCGCTGCAAGCGCCTCGCCGATCCCCGCGATCATCGGTGCTTGCACCGCGGTGCGCACAACGTCTGCCTCAATGGCGGCAAGCTGAGTTTCGTCGAGCGTTCGGCCCAGCACCGCGGCGGTCCGGGCCACCACCGTCCCGGTGCGCAGCCCCAGAAGCGGACGAACGACTTGTTGCACGCCAGACTGCTGCCAAATCGCTTCGAGCCGCTCCACGATGATGCGTTCGGCAATGGCCTCGCTATCCACGAGTACGCCGTCGCAGTCACAAATCATCAGGTAGTTTTCCAGCGCGTCGCCGGTTGCGATATCGATCATTGCTTTCTCCTTGATTACGGCGCCGAGCGCAGGTCCTCGCGCCATGCCGGTCGCGGTGCGAACGTCCCGCTTTTCAGCGCTCGTTCGATGTCTTCGAGACTCCTGCCCCGGGTTTCCGGCATGGCGACGAAGATGAAGACCCACGCCAGTGCGTTAAGCCCTGCATATACCCACATTGCGCCGCCGACGCCGAGCCAGTTCGTCATCGTCAGTGCACTGCCGGTCAGCAGCAGGTTCGATCCCCAGAGCGTGGCGGCATGCGCGCCGGTCGCCTGGTCGCGAATGCTCTGCGGGTAGATTTCGGCGCCGGTCAGCCAGCCGATCACCTGAATGCCGCCCGAATTGAAGACCATGAAGACGAGCAGGCACCCAACGATCCAATACTGCTGGGCATGCCCGCCCAAGTTGAAATGCAGCACCGCGCCGAATATCAGCAGGCTCGCCACGGCCATCGGAAGCGTGGCGAGGCTGAGCGTGCGCCGTCCGACATGATCGATCACCAGCTTGCCGACGAACGTCATCACCAGATAGGTGAGCGCAACGCCGAGCGCGGCCCACAACGAAGCCGACGCGCCAAAGCCCGCGTCCCGCAGAAAGGTGGGTGTGTAGTAGATCATCATCTCGATGCCGGTGAGCTGCGTGAAGGCCGCCACGCCCAGACCCGCGAACAGGGCGGGACGCACCCACGGCTCGCGCAACGCTCGCCATCCACGCACAGATTCATCGGCCTGCTGCGCGACCGTTGCCTGCATGTCGGCCATTTCGCGGCATACCGTCTCACGGGATTCGCGCACCTTCGACAGCTCGACCCGCGCGTCATGGATGCGATCCTGCTCGACCAGCCAGCGTGGGCTCAACGGAAGCTTCGTCATCCCGAACGTCAGGATCAGGGAGGGCACGAGCGCCACGCCGATCATCCAACGCCAGTTGAACATTTCATTGCCCGCCACGCCGATGATGGCTGCCAGCAAGATGCCGATGCCGATGGAGACGTTGAAGTAGGTCACCAGGCGGCCGCGCTTTTCGGGTTCCGCGAGTTCAGCGATGTAGGTTGGCACGATTTGCGTCGAGCCGCCGACCGCGAAGCCCAATACGAGCCTCGACAACGCAAGCCACCAGACGGATGGCGACAGCGCCGCGGCGACGACGCCGATCGAATAGATCACCGACACGATCATGATCGTCCGTCGTCGTCCCAATGTCGCCGACATGCGCGTGCAGCTCAATGCGCCGATCACCGCGCCGAGAAGGATGATCGCGGCAACCAGCTCCTGAGCGCGATAGCCGAGTCCGAATTCACGCGCGATCAATGGGAGTGCCCCCGAAATGATGCCGGTGTCGTAGCCGTAGAGGCCGCCGGCGATGGCGGCGACTGAGGCCACCATCCTCATGTAGCCGTTGGGCGAGAGTTTGCCGGCGCTTGGCGGAGCGTGCGGTACTGATGTCAATGGTCTTCTCCATATTTTGACGGCGGAGTTGCCGTGGCGAGCGTGTGAACGAACAAACGGCGTGCAGGCGTGGCGATGCGCCGACACTGCCTGACGCGGTTCGGTGTGACGGTCGGCCTTGGACACGCCCACGAGCGAGTGCGGGCGAGCGCGTGCGCACGGCCGGTCGATCGAGCCTGCGACGGGCGGAGGTGAAGCGCGGTCTGCTTTCAGTAGAGCCCGGCTAATGCGAGGCGGGAAGCCGGCCCGCCGCCTCGCGCGCAATGCGTATGACAGGTCGGCCGGATTTGAGGATGACTGAGCCCGTCATCGGAATCGGGATGCTCGGGTTGTTGCTGGGAACAGGTCATGACAGTAGCCGTGGATTGAATCGCTCACGCCAGGATTCCGGTTTCGGGATTCCGGCGATGCATCGATTCTTCGGGTTTCCGCACGATTCTTTAGCCGTACTTTTCGGGAAGGTACCAGCGTCTCCTCTGGCTCTTCAACGCCTGCTTCGCAGACGGCGGTCCGGCCGCCAACGACCGGATGATTGAGGGTGTTCGCGGCTCCGGGGTATCTGGAGTCCTACGAACGATGTGAGTCGGCATTGCCGAATCGGTCCGGCAAGGCCATGTGCTCGAGACGCGGCGTTATGCGCGCCCGGCAACTTCGAACAATTATGCACGACATGAGCAAAAGATCAAGTTTACAAATTTCGGCACAGAAGACATTTCGATTTCCTAACGAACTACAAACTCACGCGTGTTTGGGCGGGGCCATCTGCCGTCAACGCGGTGGCCCGTCCGTATCGCCCGGTTCGATACGCGGCAGAGCGAGGCGCTGCTCAGGCTCCTTGCCGGCTATCGTCTCCAGAATCAGTTCAGCGATGATCCTGCCGGACGACTGCCCGGTCGACTGCACGACGGATGTCACCGTGCACGAGGAAGCGATGTCCGGCGGCACGCCGTCATAGACAATCAGTGAGATGTCCGTACCCAGTTGTTTGCCGCTGTCACTGATCGCGCGAAACGCGCCGGCGCCCGCGATGTTGTTGTCCACCAACAATGCCGTTGGCGGCTCGGCAAGTTCGAGCAGCGCTCGCGTCGCTTCATACCCGCCCGTCCGGTTAAACGGGCATTCGATCGTGAGCGACGCCTCCGGCTGAATGCCGGCCTCCCTCAGCGCGCTGACGAAACCCGCGCGCCGTTGCGCAGCAAAGCTCATCGTCAGCGGCGCGCTGAGCAGCGCGATCCTTCGATGCCCGAACGCAATCAGACGTTGCGCGGCGGCCCGGGCGCCCGCCTCGTTGTCGAAGTCGAACCATCCATAGGGCGTGGGGCTGTTCGTCCGCCCATAAGCGACAAAGGGAAACTGACGCGTCTGAAGAAACCGGATACGCGGATCGTCGACGAGCGTGCGCGCCACGATCAAGCCGTCGACCAGCTTGCCTTCGACCAGACGACGGTAGGTTTCGATCTCCGCGTTTGGCCGTGCGGAAACAATGATCAGATCGAGGTCGCTCTCGCCGAGGCGCTCGGTCATACCGGCCACTACCTCGCCGAGACGCGGATCGCCGAGATCGCCCGTACCGAACGGGTAGACCATGCCCACCGCTTCGGCCCGGCCGGTCGCGAGCCGCCGGGCGGTCGGGTCCGGATGGTAGCCGAGCTCACGCGCCGCCTCGATCACCCGCAGGCGTGTTGCTTCATTGACGTCGTCGTAGCCGTTGAGCGCGCGGCTAACGGTCGTGCGGGAAAGCCCGAGCGAGTCGGACAGCGTTTTTAGATTCACCTTCAAATTTCCACCTTGGCGTGCTCTGTTTTTTCAGCGTGGCGGCCCACGCGGCGGGCATTTGCCGCCACTTTAGCAGCCGTCATAGTACCTGAAAATTTAGACAGGCTTTGACAATCCAAACCGGTTTGAATTATTATCCAAACCGGTTTGGACATATCGTGATTCCAGCGCGTTGGAGTCATTGTTTTCTCTGGGGCGCGCGAGAGACCATCTGTAGCCCACTAAAACAGACGTCCGGTGGCCCTTGCGGCAAGTGATTGCCGAAAGGGTCGCCGGAGCGAATCCTGTCAACCTCCGTGACCAACACGGAGCAAGGCGGGTCGACGAACGTCGTTTCATTTTTCCTGCTTCCCGGCAGTGAGCTTTCTGTAGTCCCGTCACCAGGCGTCACCCGGCATCACGAGATTCTGAAGCAGATACTTCGTACCACTAAGTCAAACGGCAGCGTTCCGGCGGTTTCCCATGGCCCTCGTTGCGCACTTTTCCTAGGATGTGAACCCGATGAACAGACTCCGATCCCCACAATTCCCGTCAACTCGCGCTCGCCTGCGCTCCACCGTGGTGTGCGGCACCCTGCTCGCCGGTGCGGCGGCTCCCGCGCTAGCTCAATCGTCCGCGCCGGGGTTTCCCGCGCCGACTCCGCATACGCAGCAGGCCTATGATCCCGAGAGCAGTTTCACGATGCGCTGGACGCGCGCGGATGTCCGGCAGATCAAGGCGCAATCACACACGGCGACGGCCGCGGACAAGAACTCGCTGCCCGCGGCGCTGAGCATGCCCGACATTCCGGCGGACTTCCCGCTGATCAACTCGAACGTGTGGGTGTGGGACACGTGGCCGCTATCGGATGTCAAAGCGGACAACCTGAGCTACAAGGGCTGGGAAGTCATTTTCTCACTGACAGCCGATCCGCATGCGGGCTATTCGTTCGACGATCGCCACGTACACGCTCGCATCGGCTTCTTCTATCGCCGGGCAGGGATTCCGGCGTCACAGCGGCCGGCGAACGGCGGTTGGACCTACGGCGGGCATCTGTTCCCGGACGGCTCGAGCGTGAAGGTCTTCGGCACCGCGCCGATGACGCAGAACGCGGAATGGTCAGGCTCCGCGCGGCTGACGAACGGCAACAACCTCAGCCTCTACTACACCGCGCTGTCGTTCAATCGCAGCGCCGAGGGCGGCCAGGACATCACGCCGCCGATCGCGATCATCACGCGCACCGACGGGCACATTCACGCGGACGACACACACGTCTGGTTCGACGGATTCGACAAGCACGACGCGCTGCTCGAACCGGACGGCAAGCTGTACCAGTCGCGCGAACAGAACACGTACTACTCGTTCCGCGATCCGTTCGTGTTCACCGATCCGGCGCATCCGGACAAAACCTTCATGGTGTTCGAAGGCAACACGGGCGGCCCGCGTGGCGCTCGCACCTGTACCGAGGCGGACCTGGGTTACGCGCCCAACGATCCGTACAAGGAGGACCTCAATACGGTGATGAACTCCGGCGCGACCTATCAGAAGGCGAACATCGGTCTCGCGATGGCCACGAACAAGCAGCTCACGGAGTGGAAGTTCCTGCCGCCGCTGCTGTCGGCCAACTGCGTCAATGACCAGACCGAGCGGCCGCAAATCTACATCAAGGACGGCAAGTACTACCTGTTCACGATCAGTCACCGGCCCACCTATGCGGCGGGCGTCGATGGTCCTGACGGCGTGTACGGTTTCGTCGGCAACGGCATCCGCAGCGACTTCCTGCCGTTGAACAAGGGCAGCGGCCTGGTGCTCGGCAATCCGACCGATTTCGATCAGCCGATCGGTGCGCCGTACGCGCTGGACCCGAACCAGAATCCGCGGGCATTCCAGTCGTACTCGCACTACGTGATGCCGGGCGGCCTCGTCGAGTCGTTCATCGACGCGGTCGGCCCGCGTCGTGGCGGCACCTTGGCGCCGACCGTGAAGCTCAATATTCACGGCGATTCGACCGACATCGACCGGAGTTACGGCAAGGGCGGTCTGGGCGGCTACGGCGACATCCCGGCCAATCGTGCAGCTCCCGGCCAGGGCGGCGCGAACAACGGCCAGTAAGTCGGACGGGTGGATACAGTGCAGGCGGAAGCTGCTTGCCGCTTGCACTGTTAATCCGGCGACATCCGAAGCGGGCGAAGGACGGCAGCCATGAAATCCTGGATTCCAGACTTGTCCTCATACAGAGGCCCGATGTATCTCGCCGTGGTCGGAGAAATCGAAACGGCAATCGGAGCCGGCCGCCTCAAACCCGGCGACACGTTACCTTCGCAACGGATGCTGGCCGACTTCCTCGGCCTGCACGTGAACACCGTCAATCGCGCGATGCGCGAGACTGCGCGCCGTGGCCTGACCATTGGCAGCAGGCGCAAGGGGACCATCATTCTCAGGCTTTCCGCCTGATCGTCGGTCGAGCCGACGAGTATTCATTGACTGCATTCGCGGGCGTGACGGCGTTCGCCGTTCATCCGCGTGTGCAGATAGGGCAAAGGCATTCCATGTACGACCCGCAACGTCCCTTCATTTCCAGAATGGGCGCGCTGACGGCCTGTCTGTTTGCATCGCTAAGCGTTTCATTCACCGCATTCGCGGCGCTACCCGCATCACAGGCCGCTGCCGATGCCGGCACGCCGCAGTGGCGCTCCGCGTTTCATTACACGCCGCAGCGCAACTGGATGAACGACCCCAACGGACTCGTCTTCCACAAGGGTCTTTATCACCTGTTCTATCAATACAACCCGAACGGAAATTCGTGGGGCAATATGTCATGGGGACATGCCACCAGCTCCGATCTCCTTCACAGGACCGAGCAACCGGTCGCCATGCACGTCAATGAAACCGAGGAGATCTTTTCCGGTTCCGTCGTGGTGGATGCGCACAATACTTCCGGCCTGGGCCCGGCGAATTCGTCGCCGCTGATCGCGCTTTATACCAGCGTGTATAAGGCCGGCTCCGGACATCGGCCCGGCACTCAGGCACAATCGCTCGCCTACAGTACGGACGACGGCAAGACGTGGCGCAAATACGCGCGCAATCCGGTGCTGACGCTCAATCCGGAATCGCAAAACTTTCGCGATCCGAAGGTGTCATGGTATGCGCCGGGTGGTTACTGGCTCATGACCACCGTGGTCGCGGACGCGCATGTCGTCAAGATGTACCGCTCGAACAATCTCATCGACTGGGACTTTCTCAGCGACTTCAGTCTTCCCGACATTCCCCATCAAGGGACGCTCTGGGAGATGCCTGATCTGTTTCCGTTGCCTCTCGATGGCGACAGCCGCAAGCAGAAATGGGTGATGATCGTCAACGTCAATCCGTGGTCGATCGCGGGCGGATCCGGCGCGATGTATTTCGTCGGCAGCTTCGACGGCAAGACGTTCACGCCGGAAAACGTGGCGCCGGCCGGTTCCGATCCTTCGCGCTACCAGTGGCTCGATCACGGCGCCGATTACTATGCAGCCGGAACGTTCGCGAATGCACCAGACGGCAAGGCTGTCACGATCGGTTGGATGAGCAACTGGGACTACGCCGAACGCATACCGACCACGCCGTGGAAAGGCGCGACCGCGCTGCCTCGCGCACTCGCACTGAAGACGGTCGACGGCATGCCGCGACTGACATCCGAGCCAGTGGAGCAATACACGCGCTTCGTCAGCCAAGGTTCGACCACGCGCATTAAAGAACTCAGCGTTTCCTCGCGCGTAGAAGAGCTCGCGCTCTCCACACGCGGCGTCGTGCAAAACATCGACGTGACGATCAGCCCGCATTCGGCGCGGCGTGCGGGTCTCATCGTGAGAGGCTCGGCGAATGGCGATGTCGGTACGCGGATTTTCTACGACACCGCCAGCCAGACACTGACGCTCGATCGCTCGAAGTCTGGCGAGACCGGGTTCTCGAATGCTTTCAGCAAAGAGCACATCGTCAACTTGCCGCTCGTGCACGGGAAGCTGCAACTCACCGTGGTGGTCGACAGGAATTCCGTGGAAGTATTCGCGAATCACGGCCGCACTGTCATCACGGATCTGGTCTTTCCGGCCGCGAACGATAACCGCGTTTCAGTTTTCGCCGACGATGGCAACGCAACGTTCAGCGATATGGCGATTACCAACCTCTCAGATCGCAAGCGCTAAACGCTGTCACTGTCCGCCGCTTGGCCCGTGTGTTGAAACGCAGCACGGGCGCATGATTCTCGACAAACGCAGACAGCGCTTATCCTTTCGCGGGCCGCCCCGTCTTCACGGCTTCCACCGACGACACCGTGGCAAGAAGCCGTTTCGGCGTGGCGGACTCGAGCATCAACAACCCCGCACGCAACAGCTCGCTCTTCTTGACCGAAACACCGGCCTCCAGACACTTCTTTTTCAATGCCGCGATTTTGTCGTAATCGGATTTCGGCATGGTGAAACTGTCACGCACGACCTTGTCTTTCTTTGCTCGCTTTACTCTCGCTTCTGCCGGGGCGGCGGCCGGCGCGGACGCTGCGTCGGCAACAACCTGGTGTTTCGGTTTCGCCGTCTTCTTCGTGGTTACAGGCTTGTCCACAATCGGTTGATCGGATTGGGCGGCAACGTTGCCATCGCCTGCTGCAACGCCATTCGAATTTTCGGGAGAGCGAGATGTTTTCTTGCTGGCTTTCCGGGTGACGGGTGCGTTCATGTAGGCCTCCGAGTTTGTAATGGTATAAACAGTATATACCGTTTATAAAAGAGGCGGTTTGCGGACCTGGAGCCCGGCTAAGCCTTCAGGCCCGACTCAGCGGAGCGCCCGGCGTCGGCGGCGCATGTCTGTTGCCTGTAAAGCGCGGTTCATTGGGCGGTATAAAACGAAAAAGATTCGACTGTGTTTGTGGCAATCCTCGTACCTGTCGCGGCAGCAAGCGATCACGATCGCGCTTGGCAAGGATTCGAGCGCGTTGATTGCCGGAATGCTCGATAGCCGCCGCCGTCATTCGCTGACATATCCACCCGACGCCGCAGCAGTAAACTGCAAACATGGCTTTTGACGGGAGAATGTCATGCGTCTCGTTGACTGGAACATCCAGTGGGGACGCGGTGTGGATGGCCGCGTCGACCTCGCTCGCATCGTGCACGAGGCAAGAGCGCTGTGCGATTTCGACATCCTTTGCCTTCAGGAAGTGACTCGCGGCTTTCATGAGGGACCGGCCGCGGGCGGACTGGCAGGCGGCCCGTCCGCCGATCAGTTCGCCGAGCTTGCCGCGTTGCTGCCGCACGCGAAGGTGATCGATGCGATCGGCTCCGATCTTCCGCCCGTCGGAGCCGCGCGACGGCGGCGTCAGTTCGGCAATGCAATCGTCACCCACCTGCCTGTCAGGCAGGTGCTGCGTCATTCGCTGCCCTGGCCGGCCGACCCTGCCAAGCCGTCGATGCTGCGCGTCGCGCTCGAAGCGGTGATCGAAACCGACACCGGCCCGCTGCGCGTCATCAGCACGCACCTCGAGTTCTACTCCGAAGCACAACGGCTGGCGCAAGTGGCGAGGCTGCATGAATTGCACAAGGAGGCATGCGACCATGCCCGCCGTCCGGCGAAAGCGGAAAAACCGGACAGTCCGTTCGCCAACACGGCACGCCCGATGAGCGCCATCGTATGCGGTGATTTCAACAGCGCGTTCGAAGATTCCGCCTATTGCAGGATGCTCGAGCCGGTTCCGGGCGCGCCCGCGTTCGCCGACGCCTGGGCCTGCGCGCACCCGAACGCCCCGCGGGCCGCGACGGTCGGTCTGTACGATCACGAGCAATGGGCGGACGGACCGTTCGCATGCGACTTTGTTTTTGTCACCGAGGATCTGAAGCCGCGCATCGCGGGTTGCGGCGTGGACCAGAATAGCCGCTCGTCAGATCATCAGCCGCTGTGGCTCGAACTGCGCTGACCTTTTCCAGCTAGCTGAATCGCTCCGGACGGAACGGATGTGCATCGGTGAAAGGCGTTGCGCCCGTCATTATTTCCGCCAGCCCAAACGCGACAAAGCCGGCCTTCCGCGAAGAAGGACCGGCTTTGCGGACTTTACGCCGCGTCGAGCGGCGTCGTCATGCGCGTGTTAATAGCGCGGCGGCGGGCGATGATCGTTGTGGTCGTCGCGGCCGTGGTGGCGCGGATCATCGTCGTGCGGATGATGGCGCATCCACTCGTCGTGGTCCCAGTAGCGATGGCCGTCGTAGTAACGATCGCCGTGCCAGCCGATGTTGATCGACACACCCACAGGCATCATGTGCGGCTGGCCATAAACCACAGGTGCCGGGCCATTTTCGATGACCACGCGTTCCTGCGCGAAAGCGCTGCCGGCTGCGAGCAATGCGCCGCCCGCCAGCAGAGTTGCAATAATCGAACGCGATGTCTTGTTAAAGGTTTTCATAGTGATCTCCCATCAAAGTTTCGTATCGAGCCGGCGTTCGGATTCGGTCAACTTCTAACTGCGATGTCGGGCTCGAATCAGACGCCGTTCGCTTGAGACCAACTTTAACGGCGCGAACCGCGTGAATACGTGAGCACTTGTAAGCGCACATTTCAAACATGGGGACTGATCGTGTGCGCCGGTTTTCACGTTCGACGCCCGGCTACAACGCCATGCGCGGCGAATGGTCCCCATCGCCAGGCCGCCCCGCGTGAGGCGCCGTTACATTCATTTCCGCGAGGAAATATTCGGAGAGGCGGACGATTCGGTGGAATCCGCGCCAAAAACAAAAGCCACGGCACGCGTTTCGCGGGCAGTGGCTTCAATGATGCAAGCGCACTCGAAGTGCGCGCCCGTGCGCGGCAGTCCGCGCTCAGGCAGTACGACTTGGCTTTTAGTCGCTCAGCTTGATGCCGAACAACGTAGCTTGTGCTTTGCGGACACGGTCTGCTTCGCGGCTACGCGCTTCGTACGAGTAGTCCGAATCCAGCGGCAGATGGGGCGACGCAAAGAGGTCGCTGACCTTTTGGAACAGTGCAAAAATGAAGCTCATGGCGACTCCCGGTTAGTTACTGCATTTGCTAGGGTTTTCCCTTGGGACTAATTATAGGGTTTTCCCTAGGCAAAAGCTAGTGCAATGCAGCAATTTTTCGAGTGTGGCGTGTTGCCACAGGCCTTTAACTAATGGTGCGTTGCATCATGACAACGTCCCCGTTTTTCAAGATTCGGGGTCAAAAGCTCGCTTACTGAAGCGTCCTCGCGGGCGACCTTCTGGCGCGAACGGGTTTTGCGCTAGCCGCGCTTTTGCGCGGGTTGACCACGGCGGCGTCGACGGCACCCGCCGCGGCACTTACCGCGGGTACCAGCGTGGCGCTATTCATCGACACGATCAGCCCCGGCAGCGTCCGCGCGGGATCGTCTTGCGGCTTGACCGTGGCGCCGGTCGCGGAAAATTCCACATTCAAGGCCCAATGCCCTTCGTGTATGCCCTTGTCGCGCAAGAGCGCGGTCAACAATTCCTCGATGGAATACTTGTGCTCGCTAGTCGGCATGGTGGCTCCCGTCAGAAGATGCGCTGGCGTATCCGGTCCGGCTTCGCAACAGCAATAAGAGTGTAAAACGCGGGGTTTGGGCGTGCGATGGGTCGGCGGCGGGCGGCGCCTTACGGCGCCTATCCGGCAACGAACACGAGAGCGGGAGAACTTGCGGTCGGGCGGGAGCATTGAAACGGGTAGCCGCGGCGGGATTATCGCCGGCGCGGCGGTCACGTTGTCAGTGCGAGTTGGCTGCTTTCGGCTTATGCGCGTGCTGCGCTCGCGCGGCACGCTTCGCGCGAGCCGGCGTGGCCGCGGCTTGCTGAGGCGTCGCGGGCGCTGCCGCAGTCGCGGCGGCGGAAGCGGCTTCGGCTGCCGCTGCCTTGGCCATCGCCATGTGGGTGTCGAGCAGGCTGGCCATGGCCGCCTGCTGGTTCTGCATCAACTGTTCGATGCGGTGCTGCTGGGCGGTGGTCTCGCGCGTCAGACGCATCAGGAGCACGGTCTGCGTGATGCCGATGGCGACCGTGACCAGCAACGCGCCCACCACTATCGACAGCATCCACTTCATGCGGCGCGAATGGTCGGTCGCGGCGCGACGCTGATCGGCGATCACGCCATACAGGGCGTCGACGGTATCAGCGAAGGCGGTCGCCCGCGCGCGGTCGAGCTCCGGCGCGGCGCGCAGCGCGGCCGCGGCGGCTTCGGCGCGCTGAGCTTCCCGCAAGGGTGCGGCATACGCTGCGTTGGCGGATGCGGATGCGGATGCGGATGCGGATGCGGATGCAGTTTGATTGACCGAAGGCTTGCGCTCCGCAGGCACCGCGCCTGATTCCGGCGAAGCGCGTTCGGCCGGCGCGCTCGCGGCTTCCGCATCGGACGCTTCCCGCGAGGCCGTCGCCGCCTTGGCGAGCGTCGCGGCGAATCGCGGCTGCGGCTTGCCACCTCCCGCGCTCGATCCTGACTCAGTTTCTGCCGCCGTCGCGCCCGGCTCGGCCGCCTGGCGCAGCGCGGTCACGCTGCGCGCCACGGTCGCCGCCGCCATGGCGGGCGTGAGCACCGCCGCGGATGTCGCAGATTTCTCTTCAGCGGCCACGCCCGCCATTGGCGTCACATCTGCAAAAACCAGCCCGCCAGCCGGCGAACCAGTTACCGGCAACGGCTCCGTTTCCAGTCCGCTCAATTGCGCATTGACGAGCGCCGGTTCATCGGACTTCGCGGCGCGGGGAGCGCGCCGCGCCGCCTTCGCGTCCAGCAACGTGCTGTCGCCGCCGTCGATCGCGCCGACCGCTGCCAGGACTACGTCGGGCAATTCGAAGCCATGCAACGTGCCCTGCCGGATGTCGATGTTCATCGCTTCCAGCGTGGCGCGGGTGGGGTCGTCGGGGAACAGGTCGAGCGTGCTGTCGTCGCGGGCGGCGTCGCTCAGTTGCGCGAGGCGTTGCGCCGAACGCGCGGCGCGCGCCAGCTTGTTTTCGGTTTCGGTCGAGACGGTGGCCTGACGGCGCTTCTTCGAAGCGGCGCGCGGAGGCCGGGACTGCGTGGATGCTGCGGAATCTGCCATAAAGAAAAAAGCGGTCGTCGCCGGAAAGCGGGCGCCGGGCACCGCTCGTCAATGCCATTGGAATTTTTCGAGACCGCATTGTCGCATGGCCGCCCGCACCTGCCGAAGCCATTCACCGACGATTTTGCGCTTTAAGACGACGCCTCGTCCTGCCTGAACTGCTTGACGCCGTGCAGTTGCCGCAAGCGTGAGCAGATTGCCGCATATTCGGCGTTCGACACGCGATGCAACGTAATGATCACTTCGTCGCACTCGGGCTCGTCGTCGCTTTGCTGCATCACGAACTGCTTGACGCGCGGACTCGCGGCGCCGAGTTCGTCGTGCAGCGAATGAAACGTCATCGCGCCACGCTCGACGATCATCGTCAGTTGACGCCGTTGCTTGACCGTGATGAAGCGGCGCTCGAGCGGCTTGATGCCGGCGAGGATGATCAGAATGATGATGGTCGCCGCGATCGACGCCGTGTATAGCCCGCCGCCCACCGCCAAGCCGATTGCCGCGACCGACCAGAGGCTCGCCGCCGTGGTCAGTCCGCGCACGATTTCGCCGCGCAAGAGGATCGAGCCCGCGCCGAGAAAGCCGATGCCGGACACCACCTGGGCGGCCATCCGCGATGGATCGAGCACAACGTGCTCGCCGGTGAGCACTTCCGCAAAACCGTATGCCGACACGATCATGATGAGCGCCGAACCGACGCACACCAGCATGTGCGTGCGCAAGCCCGCAGCCCACGAAAGCCGTTCGCGTTCAAAGCCGATGACGCTGCCGAGCGCCGCGGCGAGCACCAGACGGGAGATGAGTTCGAGGTTCGGCAACATTGTTTTTCCTCCTTGTCTGAAATTATTTGAAGCGTTTTCCACGCCCGTGACGGAGTGTCAGCGGAACCCGTTTGCTTTATGCTAGGCCGCACGTCGCCGCGCGTTGCGCCGACAATCGCCGTGCTGGTTCCAGGCCGCCTGATTGGAGACCGGGCAGAATTCCTGCTCGTCAGCGCTTTGCCGGCGACCACGCCGCGCCGCAGTTACAGCAGCCGCGACCTGAACTCACGGGCGCTTTGAATTACCGCGTTTGACCAATCGACTATGCAGAGCATGAACTCCCCCGCCGCTTCCACGACCGCTCTTGCCGGCGCGCTGCGCGATCACTTTACAAGCGTCGTGCTGCCGCTGTGGCGCGGACCGGGTTTCAACCCCGAGTTGAAGCTGCCATACGAAGCGGTCAGCGCCGACGACCACCGGCCGCTGCCCGCCGAGCGCTATCGTGCAATGGCATGCGCGCGACAATTGTTCGTGTTCTCGCAAGCAGGCGATGCGGCCCATGCACAGGTGCTGTTCGACTCGCTGATGCACACCTTTCAGGACACGCGCCATGGTGGATGGTTCTACAGCGTCGATGCGCAAGGCGCACCGCTCGACACCACCAAAGATCTCTACACGCATGCGTTCGTCTTATTCGCGTGCGCGCAATACGGCTGGCGTTCCGGCAATCGCGACGCACTGGAAGTCGTGCATCGCACGTCGGCGCTGATTCAATCGCACTTCGTCGCCGAAGACGATCTGTTCAACGCCGCGCTCACCGCGGACTTCGCCGGCGTGACCGGCACGCCGATCCAGAATCCCCTGATGCATCTGACCGAAGCCTGGCTGGCCGCACGCGAAGCCACGCGCGATAACGCTTTCGACGCCGCGCTGCACCGCCTGGCCGACGCCGTCGCGCGTCATTTCGTGCATGCGCCCACGGGCTGCATCGCCGAATTGCCGATTGGCGCCGACGATAATCGGTTGGAGCCGGGTCACCAGTTCGAATGGTACTGGTTGGTGAAGCAGGCGCCCGACCTGTTCGAGGCTTCCGGGCTCGACGACGCACTGACGCGCGCCTTCGCCTTCGCCCAGCAATATGGCGTGGATACGCAAACGGGCGGCGTGTGCGCCTCGCTCGACGAAGCCGGCAAGGTCAAGGACGGAACCCAGCGCATCTGGGCTCAAACGGAATACTTGCGCGCGCTGGCAAGCCACGACGACCCGGCCGCGCTCGCCGCGCTGCCGCGGCAAATCGAACTGTTCCAGCAACGCTTCCTGCGTTCGCACGGCTGGTTCGAGTGCAAGACGCCGGCCGGCGAAGTGGCGCGCGCCGACATGCCGTCGACTACGCCGTATCACCTCGCAACCGCCTACGAGGCGTTACCGGACTGAGCAACGCCGATAATATCTGGCGGGCGGGCGCTGGAGCCGCCGCCCGCCAGTCGATCAGTACTCTTCGCGCTGCCAGGGTCCCCAACCCGCGTCTGCAGATTTGAAACGCATATATGTCGCGCTGTGTCCGGTGGGGGTGTCCGACGTGTCGCCGTGCGGCTTCCGGTCGGTGGTGTGAAGGGCAAAAGCCTGG
Organism: Paraburkholderia sp.; assembly: GCA_035636295.1. Classification (GTDB taxonomy): domain Bacteria; phylum Pseudomonadota; class Gammaproteobacteria; order Burkholderiales; family Burkholderiaceae; genus Paraburkholderia. Next base: position 26,365 of record DASPZL010000078.1, read on the forward strand.
CGTTCCTCGGTATCGACGGTGATGCGGCCGACCGGGTCCGGGGTGCCCTCTTGAGGTGATTTAGACTCCAATATCGCCAGATAAGGGGTCAAACGACTCCAAAACGAGGTGAGTTCTTCCTGCAGATAATGTGTCAATGTTTTTCCTGGAAGAGTAATGCAAGCAGTTTACCCTACCGGCTGGAACGCTCTTCCAAATGCTTTCGAGGCTCCAAAAAGGCGCGAACCTGGGAATACCCGAATACTGGTTGATTGGCATCCGTCATAAAGACGTGATACAACTCCTACTTCGCGCTCGATCTCGTGTTGAGAAATAGCGGTCGCGAATGCAACACACAACATTTACTGGATCAAAAATGGCAACAGGTACTGTGAAGTGGTTTAACGATGCAAAGGGCTTTGGCTTCATCACGCCGGACGACGGCGGCGAAGACCTGTTCGCGCACTTTTCGGAAGTTCAAGGCAGCGGCTTCAAGTCCCTGCAGGAAAACCAGAAGGTGACGTTCGAAGTTAAGCAAGGCCCGAAGGGCAAGCAGGCTGCAAACATCCAGCCGGCCTAAGTACCGTCAGGTACTTTGAGGCACCCCTAGGCGCTTGCGTCTGATGCAAAATGGCCCGCGAACGCGGGCCATTTTCTTTTGTTAGTGCCTGCTTTTTGAGCGCCTGCGCGGTTTAAATTGCGCGCATTCCGGCCAATTCAAATCTCGCCGTTTGTCCGCGCATTCCATCGATTTGTTGCGTGCGCAACACAGATTCCGAAATTTCGAACACGGCAACAGCCTTTTTCAATTCCTGCGTCTGTTGATGCAGCGAAGCTGCCGCTGCCGCCGCCTCTTCGACGAGCGCTGCGTTCTGCTGCGTCATCTCATCCATTTGCACCACCGCCTGGTTCACTTGCTCGATGCCCGTGCTTTGCTCGAGCGACGACGCGCTGATTTCCGCCATCATCTGCGTGACGCGTGAGATGGATGCGGACACGTTGCTCATCGCTTCGCCGGCATGCTCGACGAGCGCCGAACCGCCCTGAATCTCGGCGACCGATTCGCTGATCAAGGTCTTGATCTCCTTCGCCGACTGCGCGCTGCGCTGGGCAAGCCCGCGCACTTCACCTGCCACCACGGCGAAGCCGCGGCCCTGCTCGCCGGCGCGCGCCGCTTCGACAGCCGCGTTCAACGCGAGAATATTGGTCTGGAACGCGATGCCGTCTATCACCGAAATGATCTCGGCGATCTTGTCGGAGCTTTGCGCAATGCCGCGCATCTTGTCGACCACCTCGTTGACCACTTCGCTGCCGCGCGAGGTCGCCTCGAGCGCGGTTGCGGCGAGCGCATTGGCCTCGCGGGCGTGGTCGGCGTTCTGGCGCACGGTGGCGGTTAACTCTTCCATGCTCGACGCGGTTTCTTCGAGCGATGCCGCCTGGTTTTCGGTGCGCGCGGACAGATCCGCGTTGCCGGTCGCGATTTCGTCGGCGCCGAGGTGAATCGAGTCGGCGGATTCGCGCACGGTCTGCACGGTGCGCGCCACGCTCGCCTGCATTTTCGCGAGACCGGAGAACAGACGGCCGATTTCGTTGGTGCCACGCGAGGCGATCGGCTGGTCGAGGCGTCCTTGCGCGATGCGGTCGAAGTGACGGCCGGCTTCCTCGAGCGGCGCCACCACGCCCCGCCGCAGCGCCGCGTACACCGCGACCGTGCCGACCACCAACATCAACAGGATTGCGAGGCTGACGCCACGGAACATTGCCATGCGCGCATCGATCGAGTCGAGTGACGCACGACTCGCCGCGTCGCCGAATTGCACGAAGTTGTGCGACTCCGTGAGGTAGGCGTCCTGGAACGATTGGGTCGGCTGATCGAGGAATGCCTGAATATTGTTCGAATCGAGAAACTGCACGAGCTCGGCAAGCGCGTCGTGAAGCTTTTTATAGCGATCGGCGAGCGCGGTGGCGCGGGCGCTGTTTTCGTCGCTGGTCTTCTGCGCGCTCATGAAAGCACCGAACGACTGATCGGCGGCCGTGAGCTGTTCGCGGGCGTGCTGAACGATGTCGGTCGGCTCCGCGCCGCCGCGCACCATGCGCGTACCGGCGCGCGACAGGTTGATCCGCGCGTCCATCAGATGCTGGGTCGTTTCATTGACCGCGTCCACCTGCTTCAACGCGATGTTCGACAGATCGCCAACGTCGTCGTGGGTGCGCGTGAGCGACCAGAACCCCAAACCCACCGTGACAAGCTGGAATACGCAGAACGCGGCCAGAACACACAACAGGCCGGATGCGACCTTGATCTTGCTGAACATCGAAAACACCTGAGAGCAAAGAATGACGGGAGCTACGTCAGGGTTAACGGCACAGCAATGCCTTGCTTAAGGCCAATGTCGTCAAAAATCGTCTTACATCCCCTTTACATCGGCTAATTTCGAAATTCGGGTCAATTTGCACAACAATGCCGAGCAGATATTTCCGATTCACCTTGACGCGGTGCGTAGGCGCTTCCTAGAGTGAGTAGGGACTGCACAACGCAGGCTCGTGCAGATGCCACCGCGGGCCTCGCCCGAAGGAATCACGATGACCGACCTACTCGACCGGGCGCGCGGCGCACTGCATGCCCAGCCGTTCAGCATGTTGCTGGGCGCTGACCTGATGCACACGGGCACCAGCGAGCTGACGTTGTGCCTGCCGATCCGCGACGAGCTGCGGCAGCAGCATGGCTTCGTGCATGGCGGCGTCATCAGCTATCTCGCCGATAACGCGCTGACGTTCGCCGGGGCGATGTCGCTGGGGCCGAAGGTGGTGACCGGCGAATTCAAGATCAATTATCTGCGGCCGGCGATGAACGGCACGCTAATCGCGCGGGCAAAGGTGGTCTACGCGGGCCGCTATCAGGCGACCTGCCAGTGCAACGTGTATGTGATGGACGGCGACCGTGAGAAGCTGATCGCCGTTGCGCAAGGCACGATCAATCGGATCAGCGATAGCGGCGAGCACGAGCCGGCGGGTTGAAAAACCACGCGCGCCGGCCGACGGCTCACTCCGCCGCGTAAGTCCGCTGCGTCTGCTCGCCCAATCCTTCGATACCCAGACGTATCGTCTGCCCCGGCTTCAGATAAACCGGATTCGGCTTCACGCCCATGCCGACGCCCGGCGGCGTGCCGGTCGAAATCACGTCGCCCGGTTGCAGACTCATGCACTGCGACACATACGACACGAGCTTCGCGACGCCGAACACCATCGTCTTCGTGTTGCCGTTCTGATAGCGATGGCCGTCCACTTCGAGCCACAGGCTCAGGTTCTGCGGATCGGCGACTTCGTCGCGCGTGACCACCCACGGGCCGATCGGGCCGAACGTGTCGAAACCCTTGCCCTTGTCCCACGTGCCGCCGCGCTCGATCTGCCATTCGCGTTCCGACACGTCGTTGATCACGCAGTAACCGGCGACGTAATCGAGCGCGTTGGCTTCGTCGACGTATTTCGCCGGCTTGCCGATCACCACGCCCAGTTCCACTTCCCAGTCGGTCTTCTTCGAGCCGCGCGGAATTTCGACGTCGTCGTTCGGGCCGGAAATCGCGCTCGTCCACTTGTTGAAAATGACCGGCTCGGCCGGCACCGGCAAATTCGATTCGGCGGCGTGGTCCGCGTAGTTCAAGCCGATGCAGATGAACTTGCCGATCTTGCCGACACACGGGCCCATGCGCGGATTGCCTTCCACCAGCGGCAGCGAAGCCGGATCGAGCGCGCGCAGTTTGGCGAGGCCTGCGTCGGTCAGCGCGGCGCCGTCGATATCGGCGACCACGTTCGACAGATCGCGAATCTTGCCTTGCGCGTCGAGCAAGCCCGGCTTTTCCTGGCCCTTCGGCCCATAACGAAGCAGTTTCATCGGTGCACTTCCCTTTATACGTTCAGTGATATTCGATTCGAATGTCAGTGTGTGTCAGTTCGACCAGCCGCCGTCGATCACATGCGCGTGACCCGTGGTGAACGACGATTCGTCGGACGCGAGATACAGCGCCAACGCGGCGATCTCTTCCGGCTTGCCGATACGGCCCATCGGCTGACGCGCGACAAAGGCGGCCTGCACCGCCTCGATCGTCGCGCCCTGCGCCGCGGCCTGCTCGGCGATCCGCTGTTCGAGCGACGGCGAAGCCACCGTGCCCGGGCAGATCGCGTTACAGCGTACACCACGCGTGATGAAGTCCGCAGCGACGGACTTGGTCAAGCCGAGCACGGCCGCCTTCGACGCGCTGTACACGAAGCGGTTCGGCACGCCCTTCACGCTCGACGCCGCCGACGACATATTGATGATCGAGCCGCCGCCGTTCTCCAGCATCGCGGGAAGAAACGCGCGGATCATGCGGTACATCGCCTTCGCATTCAGATCGAACGCGAAGTCCCAATCTTCGTCGGTGCATTCGAGGATCGTGCCGGCGTGCACGAAGCCCGCGCAGTTGAACAGCACGTCGATCGCGCCGACTTCCGCGGCCAGCGCCTTGATCGCCGCGTCGTCGCGCACGTCGAGCTTGCGTGCTTCGACCGGCTTGCCGGCGAGCCCGTCGATGCGGATATCGGTGGCGATCACGCGCGCGCCTTCGCGCGC
>DASPZL010000079.1:0-6906 GCA_035636295.1 Paraburkholderia sp.
GCTGTACGAGAGATTGTTCCTCGGGTACGCAAACGGCTGGCCGATGCTGTACTTGTACGCCATCGCGACCAGCGTGGGCAGCTTCGCGATCATGCGAATGGCCGACACGTCACGGTGGCGCGGATTGTTGATGTCGAGCGAATCATGATAGAACGCCGACAGTGCGCCGACTGCCGCGACCAGAATCGCCATCGGGTGCGCGTCGCGACGGAAACCACGGAAGAAGAAGTGCATTTGCTCATGCACCATCGTGTGATTCGTGACGGTCTTCACGAACTCCGCTTTTTGCTGCGCGTTCGGCAGTTCGCCCTTCAGCAGCAGGTAGCAGGTTTCGAGGAAGTCAGCGTTTTCCGCGAGGTTGTCGATCGGGTAGCCGCGGTACAGCAGTTCGCCCTTGTCGCCGTCGATGTACGTGATCGCCGAATTGCAGGCCGCCGTCGACATGAAGCCCGGGTCGTACGTAAATTTGCCGGTCTGGCCGTACAGTTTACGGATGTCGATCACGTCCGGGCCGAGAGTGCCCTTGTAAATCGGCATTTCAACGCTCGGCGAATTGTCGCTGAACGATAGCGTGGCTTTAACATCTGACGGGGTCATAGCACATCCTCAATCGAAGTATGGAAACAGGGTTTCGATAATTGCACGCCTGGAACAACGGACAAGCGGCGCTCAAGCCGGTTATGCGTTTCGCAGCAGCTCCAGCACCCGGATCACATCCGGGTCGGCAAGGTCGCCCTCAGGTTCCTTGCGCACGAGCAGCAAGTCCATCAGGTCGTTATCGCTCAGTTCGAGCAGGCGCGTGAGTGCGCCTACGTCCGCGTCGCTGAGGTCATGCTCATATCGGCTGAAGAAACGCTCAAAGATCAGATCGTTTTCCAGCAAGCCCCGCCGTGCGCGCCACCGAAGGCGCGCACGGCGAAGAGGGTCGGACTGGTGTGATGATTCGTCCATCTCAGACAGCGCGGCGAACCATCAATTCCTTGATCTTGCCAATCGCCTTGGTCGGGTTCAGGCCCTTCGGGCAAACGTCGACGCAATTCATGATCGTATGGCAACGGAACAGACGGTACGGATCTTCCAGGTTGTCGAGGCGTTCACCCGTCGCTTCGTCGCGGCTGTCCGCGATGAAACGATAGGCTTGCAACAGGCCGGCCGGGCCGACGAACTTATCCGGGTTCCACCAGAAGCTCGGGCACGAGGTCGAGCAGCTAGCGCACAGGATACATTCATACAGGCCGTCGAGCTCGTCGCGTTCTTCCGGCGACTGCAGACGTTCCTTTTCCGGCGGCGGCGTATCGTTGATCAGGTACGGCTTGATCGAGTGATACTGGTTGAAGAACTGCGTGAAGTCGCAGATCAGGTCGCGCACGACCGGCAGGCCCGGCAGCGGACGCAGCACGATCTTTTGCGGCAGGTCGTTCATGTTCTGCAAACAGGCCAGACCGTTCTTGCCGTTGATGTTCATCGCGTCCGAACCGCATACGCCTTCGCGGCACGAACGGCGGAACGACAGCGTTTCGTCCACAGCCTTCAGCTTGATGAGCGCGTCGAGCAGCATGCGTTCGTGCGAATCGATTTCGATCTCGTACGTTTGCATGCGCGGCGCTGCATCCTTGTCCGGATCGTAGCGGTAGATTTCAAATGTACGCTTAGCCATTTCTGAATTCCTTTGACTTGTGCCTTAGAAGGTTCGCGCTTTCGGCGGAACCGATTCGACCGTCAGCGGTTGCATGTGAACCGGCTTGTAGTCGAGGCGATCGCCTTCGCTGAACCACAGCGTATGGCGCAGCCAGTTTTCGTCGTCGCGATGTTCAAAGTCGTTTTGCGCGTGCGCGCCGCGGCTTTCCTTGCGCGCTTCGGCGGAGACCATCGTGGCGCGCGCCACTTCGATCAGGTTCGCCACTTCCAGCGCTTCGATACGTGCCGTGTTGAACACCTTCGACTTGTCTTTCAGGTGGATGCTGTCGACCCGCTCAGCCACTTCGCGGATACGTTCGACGCCTTCGGACAGCAATGCCGAAGTACGGAACACGCCGGCGTGCTTCTGCATGGTCGCGCGGATGTCGTTCGCGACGTTTTGCGTGTACTCGCCCGACGACGACTTCTCGAGCTTGTCGAGGCGCGACAGCGCGAAATCGGCAGCGTCGGCCGGCAGCGGCTTGTGCTCCTTGATTTCCTTCACGTGCTTGACGATGTGGTTGCCGGCTGCGCGGCCGAACACCACGAGGTCGAGCAGCGAGTTCGTGCCGAGACGGTTCGCGCCGTGCACCGACACGCACGAGCATTCGCCCACTGCATAGAAACCGTTGACCGGCTCTTCATGACCCTTCGACGTACCCACGACCTGGCCGTGAATGTTCGTGGGAATGCCGCCCATCTGATAGTGGATGGTCGGCACGACCGGAATCGGCTCTTTAATGCAATCGACGTTCGCGAACTTCAGCGCGATTTCGCGGATCGACGGCAGACGCTTCATGATCGTCTCGGCGCCGATGTGCGACAGGTCGAGCAGCACGTGATCCTTGTTCGGACCCACGCCACGGCCTTCCTTGATTTCCTGGTCCATCGAACGCGAGACGAAGTCGCGCGGCGCCAGATCCTTCAGCGTGGGCGCGTAGCGTTCCATGAAACGCTCGCCGTTCGAGTTGCGCAGAATGCCGCCTTCGCCGCGCACGCCTTCGGTAATCAGCACGCCCGCGCCGGCCACGCCGGTGGGGTGGAATTGCCAGAATTCCATGTCTTGCAGTGCGATGCCCGAACGCGCGGCCATGCCCAAACCGTCACCGGTATTGATGAACGCATTCGTGGATGCCGCGAAGATCCGGCCCGCGCCGCCCGTGGCGAACAACGTGGTCTTGCCTTCGAGGATGTAGACGTCGCCGGTTTCCATTTCCAGCGCGGTCACGCCGAGCACGTCGCCTTCGGCGTCGCGGATCAGATCCAGCGCCATCCATTCGACGAAGAATTGCGTCTTGGCCTCGACGTTCTGCTGATACAGCGTGTGCAGCAGCGCGTGACCGGTACGGTCAGCGGCCGCACAAGCGCGTTGCACCGGCTTTTCGCCGTAATTCGCGGTGTGGCCGCCGAACGGGCGTTGGTAAATCGTGCCGTCGGCGTTACGGTCGAACGGCATGCCGAAGTGTTCGAGCTCGTAGACTGCGTTCGGTGCTTCGCGGCACATGAACTCGATCGCGTCCTGGTCGCCGAGCCAGTCGGAACCCTTGATCGTGTCGTAGAAGTGATAGTGCCAGTTGTCTTCGCTCATGTTGCCGAGCGAGGCGCCGATGCCGCCTTGGGCAGCAACCGTGTGCGAGCGCGTGGGGAACACCTTGGACAGCACGCAGACCGACAGACCGGCGCGCGCGAGTTGCAGCGAAGCGCGCATTCCCGAGCCGCCCGCGCCGACGATAACCACGTCAAACTTGCGACGCGGCAGAGAATTCTTGATTGCAGCCATTCTTTTACACTCTCCAGAGAATCTGCGCAGCGTAGCCCGCACATGCGAGCAGCCAGACGATCGTCAGCGCTTGAAGAAACAGGCGCGTGCCAACGGGCTTCACATAGTCCATCCAGATGTCGCGGATACCGACCCACGCGTGATAGAACAGCGAGAGCAGCGTGACAAACGTAGCGAGCTTCATCCACTGCGTGGCGAAGATCGAGGCCCAGCCTTCGTACGAGAAATCGCGCGCGCCGAAGAACCACACGAGCAGGATCACCGTGTAGACCGCCATCACGCAGGCCGTAATGCGCTGGGCGAGCCAGTCGCGCAGACCGTAATGTGCGCCGACGACGAGACGCTTCGGACCGATTCGGTTATTAGCTGCCATTTTTTAAAAAACTCCGAACAGTTTTGCCGCGAATGCAATCGTAAGAAGCGACGACACGACGAGAACGACGATGGAGGTTTGCTTGCCGCCTTCCTTCGTGACCGCGCGGTGCGTGTCCATCACGAGGTGACGGATGCCGGCGCAGAAGTGAAACAGGAAGGCCCACGCGAGAACGAGCGTGATGAGCTTGACGATGATGTTGGAGAGAAAACCTTTGAAGACCTCGAAACTCAGTTCGGAAGTCAGGCTCTGATCGAAGAGGTACAGCAGGAACGGAAGAAAAACAAAAAGCAGACCACCGCTTAGGCGGTGCAAGATCGACACTCGCCCCGCTAGCGGGAGACGGTATGCCGTCAATATCTGCCCGATACCGATGTTCCGGAACTCCGGCCTCGGTTTTTTTACGGCTTCAGCCATGCTAGACCCCTACTATGTAGTCACACTAATCCGCGATTTTAGCGCCTTTTTATATCGCGCTGCAGCGAAAACCACGACAGGTCCGTTACAGCGCGCGCGATAAAGGCGCCTTCAAACAGGCGAGCGTGTGGGACGCCGCGCCTTCGTTCAGCCCGATTCAGCTTAGGTCGTTCTGATAGTAATACCCAGTTGTGACATACCAACCTCGCCGGACTTCCACCGGCCGATCCCCGTACGTATAAGACACCCGCTCGACCGACAGCAGCGGAAAACCCGCGGGCACGTGCAGCAGATCCGCAACCGTTGGCTCGGCCGCCACCGCGCGGATCTTCTCCGTTGCGCGGATCATGCGCGTGCCGAATTCGGTCTCGAACATCGCGTAGAGGGGACCCTTGTACTCCGACAGCCGCTCGAGCGTGAGCCCGCGAAACACCGCGCCGGGCAGCCAGATTTCGTCGAGTACGGTGACTTCGCCGTCGAACTGCAGCAAGCGCTTGATCAGCACCACCGGATCGGCGGGTTTCAGATCGAGTTGCCGGGCGATGTCTGCCGAAGCGCGCAAGCGCCGGCATTCCAGCAAACGGCTGACGTGCGGATGCTCCGCGCCGTCATCGGCCAGTAATCTGAGGAAGCGAAACTGGGCGCGGTCTTCATTGTGCGTCGCAACAAACGTGCCCTTGCCCTGGCGGCGCACCAGCAGGTTGTCGGCGGCGAGCTCGTCGATCGCTTTGCGCACCGTTCCCTGGCTGACCTTGTATCTGGCCGCCAATTCGACTTCACTAGGAATGATCTCGCCGGGTTTCCATTCGCCGCTTTCGAGGCTCTGCGTAATCAAGCCCTTGATCTGCTGATACAAGGGGCTGAAAGTGGGTGACGCGGCGGCGGGCACGGCAGCGGGTACACCTTCTCCCGTGGCTCCGGGGCCATGCGGATTCGTGGTGTTCGCCGGGTTCGAATTCATGCGCGCATTTCATCATAAAGCGCCGGGCCGCGTCTAGGGTTTTCCCCTCAACAGATATGTCTTATATAAGACATAAGATAATGTTGACTTTGTGCCTGACGGCTCCTACACTCCTTTCCGAGCAAGGGTTTGCGGGTTTTTCGGCGCCTCTTTTCGGGCGGCGCCGCAGCGCACCGGCAGCCACTCTGCACCATGCTGATCCCACGCAGTCCAGGTTTCGATTCGCCGCCATTCATTGGCCAGACGCTTGCCGAAACGCGCTGTTTGCAGGAGCCCGCACCGTGCAGCGGCTACCCGGCGCTACCACTATCCACTCCCTGCTCGTGAGTACAGGTTTCCGGCATGGCGGTCTTGCCGCAGCGCGCCGCACGGCCTCGGCATTCCGAGGCCGTCCGCGAACAGTGAATTCCGCCGTGTTTCACAACGCTTCGCTGAACGCGCATATAGAATGGCGTTTTCCCTAGCGTCTAACGCATCGTCCTGGAGATTTCTCAATGGCTAAGCCCGCAAAGCGCGTTGCCGTCACCGGCGCCGCAGGTCAAATCGCTTACTCCCTGCTGTTCCGCATCGCCAATGGCGACCTGCTCGGCAAGGATCAGCCGGTTGTCCTGCAACTGCTCGATCTGCCGCAAGCGCAAGGCGCCGTGAAAGGCGTCGTGATGGAACTGGATGATTGCGCCTTCCCGCTGCTGTCGGGCGTCGTGATCACCGACGATCCGAAGGTTGCATTCAAAGATGCAGACGTGGCCCTGCTGGTCGGCGCGCGTCCGCGTTCGAAAGGCATGGAACGCAAGGACCTGCTGTCGGCCAACGCTGAAATTTTCACGGTTCAGGGCAAGGCGCTGAACGAAGTCGCCAGCCGCGACGTGAAGGTGCTGGTGGTCGGCAACCCGGCCAACACGAACGCCTACATCGCCATGAAGTCGGCGCCGGATCTGCCGAAGAAGAACTTCACCGCCATGCTGCGTCTGGACCACAACCGCGCGCTGTCGCAACTGGCGGCCAAGTCGGGCAAGCCGGTCGCTTCGATCGAAAAGCTGGCTGTGTGGGGCAATCACTCGCCGACCATGTACCCGGATTTCCGTTTCGCCACCGCGGAAGGTCAAGACCTGACCAAGCTGATCAACGACGACGAGTGGAACCGCAACACGTTCATCCCGACCGTCGGCAAGCGCGGCGCAGCGATCATCGAAGCGCGCGGCCTGTCGTCGGCGGCGTCGGCGGCTAACGCTGCGATCGACCACGTGCGTGACTGGGTGCTCGGCACGAACGGCAAGTGGGTCACAATGGGCATCCCGTCGGACGGTTCGTACGGCATTCCGGAAGACATCATCTACGGTGTGCCGGTTACGTGTGAAAACGGCGAGTACAAGCGCGTCGAAGGTCTGGCAATCGACGCGTTCTCGCGCGAAAAGATGGACGGCACGCTGCAGGAACTGCTGGAAGAGCGCGAAGGCGTTCAACACCTGCTCGGCTAAGCGCCTGATGCAGATGAACCGGAACTCGTGAGAAAACGCCGGGCCGCCCCAAGTTTTCCGCTCCGCGAAGTCCCCCGCCCCGAAGGAAGTCCCCTTGGGGGATTGGGGGATCACCCCCTCGAGGGGCCTCGCGCGAAGCGACAGGTCTGGGGGCGCTCCCAAGTGTCACCGCGGTCACCGCGTGGGTTCCGGTTTTTTACGTGCGAATGCAGCTATTCGC
>DASPZL010000080.1:0-5750 GCA_035636295.1 Paraburkholderia sp.
CAGGTGTACGACGTCAGCGAAATGGCGATCGTGACGTATCTGCAGGCAAAAGCCTACGGCAAGCCGGTCGTGCTGTTGCCCACGGTCGTGGCCGCGCGCTTCCAGCAGGGCTGCATTATTTATAATGCCCGGCGCGGCAAACTCGATGTCGGCAGTCTCGCGGGCAAGAAAGTCGGCGTACGCGCCTACTCGCAGACCACCGGTATGTGGGTGCGCGCCATCCTGGCGCAAACTTACGGCGTGCCGCTCGATCAGATCGAATGGGTCACGCTCGAAGGCGCGCATCTGGAAGAGTATCGCGATCCGCCTTTCGTGCACCGCGCCGAACCCGGCGGGCAATTGTTGTCCATGCTTCGCGAAGGCGAACTCGACGCCGCCATTCTCGGCAATGATTTGCCGGACGAGCCGGGGCTCGAACCGCTGATCGACGATGCGGCCGCTGCCGACCGCGCGTGGTACGGCCTCCATCGTTATGTTCCGATCAATCACGTCGTCGTGGTAACGAAGGCGCTGGCCGACACACAGCCGCAAGCCGTGCGTGCGGTGTATGACCTGCTGTGCCGCGGCAAGGCATCGGTCGCCGCGCGGAACGCCGGCAGTCCGGACAAGCTGCTGTTCGGCTACGACGCGCTCCGTGGCCCGCTTGAGGAAACCCTTGCGTTCTGCGAGCAACAGCAGTTGCTGCCGCGCAAGCTGAGTGTCGACGAAATTTTCGCCGACAGTCTCGCCATTCTGGGCGATGCCGCACGCTAGCGCCTCATCCGTCCGTATCGCCATTCCTGAGCGAACCCGAGTTCGCCGCCTTGACCAAGGAGACACCATGAGCTTGCCCGGCAAGTCCGCCGCCACTCAACCCAGGGCACGTCAGCCGTTCTATCGCGACCTGTCCTTCCAGGTGCTGGCCGGTATGGCACTGGGCATCGTCACGGGCTACTTCTTTCCGAAGTTCGGCATCAATCTGCAGCCCGTCGGCGACGCCTTTATCCGCATCATTCAGATGCTGATTGGACCGATCATCTTCTGCACCGTGTGCAGCGGCATTGCGGGCGTCAACGACTTCAAGAAGGTTGGCCGCGTGGCGATCAAGGCACTCTTCTATTTTGAAGTGGTGACCTCGCTCGCGCTGGTGTTGGGCCTCGTGGTAATCAATTTGCTCAAGCCCGGTGTCGGCATGAACGTGGACATGCACAACGTGCACTCCGCCGCCGTCGATGTGTACGTCGCTAAAGCGCATCACGTCGTCACGACGAGCGAATTCCTGCTGAATGTGATTCCGCACACGGCGATCAGCGCGTTCGCCGGCGGCGACGTGTTGCAGGTGCTCTTCTTCTCGGTGCTGTTTGCATTCGGCCTCGCCGCCATCGGCGAGCGCGCGCAACCGGCATTGAACCTGATCGACGCGGCGTCGGGCTCGCTCTTCTGGATCATCGGCCTGACGATGAAAATCGCGCCTCTCGCCGCGTTCGGCGCGATCGCCTTCACGGTCAGCAAGTTCGGCTTCGGCACGCTGATCTCGCTCGGCAAACTCGTACTCGAGTTCTATCTCACCTGCGCGCTCTTCATCGTGCTGATCCTCTGGCCGATCGCGAAAGTCAACGGCTTCAGCCTGCTGCGCCTGATGCGCTACATCGGTGCGGAGTTGCTGCTCGTGATCGGCACGAGTTCGTCGGAAACGGTTTTCCCGCAACTGATCGACAAGCTCGAACGGCTCGGCTGCGAAAAATCGGTGGTGGGCCTGGTTCTGCCGACAGCGTACACGTTCAATCACGACGGCACGTGCCTGTACTTCGCCGCGGCCGCCGTGTTTCTCGCTCAGGCCACCAACACGCCGATGAACTGGCACGACCAGCTCGTACTGCTTGCCGTGTTGCTGCTCACGTCGAAAGGCGCGGCAGGCGTGTCCGGCGCGGCGATTGCCGTGCTGGCGGCAACACTCGCCGCATCGAACACGATTCCGGTCGAATCGATCGCCCTGATTCTCGGCATTCACAAGGCGATGTCCAGCGCATTCGTGTTCACCAACATCGTCGGCAATAGCGTGGCGACCATCGTGGTGGCGAACTGGGAAAAGGCACTCGACCGCGTCGCGCTACACCATGAACTGAAAACCGGCTTCAAACCGGTCGGCACGCCGCCCGGGCGTCTCAACCAGACGAGCAGCGGTCAGGCAGGCAACTAGCAACAGATGATCGAAGGCCGGCGGCGCGAATGAACGACCCGCCGCCGGCTCAGTTGGAAACCGATATCCACAGTTGAAAACAATGAGCTTATTTAGTCATACGAACCGTATGATGAAGCTCTGCCGTCGCAACACATTTCACATATACGACATTAGATCGGAGACACACTATGAAAAGAACGGTTTGGAGAACCATAGGACTGGGGCTGTCGGCTGCTGCCGGCACACTGGGCGCAATGCCCGCACATGCGCAAACGAGCGTCCAGATATACGGCACGGTGGACGGCGGCGTCCGTTACCAGACGAACGCTGCAAAAGGCGGTGGCACGGTGGTGACGATGAATTCGAACGGCTACTACAGTTCGAACAAACTCGGCTTCCTCGGAAAGGAAGACCTGGGTGGTGGCTGGAACGCGCACTTCCGGCTGGAGAACGGCTTCAACCTCGGCAACGGCCAGTTCGACAATACCACTGGCACGGAATTCAACCGGCAGGCGTTCGTCGGCATCGGAAATACGAAATACGGGTCGCTCGACCTCGGCCGTCAGTACACGATCTCGCACGACATCATCAGTATCTACGACCCGTTCGGCTTCCACTTCACGCCGATCCTGCCGTTGACCACCGCCTCGGACGGCACGCGCAACAACAACGCCGTCAAGTACAAGAACGTCTTCGGGCCGTTGCTGTTCGAAGTGGACAACTCGTTCGGCGGCGTCGCGGGCAATTTCAGCAGTGGAGCGACGCGCTCAGTCGGCATGAGTTATAGCGTGGGTCCGGTCGACCTCGGTGGCGTGTACGGGCATCGCAACATACTGACCGGTACGACCTACATCGGCGACAGTTATTACATGGCTGGCGCCGCCTACAAAATCGGTCCGGTGCGACTGTCGGGCGGCTTCATGTCGGAGGATCTGCAGAATCCGGCCACACCGCACCAGGTGACAAACAACGCCTTCGGCGGTATCTCATGGACCGTCACGCCGGACATCGTTTTCAATGGCGGCTACTACCAGACCACCGTGTCGAACGACAAGGCCAGCCGCCGCGGTCTGTCGGTGATTTCGCTCGCCTACCTGCTGTCCAAGCGCACCACGCTCTACGCCGAAGCCGATTACACGTCGTACAAGCACGCGGCGGTCAGCACGCTCAACCCGGCCGGCACGTCCAGTCAAACAGCGGTCACCGTCGGTATCGATCACGTGTTCTAGTACGTCGGATTCACTTCCAGGCGCGCGTGATCGATACGCGCGCCGAACTTCCCACGAGGCACCGATGATCTGATGCGCGAACGCGTGCTCGATCTCATGATGTTCAGTCCACGCGTGAGTTTCATCGCGCATCACATCGGCGACTGAAGTGCATCGAATAGCACCGCAACGTCGCGATCAACCTGAATTCCGATCCGTCTGGCGGCCACTGGCGCCACGCCGCCTCCTGCTGAAGCCCTTATAAATCGGTTAACCCTCCGCGCGGTTATTCAATAGACGGAGTCATGGATGAATTCATGATTCTTGCTAATCTGGATCGGCCCACTTTGAGAGGACGGAATGGACATCGGCAAACACGATTCCGTGCCCCAATCCAGACTATGCGTTTTCAAATTGTCCCTAATTGTTAAATATAGCAATGTCCGGTCCCGCCGCGGGGTTTCAGTAGACAAATTAAAAAGCTTATGCGAGAGTTTCACCTAACACTTACGGGAACTTACCTGCGTTACGCTGCTACACGGAAAAGTCACACTTCGACGTGAAGATTTCCTTGCCGGTCAGTCCACATAGTGCGCAAAACGTTGCTGAAATAGAAATACAAACGCTTGCAGCGCGACACATGCGCGTTTGCAATGTCACGCCGAGAGCACGATCGCAGCACTTCATTGGGGCCGGTATTATGGGTATTCCGGGTAGAACAGTACAACGCAAACGCTCAACAAACCAACGATCGCATTTAGATAGGCAATTGGCGCCCTTTCGCGCAATTGACATCGATATGCCGTTGCCCCTCGGACCTTCATAAGCTAGCGGCCCCGCTGCATTCTGCACGGCCAGGATGCAAGGAAATAGAAACGGTCTAGCCGCCTTTTATCGATACCTTCCTCCGTTAATTCTCTTGGCAGGAGGATGGCGCACGCCTTCTTTTAGCATATCTAAGTATCGATATTGAATAAAAAAATGTAGTCCCCCGCAATAACGCGACGCAATGCCAACACTTTCATTTCGGTTCATGTATGTAGTTATGCTTAAGAAAAGTAAGGGTGAGCGCGCGCAACATCGAAACAGGAAGAAACATGAACAAGGCATATCGGACCATCTGGAACGACGCGCTAGGCGCCTTCGTGGCCGCGTCGGAGTTCGGCAAATCGCATGGCAAAGGGAAATCGGGGGCCGGGGCCGCCGTATGTGACGGGCGAAGCGACCGGCGTGATGGGCACGACGCTTCTACGCAGCACAGTTCTGATTCGCGCGTCGTCGCCCTATTGGTGTTGATGGGTTTGAGCGGATGGGGCGCGCAAGCACAGGCGCAGGTGAACTGCTCCGCGTCGCCCTATAACTTCTACAATGGCAGTTCTTCGTGCGTGGGCTTTCAATCAGTGGCCAGCGGCGCCGGAGACACGGCGCTGGGCGGTAGCGCAACGGCGTCGGGGGGAGCCTCGACCGCGCTCGGATTCCAGACCAAGGCAACGAACGCGGCGGCCGTCGCCGTGGGGAGCTCGGCGGTGGCGAACGGCGCGAATTCCGTTGCGCTGGGCACGTCCACTACGGCCAACGGCGATGCTGCAATTTCCATTGGTTATAGCAATTCCGCCAATGGCCTGAATGCGATGGCCATCGGTGTTTTTTCGACCGCGACCGGTCTCAACGCCCTCGCACTCGGCCAGGCAGCCGCCGCCAACAGCCAGTCGGCAATAGCCTTCGGCGTTAACTCCGTTGCGACCGGAATTAACGCCCTCGCCATGGGCGCAGCGGCGCACGCCCTGGCTCAGACCACGATCGCCGTTGGCGCTAGCGCGACGGCTAACAGCACCTCCGGTTCCAGTATCTCGATCGGCACCAACGCCCAGGCTATTGCCTCGGGTACGGGCGGCGGCTCGCCTGTCGCCATTGGCGTGAACGCCAATGCGAGCGGTACTTCAGGCACGCTGCTGCCGGGCGGTGGCAGCAGTTTCGAAGCAACCGCCTTAGGCAATGGTTCGACCGCCACCGGGGCGGGCAGTACGGCACTCGGCGTCGCGTCGCGCGCCACGGGAACGTGGGGCACGGCCGTCGGTCTCGTCGCCACCGCATCCGCAACGAACTCCACGGCCCTTGGCACGTGGTCGCAAGCGACCGGCGCCAATTCGGTGGCAATCGGTGTCGGCGGCTCCACGGCCGCGACGTCGGTGCAAGCCTCCGGGGCCGGAGCGGTGGCGCTGGGCGGCAACGCCACCGCGGGTGCCGTGGCATCGGGCAGCAACGCGATTGCAGTCGGCGGACAATCGAGCGCGTCGGCAGCCTCGGCGATAGCAATCGGTAATGCGGCGGTAGCGAGCACGACGAACGGTCTCGCTCTGGGTGTTTCGTCGGCCGCGGTC
>DASPZL010000081.1:0-22000 GCA_035636295.1 Paraburkholderia sp.
AGGTCGACCAGCGTATTGGGCTGAACGGTGAACGGCCGGATGATCTTATAGCCGCTCTGAGTTGCGCTCGGCGTCGCCAGTGCCTGTTCGCTGCCACCGGTGGGCACGACCGAATTGGCGAATGCGCCGTTTTGATTTTGCGCCAGCACCAGTCGGATTTGCTGGTATTGGCCAGCGGGCAGCGCGGTTTGTCCGAGGTCTGCGAGCACGCCGTTTGTGAGCGAGAGCAGATCGACTCTTTGCGGGCTCGGCAACGTCACGTCGGACCAGCCGCCGTCATTGTCGCCGGCCTGTGCGTTCGCATTCACTCGAACCTTTGCGACCGTCACATACACGTGATCGAAGCCGCAGGACGGAGCGTCTGTCATGGCTACATGAAGCGTGCCGGTTGCCGCGCCGCCTCCTCCGTCTCCACCTCCTCCGCATGCGGATAACATGACTGGGACAGCCAGCAATCCGATGCATGTCCTAAGTATCGTTTTCATGATTCTTCTCCCAAGTTTTTGTGAGAGAAGGATACAAAGAGGGACGGCAAGCTCTTCGGGAATTTGCAACGAAGCGTAACTTCTTACGTGACGTTTTGCGCTTGCGCAGCGCAGCAACTCTGCTGTACTAAACTGTCATTTGATGCAAGATCGCCATTAGGCGCAATACGCCAAACGGCGGCTGCGGCCTGCCGACCGGTTGTGAGACGCGTCAACTTTCTTGCCGTGCACACAATTTGCAGTGGGCAGACGATCGGCGGCGTCCGCCGGATGTTACAAAGAATTTCACGCCCTATCTTCCGATGGTTTTCCGCGCGCGTCTCGCGCAAACGCCGCAAAGCAATTTCCTTCAATACAGCCCGCCCTGCCGCCCGATACCGTTGAGCGTCGCAAATCCCGCGCACTCACGTATCAAGGCATCAGATGACCGTTTTGCTTTCCATGGCCGCCTTCGCGCTGGCCTCGTCGATCACGCCGGGGCCGGTCAACGTCGTCGCGCTCAGCGCCGGCGCCCAGCACGGGCTCGCCGCGAGCATGCGCCACGTCAGCGGCGCGACCGTCGGCTTCACCTTGCTGCTTCTGCTCATCGGGCTGGGGCTGCATGAACTGCTCGCGCATTTCCCCGATTTGATCAGCATGGTCAAATGGGCCGGCGTCGCGTTCCTGCTCTATATGGCCTACAAACTCGCCGTCGATGACGGCAAGCTCGCCGCGGATAAACTTTCCCGCAGCCCATCCTTTGCGTACGGCGCGACCATGCAATGGCTCAACCCGAAAGCGTGGCTTGCGTCGCTCGCCGGCATGGGCGCCTATGCGGCCGACGGCGATGGCCGGCTCGTCTGGCAATTCACCGTCGTGTATTTCGTGATCTGCTATCTGTCGATTGCGAGCTGGGCGTATGCCGGCACGTTCCTGCGGAGGTATTTGAAGGAGCCGAAGCGCGTGAAGCTGTTCAATCGCGCAATGGCGGCGTTGCTTGCCGCCAGCGCGCTGTATCTGCTCGTAGCGTGACGCGCCGAGCAAGACGCTTGTATGCGAAGCGTGGACCTTAACTGCGATATTGCCCCGGCGTCGCCGCAACCAGGCGCTTGAAGGTGCGCTGCAAATGCGCCTGATCGGCGAACCCCGCATCGAGCGCGACATCCGCGATCAGACGGCCGCGCCTGAGTTGAGCGCGGCTGTATTGAATGCGTCGATTGATCTGATAGGCGTGCGGCGTCATGCCATAACGCTGTTTAAAGGCGCGAATCAGATGCGACGCGGACAGATCAACCACCTTGCACACGTCCTCGAGCTTCAGCGAACGCGTGCAGTTTTCCGCAATGAATTCCGCCGCCCGCGAGAGCTGACGGCTTGCGTCATAATCGGGCAAGGGCGCCGGGTTCAGCTTTTGTTGTACTTCAGAGAAGAACATAACGGCCGCGCTTTCCTTGCGCATGGTTTCGGCCTTGCCGTCAACGAGGATCGCGTACAGACAGTTCAAGCCGTCGAACAATACGGGCTCCGTCGTCATGGTCTGCGAGAACGCACGAAACGCGTGGTTCTCGCTGAAAGCCAGTTCATGTTGCAGCCCGGTGAGCCACGCGACATCGACATGCAACATCCGATACGACCAGCGCTCGTCGGCGATCGGATTGCATGCATGCACGTCGTCCGGATTCATCATGACAACCGCGCCCGCGCCGATCCATTCACGCACATGGCGATTCAAGTACTCGCTGTGCCCGCCGGTGACGGCGCCGATCGAAAACGTTTCATGCGAGTGTTTCGCGTAGCAGACCGCGCGGCCGTCGTCGATGGAACGCGCCTCGATGAACGGCAACGCCTCACTGCGCCAGAACTTCGGCGCAGAAGCGCTTTTGGTGTGAATTGCAGCCGCCGCCGTCCCGCTCATCTCGTTCATGTGCGCGCTCTCCGATTCTTTACGCAGACCTCGCCACGGCGAAGCCTACGTATCGTAGCCGTCAAACGCACCGTCAACAAGCGAACTCACGGAGAACTTGTGCGACGCGGCGCATCGCAACGTGCGGCGAGACTACTTCCCCGTCACGTCGATATTGCCGAGATATTTCGCGGCCAACGTCTTCACCGTACCGTCGGCCTGCACCTTCGCGATCGCCGCGTTCAGCTGATCACGCAGCGCCGTGTCGCCCTTGCGAATCCCGTATGCAATGCCGCTGCCGAGAATCTTGTCATCGCGCACCGGCTTGCCGACGAACGCGAAATCCTTGCCGTTGGGCTTCGACAGAAAACCTGTCTCCCCCGCCGGCGCGAGAACGAGCGTCGCGTCGAGACGGCCGGCCACGAGGTCCGTATAAACCTGGTTCTGGTCCTGATACGGTACGACGGTGACGCCTGCCGCTTCCCAATGCGTCTTCGCGAAGGTTTCCTGAATCGACGCCTGCAATACGCCCACGCGCTTGCCCTTCAACGACGCGGAAGTCGGCAGCAGACCACTGTCGCGCTTCGCGATCAGTTGCGTCGGCACGCGATACACCACGGTGGTGAAATCGATTGCCTGACGACGCTGCTCGGTCGCGTTCATCGCCGAATTGATCGCGTCGAACTTGCGGCCCTGCAGCGCGGGAATCAAACCGTCGAACGAGGTTTCGACCCATTTGCACGTCATATGCGCGGCGGCGCATACGGCAGTGCCGACGTCGATATCGAGCCCCTGCAATTCACCATTCGGGCCTTTCGATTCGAACGGCGGATACTGCGCTTCGAGTCCGAAACGCAGCGTCGAGGTGTCGGCAGCGATCGCAACAGACGACGCCGCAAGCGACGTGAATGCGCACGCCAGCGCCAATAGAGGTTTGAGCAATTTCATGGCAGGTCTCTTTCCCTTCGATGTTGTTGTAGCGCCGGCATGCAACACGCTAATGCGTCACCGCGGCGTAATCTCGCGACGATCATACTGCTGTTCAAAAATGCAGCCTTCTCTTCTCATGCAGCCGGCGAATCAGATCTCACATAACCGTCGCGCGCCTTCGATCAAGGTCGCGTCGTCTTTCGAGAAACTCAGCCGGATCAAGCCGGAATCCGTGCCGTCGGTATAAAACGCCGACAGCGGAATCGTCGCGACGCGTGCATCGCGAATCAGGCGCAACACGAAATCGCTATCGCTTTCGTTGGAGAAACCGCGAAAACGCGCGAGCATGAAGAAGCTGCCTTCGCTCGGCAGCAATTCGAAGCGTGATTCGCGCAGCGCATGCGCGAGCAGATCGCGCTTCTTCTGATAGAACGCGGACAAGCCGAGATAGCTGTCGCGATTCGCCAATGCGTCGACGAACGCGTACTGCATGGGCGTATCGGCGGAAAACACCATGAACTGATGGACCTTGCGAATCTCGTCCATTAACGCGGCCGGCGCGAGGCAATAGCCGATGCGCCAACCGGTCACATGATATGACTTGCCGAACGACGAGACGATCACGCTGCGCTCCGCGAGTTCGGCATCGCACGCCATGCTCTGATGCCTGGCGCCGTCGAACACCACGTGTTCGTAGACTTCGTCGGCGAGAATCACGATATCGGTGTTGCGCGTCACCGCTTTCAGGCGCGCGATGTCGGCCTCGTCGAACACGGTCGCGGTTGGATTGTGCGGCGTGTTGATGATGATCATGCGCGTCCTGGGCGTGATCGCGGCGGCAACCTCGTCCCAGTCCACGCGGAAATCGGTCAATGAGAGCTTGATCGCGACCGGCGTCGCGCCTTGCAGGCGGACGATCGGGCCGTAGCTGTCGAATGACGGCTCGAAGTAGATCACTTCGTCGCCCGGATGCACCAAAGCGCTGATCGTCGAATACAGCCCTTCACTGGCGCTGGCGATCACGGTGACTTCGCTGGCCGGATCGTAGCGCACGCCATATAGCGTTTCCACCTTGTCCGCGAGCGCTTCGCGCAGGGCGGCGATGCCGGCCATCGGCGCGTACTGGTTGTGACCGGCGCGCATGGCTTGAGCGACACCGTCGATCAGTTTCGCGTCCGGCGCGAAATTCGGCGCGCCTTGCGACAGGTTCAGCGCATCGTGTTGCGCGGCCAATTGACCGATCACGGTAAAAATCGTCGTGCCTACGTCAGGCAGTTTCGAGCGGGCTTGCATGGCGCTCTGCATAAAGCTTTCTCCCTTTCTCCATCCGGCAGCGGATTCGCGCACAGCCCACTGCGCGGCGGTTCCGTCCGGTTCGATGATTAGGCATCAGCGAAAGAATCGTCACAATCGAAACTTTGTCATGCACGGCATGCGTTTACGTCATGGCTGACGCGAAGGCGCGCCGCCGCGGCCGAGGCCAATGGAATCGGGCTTTCAGGGAAGAAACAAGGCCGCGCGAAGAACGCGGAAAAACAGCGCAGGTATGAAGTAATGTGATGCGGATGCTCAAGGCCGCGACCGGGGGCGATCGCAGCCTTGGCAACCCCGACAGCCGGATTGCCCGACTATCAGGCCTCGTCCATCATGCGGACTTTGACCTTCTTGCCCTTCACCTTGCCGGCGCTGAGCTTGCGCAGCGCGTCACGCGCGATGCTGCGTTCCACCGCCACATACGTCGACATTTCCGTCACGTTGATCTTGCCGATCTGCGAACCGGCGAAACCCGCCTCGCCGGTCAGCGCGCCGAGCACGTCGCCGGGGCGGATTTTTTCCTTGCGGCCGCCGAGAATCTGCAGCGTTTCCATTGGCGGCAACAGCGGCTCGTTGCTCGCCGCCTTGAGTTCGGACACTTTGTGCCACTCGACGTCGCGCTTTTGCGCCTGTTCGAGACTGCCGACGCGGCCCATCTCGTTCATGCTCGCGAGACTCAGCGCCCAGCCTTCCTGGTCGGCGCGGCCCGTGCGGCCGATGCGGTGCACGTGCACTTCCGGGTCCGGCGTCACGTCGACGTTGATCACCGCTTCCAACTGCGCTATGTCGAGGCCGCGCGCGGCGACGTCGGTGGCGACCAGCACCGAGCAACTGCGGTTCGCGAACTGGATCAGCACCTGGTCGCGTTCACGCTGATCGAGTTCGCCATGCAGCGCGAGCGCATGAAAACCCTGCGCGCGCAGCACGTCGAGCAGATCGCGGCACTGCTGCTTGGTGTTGCAGAACGCGAGCGTGCTCACCGGACGATAGTGGTTCAGCAACAGACCGACCGCATGCAGACGCTCGTCCTCGGTCACTTCATAGAAGCGCTGACGGATCTTCGTATTGTCGTGCCGCTCGGCAAGCTTCACTTCCTTCGGATTCCGGAGAAATTGCTGACTCAGCTTGACGATGCCTTCAGGGTACGTCGCGGAAAACAGCAGCGTCTGCCGTTCTTTCGGGCATTGCTTCACGACCGTGGCGATGTCGTCGAAGAAACCCATGTCGAGCATGCGGTCGGCCTCGTCGAGCACCAGCGTGTTGAGCGACTGCAACGGCAGGCTGCCGCGCTCAAGGTGATCCATGATGCGGCCCGGCGTGCCGACCACGATATGCGCGCCGTGTTCGAGGCTCGCCGTTTGCGGACGCATCGGCGTGCCGCCGCACAGCGTCAGCACCTTGATGTTCTCTTCGGCGCGCGCGAGGCGGCGGATTTCCTGCGTGACCTGATCGGCGAGCTCACGTGTCGGGCACAGCACCATCGCCTGGACGGCGAAGTTGCGCACGTCGAGACGGTTGAGCAGCGCCAGCGAAAACGCCGCGGTCTTGCCGCTGCCGGTTTTCGCCTGCGCGATGAGATCGTGGCCGGCGAGCGCGATGGGCAGGCTCGCGGCCTGGATCGGCGTCATCTCGACGTAACCGAGTTGCGTCAGGTTGGCGAGCGTCGCGGGCGGCAGCGCCAGCTGGCTAAACGGCGCGCCCGCGGTGGTGGGACTGTTCATAGAGGTGATGACTCGCTATCGACTGAAGGCTGGGGACTAAACGGCCATGGGGCCAGGGGAGGGACGGCCTTCGATCTGCTCGTACAGCACCGAGCCATCGTCCGCGTCGAAACGTTCGACGTAATTACGCGCGCCGCACATCGGGCAACGGAACAGGAGCCCTTGGCCCTCGTTCTTGATGACGACGTCCGACTGCTCCCATTGCGCGCCGCAGGACTGGTTTCTACAGGTAAACACGTTGATTCTCCAACTGGATTCGATTGTCTATTGGACGGGCCGCACGAACGGCCCAGCCGTGGATGGGGTCACTGCCGCGGTTGCGGCGGCTGACGCGCCGTGCGCTTCAACCCAGATGCGTATGCCGCGCACGCGTCGCGCTCACGTCCATTTCGTTGAGGCCCTGCACGATGCCGCAGTCTTCGACGGCCTGTTCACCGTGGCATTGCTCGCGCAGCGTGGTGAGCTGCACTTTCAGCTGCTTCAATTCTTCGATGCGCGTGTCGACGTGCGCGATGTGCTCGTCGATCAGATCGTTGATGCCGCCGCAGCCGTTCGCCGGCGCGTCCGTCAGAAGCAGCAACGCACGGATTTCATCGTGGGTCATGTCGAGCGCGCGGCAATTGCGGATGAAGCGCAGCCGCTCGACGTGCCTCGCGGTATAGCTGCGGTAATTGGCCTCGGTGCGCTCCGCTTCGGGCAACAGGCCCTCTTTTTCGTAGAAGCGGATGGTTTCGGTCGTGCAATGGGCGATTTTCGCCAGTTCGCCGATTTTCATGGACCCTCCGGATAGCGGCCTTGACCTTGTAGTGGCTTCAAGGTGTCTACTAGACCACAAATCGAACCAGGAAGCCACCATGCCCCACGCCGACCACGCCGAAGCCGACCGTCCCGAACAGGCCAAAGCCTGTGCGCATGGGCACGGACGGCAAGCGCACGCCGACGGACAGGGCCACGCCGGTCACGTTCGCGAAGCGCGGGAACGTGAACACGCCCACGTACACGGTGAGAACTGCGGCCATGGCCGCGGCGCATCCGATCAAGAGCACGCCCACAGCCAGCCCGCCGCAAACTGCTGCGCACCCGTGCCCGCCGCACCCGCGCCGATCCGGCTTCCACGTTCCGAAACAGTCGGCAGCGACGTGCGCACCGCGATCCGAATCATGCAGATGGATTGCCCGACCGAAGAAGCGCTGATCCGCAAGAAATTCAGCCGCATGCCGTCCGTGCGCAGCATGGACTTCAACCTGATGCAGCGCGTGCTGACGGTCGTGCATGCGCCGGAGGCGCTCGGCTCGATCCTCGCCGCACTGCGCTCGCTCGACTTCACGCCCGAACTTGCGGACGATCCCGCGGAAACAGCGCCCGCCGCCGCTTCTCACGTACCGTCGAAGCCATGGTGGCCGCTGGCGCTGGCAGGCGTCGCCGCGGCGGGCTCAGAGGCTGTCAGTTGGCTCGGCGCGCCGGCCTGGCTGGCTGCGGGTCTCGCACTTGCCGCCATCGCCTCCTGCGGCCTCACGACCTACCGGAAAGGCTGGCTCGCGATCCGCAACGGCAACCTGAACATCAATGCGCTGATGAGCATCGCGGTGACCGGCGCGCTAATCCTCGGCCAGTGGCCTGAAGCGGCGATGGTGATGGTGCTCTTCACGATTGCCGAGCTGATCGAAGCGAAGTCGCTCGACCGCGCCCGCAACGCGATCCAGGGCCTGATGCAGCTCACGCCCGAACGGGCGAGCGTGCAGCAGCCCGACGGCAACTGGCGGCCGATGAACCTCAAGGCGATCGCACTCGGCGCGCGGGTTCGCGTGAAGCCGGGCGAGCGGATCGCACTCGACGGCGAAATCGTCGCGGGCCGCTCGAGCGTGGATCAGGCGCCGATCACGGGCGAAAGTCTGCCGGTCGATAAGGCCACGGGCGACGCCGTGTTCGCCGGCACGATCAACCAGACAGGTTCGTTCGACTATCGCGTCACGGCCGCGGCCAGCAATACGACGCTCGCGCGCATCATTCACGCCGTTGAGGAAGCGCAAGGCACCAAGGCGCCGACGCAACGTTTCGTCGATCAGTTCGCACGGGTCTATACGCCGGTCGTGTTCGGTGTCGCGCTCGCCGTGGCGGTGCTGCCGCCGCTGCTGTTCGACGGGCCGTGGCACGAATGGGTCTACAAGGCGCTGGTGATGCTGGTGATCGCGTGCCCTTGCGCGCTCGTGATCTCGACCCCGGTGACGATCGTCAGCGGCCTCGCCGCTGCCGCCCGCAAGGGCATTCTGATCAAAGGCGGCGCCTATCTCGAGCAGGGCCGCAAGCTGAGCCGGCTCGCGCTCGACAAAACCGGCACGATCACGCACGGCAAGCCGGTGCAAACCGAGTTCGAGACGCTCGCTGAACTAGACGAAACCCGTTGCCGCACGCTTGCTGCGAGCCTCGCCGGGCGCTCGGATCATCCGGTATCGATGGCGATTGCGGCCGCGGCGAAGGCAGGCGGCGTAATGAGCCTCACGGTCGATGCGTTCGAGGCGCTGGCGGGACGCGGCGTGCGCGGCGACATTGACGGCGTTCCGTATTGGCTCGGCAATCATCGGCTGGTCGAGGAACTCGGTCGCTGTTCGGCGTCGCTCGAAGCGCGATTGGACGCGCTCGAACGCCAAGGCAAAACCGTCGTGATGCTGGTCGACGCCGAACGCGTGCTCGCGCTATTCGCCGTCGCGGATACGGTGAAGGACACGAGCCGCGCCGCCATCGCCGATCTGCATCGCCTCGGCGTGAGTACCGCGATGCTCTCTGGCGACAATCCGCACACCGCCGCGGCTATCGCACAGCAGGTCGGCGTCGACGAAGCGCGCGGCAATCAGTTGCCCGAAGACAAGCTGAACGCGGTGACGCAGTGGTCGGAGGACGGCGCGATAGTGGGGATGGTCGGCGACGGCATCAACGACGCGCCCGCGTTGGCGCGCGCCGGCATCGGCTTCGCGATGGGCGCGATGGGCACCGACACCGCGATCGAAACCGCCGATGTCGCATTGATGGACGACGACCTGCGCAAGATTCCATTGTTCATCCGTCTGTCGAAGGCGACGCATTCGGTGCTGGTGCAGAACATCACGCTGGCGCTCGGCATCAAGAGCGTGTTCCTCGTGCTGACGATGATGGGCCTGGGCACGATGTGGATGGCCGTGTTCGCCGATGTGGGCGCGAGTCTTCTGGTGGTGGCGAATGGGCTGCGACTGCTGCGCAAATGAGTGCTAGTGAGCGAACGGGCGATTGCCGGTCACATGAAACGCGCCGATCCCGGCCTTCAATGTATCCGACGGCCGCACGCCGAAAAGCTTCCGGTAATCGGTGGCGAACTGGCTGAGATGCCAGAAGCCCCACGCCGCCGCGACGTCCTGCACCGAACGTGATTCGCGCAACGCATTGCACAGGTCGCGCCGCGCGCCGTTCAGGCGGATCGTGCGCAGATAGGTGGCGGGCGCCATGCCGAGCACGTCCTGAAAGCAGTATTGCAGCGTGCGCCGGCTCACATACAGGCGCTCGCACAACTCCGGCACGTTGACCGCGCGCTCGCGGTTGGCGAGCACATACTCACGCGCTTCCGAGACGATCGACTGACGACGCGGACGCGCCGGCATCGCCACCGGCTCCGCGCCGGGCAATGCGCCCACATCGAACAGCGACGCGAGCACCGACGCCTGCAGATTGCCGCGCGCTAACGCGGACAGCGGCGTGCCGCTCGCCGCGCCATCGTCGAGAAGCCGGCGCAGCGATGCACACAACCGCTCCTTGCGCGCCATGCCGACCGGCACGACTTCCGTGTTCGGCAGGTGTTCGGCGAGGCCGACGCGCTCCACTTCGGCCGCATAGCGGCGCAACACGTCGCCCTTCACCACCACGCCGAAAATCTCGTACCCCGCAGCGGTCAGCAATTCGAATTCGATCCCGCCCGGACGGAACGCGAGCGCGTCGCCCCCGATCACTTGCGCGTCGATACGTCCCGAGCCTGCGGGACAAGTGGGAATGCCGAACCAGTACGCGTCTTTCTGCACTTCGCAGGTTTGCCGCAACGTATGACTGGTCGTTTCGACGAACACCTGCATGTGATCGAGACACAACTCCGTCAGGCCGCCGACAAAGCGGCCGGCGGTCAACTGGTCGTAGGTCTGATGCCAGCCGTGCAGGTTGCGCGCCTGTTCGTCGGCATCGTGAGCGACACAGGTGTGCACGCAGAAGCTCGGCTGCTGCGCGTGGATCAGACCTGTCAGGCTCTCGGGTTGGGCTTCAATCGTCATACCAGATCTGTGAAAACGGAATATCGAGGAAAACAAGGCAATTCCCATGCCGAACGGATTGGGCGCCTCGCTTGCACGAGCGGTTCGAGCAAGCGAGGCCGCCTGTTCAATTCGTGAACAGCGCCGCGCGCGTTGATCAGAAACGATACGTTCATCCACCGCCGGTTGAACAGCGCGACGCGTCATGCCGTGTGCGAGTGCCTGCTGCGCGTGCACGGCTCACCAGCGCGGTGCATTGGCACACTTCTGGCTCTAGGCTCTCGCGGCCAAGCGAAATATCGCGCCGAATAGAGCCCGTTCAACATGTGAGGAGCACACAGATGAATCACGCAGAGATGCAGTTTCTGACCACCGAATTCCCGTACAAAAAACAGTATGCGAATTTTATCGGCGGCGAATGGGTCAAGCCCGTGGGCGGCGAGTACTTCGATAACGTGTCGCCGATCACCGGCGAACCGTTCACGTCGATTCCGCGTTCGCGTGAAGCCGATGTCGAACTCGCGCTCGACGCCGCGCATCGCGCAAAGGCAGCATGGGGCAAGACCTCGACCACCGACCGCGCGAACATCCTGAACCGCATCGCCGACCGGATGGAAGCGAATCTGCAGCGTATCGCAGTCGCGGAAACGATCGACAACGGCAAGCCGTTGCGCGAAACCATGGCTGCGGACATTCCGCTCGCGATCGATCACTTCCGCTATTTCGCCGGCTGCGCGCGTGCGCAGGAAGGCTCGATCTCCCAGATCGATGAAGACACCGTCGCGTATCACTTTCACGAGCCGCTCGGCGTGGTCGGCCAGATCATTCCGTGGAATTTCCCGATCCTGATGGCGGTGTGGAAGCTCGCGCCCGCGCTTGCAGCCGGCAATTGCATCGTGTTGAAGCCGGCCGAGCAGACGCCTGCTTCGATTCTCGTGCTGATCGAACTGATCCAGGACCTGCTGCCGCCGGGCGTGCTGAACGTGGTGAACGGATTCGGCCTCGAAGCCGGCAAGCCGCTCGCATCGAGCAAACGCATCGCGAAGATCGCGTTCACCGGCGAGACCACCACCGGCCGTTTGATCATGCAGTACGCGAGTCAGAACATCATTCCTGTGACGCTCGAACTCGGCGGCAAGAGCCCGAACATTTTCTTCGCCGATGTGATGAATCAGGACGACAGCTACTTCGACAAGGCGCTGGAAGGTTTCGCGATGTTCGCGCTGAATCAGGGCGAAGTGTGCACGTGCCCGTCGCGTGTTCTGGTCGAAGAAAAGATTTACGACCGCTTCATGGAGCGCGCGTTAAAGCGCGTCGCCGCGATCACGCAAGGGCATCCGCTCGATACGAAGACGATGATCGGCGCGCAGGCCTCGCAGGAACAGCTGGAAAAAATCCTCTCGTATGTCGACCTCGGCAAACAGGAAGGCGCCGAATGCCTGATCGGTGGTGAGCGCAATCAGCTTGGCGGCGAACTGAGCAAAGGCTATTACGTGAAGCCGACGGTATTTCGCGGCCACAACAAGATGCGCATCTTCCAGGAAGAGATCTTCGGCCCGGTGGTTTCGGTGACGACGTTCAAGAATGAAGAGGAAGCGCTGGAAATCGCCAACGATACGCTCTACGGTCTCGGCGCCGGCGTATGGACACGCGATGGCACGCGCGCCTATCGCTTCGGCCGGCAGATTCAGGCGGGTCGCGTGTGGACCAATTGCTATCACGCGTATCCGGCGCACGCGGCGTTCGGCGGCTACAAGCAATCGGGCATCGGCCGCGAGAATCACAAGATGATGCTCGACCACTATCAGCAGACCAAGAACCTGCTCGTCAGCTATAGCGAAAAGCCGCTCGGTTTCTTCTAAACGTAACGATCCTGTTCGAGCGGGCCGCATTGCGCGGCTCGCTCTTTTTTCAGCGAGGGCATGTAATGGCTGATGAGAAGGAAGTCGCCCGCGTAATCGCAACGCCTGCCACAGTCGAGCTGATCGACAAGCTGCGCGCCGAACACGGGGCCGTGCTGTTCCACCAATCCGGTGGGTGCTGCGACGGCAGCGCGCCAATGATGTTTCCGCAAGCCGAGTTCATGGTCGGTTCGTCCGATGTGAAACTCGGCTCGATTGCCGGCGTGCCGTTCTACATGAGCGAATCGCAATTCGAATATTGGCAGCACACGCAACTGATCATCGACGTGGTGCCCGGCAATGGCGGCATGTTTTCTCTGGAGCGGCCCAGCGGGTTACGCTTCTTGACGCGCTCCCGGCTTTTCGAGGACGACGAGAACGCGTGGCTGGAGAAGCATCCGGTGGCACGAGCAGATGCCTGATCGTCTACGCAGCGCTCGAGTTTGAATCGTCGCTGATCGAAGGCGTTGCCGGTGCGCTCGCGAGCAGCGCATCGCTATCGTCTTTCAGGCCGACGCCCGTGAGGCCCAATCGCCTCGCATGCGTGAGCAGGTAATGCAATTTGTGCGCGGCCAACGGATAGTCCAGGCCTTCGGGACGCACATTGGAAATGCAGTTGCGTTGCGCGTCGCTACAACCCACTTTGGGCGCGTAAGTCAGGTAGATGCCGAGGCTGTCGGGCGAACTCAAGCCTGGCCGCTCACCGATCAGCATCACTACAAGCTTCGCATCGAGTAGCTCCCCGATCTCGTCCCCGAGCGCAACGCGCGCCTGACGTGCGACCACCACAGGCCCGATCTTCCAATCCGTGAGTTTCGTGCGGACAGCCCGCAAAAGCGGAATCGATTGCTTCGACGCCGCGAACGCCGAGAGACCGTCTGCAATTACGAACACCACCTCGGGCGAATCGATTGCGAGCTGTTTCAGCGCCTCACGACTCTCGTCGCTCAAACGCCTGCCGAGATCGGGACGTCGCAAGTAATGCTCGCGATCGGGTGCGGCGCTATGCACGTCCAGCGTCTTGAAGTTCTGCGCGCGCAACTGTTCGTGCAGCACGTCGGTATCGAGCGGATGATGCACGGCGTCACGCGCCTGCGCATGCGACAGGTTGAACGCGAGCAACGGCGCGGTCGGTAAACTGTTGCCCGCGCGGCCCAACGCGATACGCGCATTGGTGAACTGACGCAGCGCGTTCCACGGATTCTTTTCGAGGAAGTCGCTCATGCGATGCCCATCCAGTCGCGCGCGCCTTCCAGCAGCGGTTGTTGTGTCGATGCACTCAGCAATGCGCCGCGCGCGTCAGTGATCTGCATCGACTCCAGCCACTTTTCGAATTCCGGCGCGCGGCGCAAGCCAAGCACGTCGCGCACGTACAGTGCGTCGTGGAACGAGGTGCTTTGATAGTTGAGCATCACATCGTCCGCGCCCGGAATGCCCATGATGAAGTTGATGCCCGCCACGCCGAGCAGCGTGAGCAGGTTGTCCATGTCGTCCTGATCGGCTTCGGCATGGTTTGTGTAGCAGATGTCGCAACCCATCGGCACGCCGAGCAGTTTGCCGCAGAAGTGATCTTCTAAACCCGCGCGCGTGATCTGCTTGCCGTCGTACAAATACTCCGGCCCGATAAAGCCCACCACCGTGTTGACCAGAAACGGATTGAACTTGCGCGCCACCGCATAGGCGCGCACTTCACACGTTTGTTGATCGACGCCGAAATGCGCGTCCGCCGACAAGGCGCTGCCCTGCCCGGTTTCGAAATACATCAGATTATTGCCGACCGTGCCGCGTTTCAGCGACAGTCCCGCTTCATACGCTTCCTGCAACAGCGCGAGCGAAATGCCGAAGCCCGCGTTCGCTTTTTCCGTCCCCGCGATCGACTGAAACACGAGATCGACCGGCGCGCCTTTTTCGATCGCGGCGATCGTGTTGGTGACGTGGGTCAGCACGCACGATTGCGTGGGCACCTGATAGCGTTGGCGGAAGTCGTCGATCATCAGCAACAGCTTGGTGATCGCGGCGAGATTGTCGCCGGCCGGATTGATGCCGATCATCGCGTCGCCGCAACCGTACATCAGGCCGTCGAGCATGGAGGCGGCGATGCCTTTGACGTCGTCGGTCGGATGATTCGGCTGCAGACGCACCGACATGTGGCCCGGCAAACCGACCGTGTTGCGAAAGCGCGTAATCACCGGACGTTTGCGCGCCGCCGCGATCAGATCCTGATTGCGCATCAGCTTCGAGACCGCCGCGACCATCTCCGGCGTGAGCCCGGCGGTGATACGCGTGAGCGCGTCGGCGTCGGTCGTGCTGCTCAACAGCCAGTTGCGAAAGTCGCCCACCGTCAGATGCGCGATCTCGGCGAACGCTTGCGGCGAGTGATCGTCGATCACGAGACGCGTGACCTCGTCGCTTTCGTATGGAATCAGCGCTTCGTTCAGGAACGTGCGCAGCGGCACTTGCGCGAGCGCCATCTTGGCCGCGACGCGCTCTTCCTCGCTCGCCGCCGCGACGCCCGCGAGCTGGTCGCCGGAACGTTGCGGGCTCGCCTTTGCCATCAATGTTTTCAGATCGGCAAAGCGATACGTGCGGCTGCCGATCGTCTCCGTGTAGCTCATCTTTACGACTCCATCGCCGCTGCTTGCGCAGCGGCTCGATTCGTCATTCTTCCAGCAAAGCGTCCGCCGGCGCCGCTTCGCGTTGATGGCGCGTCAACAGGAAATAGACGTAGCCCAGCGCGAGAAAGATCGCGAACACGACGGCCACCAGAAAGTTGAAGTAGACCATCGTCGCCAGACAGATCACCGCGGCCACCAGTGCGAACGCCGGAAAGAACGGAAACAGCGGCGCGCGGAACGGGCGCTCCATGTTCGGCTCCGTGCGGCGCAGCTTGAACAGCGACAACATGCTGATGATATACATCACGATAGCGCCAAATACGGACATCGTCACGATGTTCGCCGTCAGCGTCTGGCCGCCGAACTGGATCAGCTCGTCGCTGTAGATCGCGGCGATGCCGACCACGCCGCCCGCAAGGATCGCGCGATGCGGCGTCTTGAAGCGCGGGTGCACTTTCGAGAGCCACTCCGGCAGATAGCCCGCGCGAGCCAGCGCGAAAATCTGCCGCGAGTAGCCAAGGATGATGCCGTGAAACGACGCGACGAGTCCAAACAGGCCCAGCCACACCAGCATATGCATCCAGCCGCTGTTTTCGCCGACGATGAACTTCATCGCTTGCGGCAGCGGATCGTTGATGTTCGACAGCTTGGTCCAGTCGCCCGCAGCGCCCGCGAACACCATCACGCCGATGGCGAGCACGACCAGCGTCAGAATGCCGGCGACGTACGCGATCGGAATCGAACGCTTCGGGTTCTTCGCTTCTTCGGCGGCCATCGCGACACCTTCGATCGCGAGGAAAAACCAGATCGCGAACGGAATCGCCGCGAACATGCCATGAAACGAGCCCATGCTGAACGTATCCGCACCGGCCCAGCCGCCTTTCGTGAAGTTCGACCACTGAAATCCCGGCGACACGACGCCCATGAACACCAGCAACTCGAAGATCGCGAGCAGCGTCACGCACAACTCGAAGGCTGCGGCGATCTGCACGCCGACGATATTCAGCGCCATGAAGACGAGATAAGCACCCATCGCCGCGTGCTTCGGTTCGAGACCCGGAAACTGCACGTGCAGATACGCGCCGATCGCCAGTGCGATCGCCGGTGGCGCGAAGACGAATTCGACCAGCGTCGCCGCGCCCGCCAGATAACCGCCGCTCGGGCCGAACGCGTGCCGCGCGTAGGCGAACGGGCCGCCCGCATGCGGAATCGACGTGGTGAGTTCAGTGAAACTGAAGATGAAGGTGGTGTACATCGCGGCAATGAAGACCGCCGTGATGACGAAGCCGAGCGTGCCCGCGCTTGCCCAGCCATAACTCCAGCCGAAATACTCACCGGAAATAACGAGGCCGACCGCGATTCCCCACAATTGCCACGTGCCGAGCGTCTGTTTCAATTCGTGATGCGTGACCTTACCGACGTGCTGGCTGCTGGACTCTGTTTTCATCGGACTCTCCTGATGGTGCCGCTTGCTCGACGCCGCAAGGCTTTGCGGTGCATGGGCGGACAGGCTTCAGCCGATGGTAGTGAGCCATTATTCGAGGTGTTATCGAAATTCGGCAAATTTCGGCAGCGTTTATATCAGTGAGTGCTTAACTTCGGCGCCCATCCACGACGGTGAAATTCGCAGGATTTGGTAAATGGGTACGCTGCTTGCTGTGTCTGCGCGGGTTCGGTAGATTCGGATCTTCTGATGTCACCCCTCGGCGCTACTAGCACCGAACGCGTCAATCGGCTGTTCGCGGCAACAAAAAAGCCCGGCCGATTTTGCACGTCGGCTGGGCTTTTTCGGTGATGATATTTTTCACGAACAACGCGAAATTTTTTTCATCCAGGTGACACTCTTTTCACTTTCTTTGACAACCTACAACAACCTCGCCGTCAAACATCAATATTCCCCGCCCTCAACGCATTCGACTCAATGAAAGCCCGACGCGGCTCCACATCATCCCCCATGAGCGTCGTAAAGATGCCATCAGCGGCAATAGCATCCTCAATCTGCACACGAAGCAAACGGCGAACAGTCGGATCCATCGTAGTCTCCCAAAGCTGCCCAGGATTCATCTCACCGAGACCCTTATAGCGCTGCTTGGAAATATTGCGTTCAGCATCAGCCAGCAACCACTTCATAGCACTCTTGAAGTCGTTCACAGCCATACTCCGCTCACCACGCTTGATCACAGCGCCAACCCCAATCAATCCCTTAAACGTATTAGCAGTATTGATCAGCTGTTGGTAATCCGCAGTCAACTGAAAATCCTGATCCAGCACAGAAACCTTCTGATTCCCATGATGCGTCCGCGCCACCTTCAGCGAGCGCAGCTCCCGCACCGGGTCATACATCGTCGTGACGGTAACTTCAGGCTTCAACGCATCATCCCGCAACTTAGCCTCAAGCGCGCGAGCCGAACCCTCAGCCGCTTCTTCGCTGGAAAGGTCGATCACAACCCCATCCATCACAGCCTCAAGCGCCCCAGCGTCATACAACCGGCTCAGACGATTCACCACAG
The DNA here is from genome assembly GCA_035636295.1 of Paraburkholderia sp. Lineage (GTDB taxonomy): Bacteria > Pseudomonadota > Gammaproteobacteria > Burkholderiales > Burkholderiaceae > Paraburkholderia. The sequence goes on from DASPZL010000081.1 coordinate 17,624, forward strand.
CTTGAGCAAGCAGATAAGCCCGAGCCAACTCACCCAACGCATCGCCGGTAATCGCCGTCGCATTCTCAGCGGGAACAAGCTCAGACCCCTGCAACGCCAGCTTCAAAATGTGAGCATTAACCTCAGACTCATCCTTCATATACCGCTCATCCTTCCCCGCCTTGATCTTGAAGAGCGGCGGTTGCGCGATATAGATATACCCACGCTCGATCATCTCCGGCATCTGCCGATAGAAGAACGTCAGCAACAGCGTCCGAATGTGCGCGCCATCCACGTCAGCATCGGTCATGATAATGATGCGGTGATAACGCAGCTTATCCAGGTTGTAATCTTCCTTGCCGATCCCGCATCCAAGCGCCGTAATCAGCGTCACGATCTGCTCCGAAGAAAGCAGCTTGTCATAGCGCGCTTTCTCCACATTGAGCACCTTGCCGCGCAGCGGCAAGATCGCCTGAAACTTCCGGTCACGCCCCTGCTTCGCCGAGCCGCCTGCCGAGTCGCCCTCGACGATATAAATCTCCGACTTCGCCGGGTCCTTCTCCTGGCAATCCGCGAGCTTTCCAGGCAAACCAACGCCATCCAGAACGCCCTTGCGCCGCGTCATTTCACGCGCCTTCCGAGCCGCATCCCGCGCCCGCGCAGCATCAACAATCTTGCCGCAAATGATCTTCGCGTCGTTCGGCGTTTCCAGCAGGAATTCTTCGAGCGCCTTCGCGACCACATCCTCCACCGGCGCGCGCACTTCCGACGACACCAGCTTGTCCTTGGTCTGCGCGCTGAACTTCGGCTCCGGCACCTTCACCGACAGCACGCACGAGAGCCCTTCGCGCATGTCGTCGCCGGCCGTCTCGACTTTCGCTTTCTTCGCGACTTCGTGATCGGTGATGTACTTGTTCAACACGCGCGTCATCGCCGCACGCAACCCGGTCAGGTGGGTGCCGCCATCGCGCTGCGGAATGTTGTTCGTGAAGCACAGCACGTTTTCGTTGTAGCTGTCGTTCCACTGCATCGCCACTTCCACGCCCACGCCGTCTTTCTCGCCGTTCACGTGAAAGATGTTCGGGTGCAGCACGGCCTTGTTCTTGTTGATGTACTCGACAAAACCCTTCACGCCGCCCACGAACGCGAAATCTTCTTCCTTGCCGCTGCGCTGATCCAGCAGGCGAATCCGCACGCCGTTATTCAGGAACGACAGTTCGCGAATCCGCTTGGCCAGAATGTCGTAGTGGTATTCGACATTGCCGAAGATCGTCGCGTCAGCGAGAAAGTGCACTTCGGTGCCGCGGTTTTCAGTGTCGCCGACCACCTGAATCGGCGACACAGCCACGCCGTCGACCTCTTCGATCACACGGTTCTGCGGCACGCCACGGTGGAATTCCATGAAGTGCTTCTTGCCGTCGCGGCGCACGGTGAGGCGCAGCCACGCCGACAGCGCGTTCACGCACGACACGCCCACGCCGTGCAGGCCACCGGACACCTTGTAGCTGTTCTGGTCGAACTTGCCGCCGGCGTGCAGCTCGGTCATCACGATTTCAGCGGCGCTGCGCTTCGGATCGTGCTTGTCGTCCATCTTGAGACCGGTCGGCACACCGCGGCCGTTGTCGGTGATCGAAATCGAGTTGTCCGCGTGGATAATCACCTGAATGTCGTTGCAGTGCCCCGCCAGCGCTTCGTCGATGGAGTTGTCCAGCACTTCGAATACGAGGTGATGCAGACCGGTCCCGTCCGATGTATCGCCGATGTACATCCCGGGCCGCTTGCGCACCGCCTCCAGACCTTCGAGGATCTGAATCGAAGATGCGCCGTAGCTGTTATCGGGTTGCGAATTGTTCAGTTCAGTCATGGATTTTTTCCGGTTCTGCGTTACTGCTGGGTTGCTACTCGGGACTTTTCAAAACACCATAAAAACGCCAAAGGGGCGCTGCGCCCCTTGGTGTGTTCCTGGTTTTTGGACGCATTAGATGCGCATCGGCATCACGACGTATTTGAATTCGTCGTTTTCGGGAATCGTGATCAACGCGCTGGAGCTGGCGTCGCCAAGGCTCACTTGCAACATGTCGACCTTCAGGTTCGCGAGCACGTCGAGCAGATACGTGACGTTGAACCCGATATCGACGCTGTCGCCGTCGTACGCGATTTCCAGTTCTTCCTGCGCCTCTTCCTGATCGGCGTTGGTCGACATGATCTTCAACTGGCCCGGCTCGATGATGCAGCGCACGCCCTTGAATTTGTCCGAGGTCAGAATCGCGGCGCGTTGCAGCGAACGCTGCAGTTCTTCACGGCCGATCACGAACTGATTCTTGTGCGACTTCGGAATCACGCGCTGAAAGTCGGGGAATTTGCCTTCCACCAGCTTCGACACCAGTTCCACCTGGCCGAACGTGAACTTCACCTGCGTGGGCGCGATGTCGATCTTCAGCGTGTCGTCGATGTCTTCCAGGAGACGCTGCAGTTCCAGAATCGTCTTGCGCGGAATGATCACTTCCTGGCGCGCGAACGAGCCTTCAATTTTCATCGACGAAAACGCCAGACGGTGGCCGTCCGTTGCGACCGCCATCAACTGGTCGCCGTCCACCACCAGCAGCATGCCGTTCAGGTAGTAGCGAATGTCCTGCTGGGCCATTGAAAAATGGACCATGCCGAGCAACTGGCGGAACGTTTTCTGGGGAACCACCAGGTTCGCGCCGTAGTCTTTAGCTTGAGCGACGGTCGGGAACTCGTCGGCCGCGAGCGTTTGCAGCGCAAAGCGGCTCTTGCCGGATTGCACGGTCAAGCGCTTGTCGTTCAGCGTGAGCGTGACCTGCCCGTCGGGCATCGCGCGCAAGATGTCGAGGAGCTTTCTTGCTGCCACCGTGGTCGCGACCGAATCGCCGCCCACGCCGAAATCGGCGCGCGTGGTGATCTGCAACTCGAGGTCGGTCGACAGGAACGACACGTCCGGGCCGTTCTTGGTAATCAGCAAATTGGCGAGGATCGGCAACGTATGGCGGCGTTCGACGATGCCGCTCACGGTTTGCAGCGGCCTGAGGAGGTTATCGCGTTCGGTCTTGACCAGTTGCATAGAGTTCCTTCGTTGATATGACAGCCTGCGCGCCTGGCTTACCAGCTTTCCGGCACGCAGCCCCGGCCCCCCGCCGGCGCCACGCAGCGCCCGTCACGGCGTGAAATCCGCCCGCGGCCGCCGGGCGGTTAAACCTGTATTGTGCCTGAAAACGGAACCGCTTCCCTAAAATGGGGGCGAGTTCCGAAATAAACAGGTCGATTTTCCCATCGGCGCCGCCTAGCCCTTCAGCGTCTGCTCCAGGACGTGCAATTCGTGGTTCAGTTGCGCGTCCGTGCCGCGCTCGGCGGCGATTTTGCGCACCGCGTGCAGCACTGTGGTGTGGTCGCGCCCGCCGAACAGCTCGCCGATTTCCGGCAAACTTTTCTGCGTCAGCTCCTTCGCCAGATACATCGCGATCTGCCGCGGCCGCGCGATGTTCGCCGGACGCTTCTTCGAATACATGTCCGCGACCTTGATGCTGTAGAAGTCAGCGACGGTCTTCTGGATGTTTTCCACCGAAATCTGCCGGTTTTGCACGGTCAGCAGATCTTTCAGCGCTTCTTTCGTCAGTTCGATCGTGATTTCGCGGCCATGGAACTTCGAGTACGCGAGAATCTTGCGCAGCGCGCCTTCGAGCTCACGCACGTTCGAGCGCAGATGCTTGGCGACGAAGAACGCGACGTCTTCGTTCAGGCTCACGAATTCGGATTGCGCCTTGCGCATCAGAATCGCGACGCGCATTTCCAGTTCGGGCGGCTCGATCGCCACCGTCAGGCCGGAGTCGAAACGCGAGATTAGCCGATCGTCGATGCCGGAAATTTCCTTCGGATACGTGTCGCTGGTGATGATCACCTGCGCCTTGTTCGCGACCAGCGCCTCGAACGCGTAGAAGAATTCTTCCTGCGTGCGCGATTTGCCGGAGAAGAACTGAATATCGTCGATCAGCAGCAGATCGAGCGAGTGGTAGTAACGCTTGAAGTCGTCGAACGCCTTGCGCTGATAGGCCTTCACCACGTCGGATACGTACTGTTCGGCGTGGATGTAGCGAATCCGCGCGCCAGCCTTGTCCATCAGAAGCTGGTTGCCGATCGCGTGGATCAGGTGGGTCTTGCCGAGGCCCACGCCGCCGTACAGGAACAGCGGGTTGTACGAGATGCCCGGATTGTCCGCGACCTGAATCGCCGCGGCGCGCGCCAGCTGGTTGGCCTGGCTGCTCAGGGCCTTGTTGCGTACGCGCGACAGGGGCAGCGGCGAACCGCCGTGCACACCATAACGACAGCAACTCGATGAACGATTTCTGGCAACACTGTTCCGCATTGCTGGAGCGTGAGCTC
>DASPZL010000082.1:0-4490 GCA_035636295.1 Paraburkholderia sp.
GCGCCGCCGTGGCCGAGGCCGTAGGTGAGCGCGGTGCCGTCGCCGGCGTCCGCCGTGGAGGCGGGTTTCGCCGCAGCGCGCCTGAGCAGGAGGCGCATGCCGATGAAGCGCCCCACTTCCTCGCAAATGCCCGCGGCCAGCGCGCCGTACACCACGAAGGCAAGCGGATTCGACAGGAAGGTGGCCGTCGCCTCGTTCCGATGCAGCACGTAGTCGTTCAGCGCGCGCTCGATCACCATCGCGAAGAGCGCGAACACGGCGATGCCGGTGATCGCGTCGCGCGGTTTCAACGCAAGCGGCCGGCGCAGACGGCGGTAGATCAGGAACGGTAAAGCGGCGACCAGCAGCGTCGCGACGGCGAGGCTCGAGAGGGTAAGCGGTGCAACAACCATGAGTTTCCTTGCGATGACCGGCGCGCACCCGCTGCGCGCCGCAGCCCGAATGATCGCAGATCAGCGCGAAGTCAGCGCAAAGTCGAGGCGCGGACGATCAATTCGCCCGGCAAAAGGCAGTCGCGCGCGGTGGTTTGAACACCTTCGATACGCTCGTGCAGGAACTCGACCGCGCGGTAGCCGATCTCGTAAGTGGGCTGGCGGATGGTCGTGACGCCGGTCAATTCGGCCCAGTCGGGGTCCTCGATGGAAAGCAGCGCGACGCGTGATTGCCAGCCGGCGCCGTAACGCGCTTTCAGGTGCAAGGCGAGGCATAGCGCGACCGGCGCGTTCGCCGCGAACAGGGCGATGCGTCCGGCGTTGCCTGGGGCGTTGCTTGGGGTGCTGTTTGACGCGCTGTTTGGATCCCCGGCCGCGTCGATCGCGCGGTCGAGCTCGGCAAGGCTGCGTTCGACCGCGGCGGAATCCGCAAGATTCAGCACCAGCGTATGCCCGCGCGCGCGGCTGTTGGCGCGTGCGGCGCCTCCGCCTTTACCGCCCTCCGCACTCCACTCACCCTGCGCGCCCATCACCTCGCGAAACGCCGCCTCGCGCAGTTGCCGCGAGCTGACCTGTTCGAAAGGCTGCACGACAAACCAGATCTCGTCGAAGCCGCTATCGAGCAGATGCCGCGTGCCGAGTTCGGCCGCCGCCCGGTTGTCCAGCCCGACCATATCGGCGACGAGCCCTTCCACCGAACGGTCCACCAGCACCGCCGGAATCCCGCCGCCGCCCACCGGCCGCAGCGTTTCCTCGCGCACGCCGAGCGCGTTGACGATCACGCCTTCCACCCGATAGGTGGTGAGCAGTTGCAGATAGCGCCGCTCCATTTCGACTTCGTTCGCCGCGTGGCAAATCAGCGGCATCAAGCCGAGCGCGTGACAGGCCGCTTCCGCGCCTTGCAGCACCTCGACCGTGTAAGGGTTCGTGAGGTCGGCGAGCAGCATGCCGATCAGCCGGTTGCGACCACGCTTCAGACCGCGCGCCATCTGGTTCGGCTGATAGTCGAGCCGTTCGATCGCCGCCTCGATGCGCGCGCGCAACTCGGGCGACAACACGCTCATCTCGCCGTTCAGATAGCGCGAGATGCTGGTCTTGCCGGTGCCGGCTTCGCGCGCGACGTCGGTGATCGTCGCGCGGCGCGGCGTGGCGAGCGGCGCCGAGTTCATGACCGCCTCACTTGCGCAGTACTTCGCGGTTGACGATGTTCGTCGCGAGCGTGCCGTCGAGCGCGGCGACGAGGTTTTCCGCCGCGTTGCGCGCCATCGCATGACGCGTCTCGTGAGTCGCCGAGCCGATGTGCGGCAACGCGACCACGTTCGGCATTGTCAGCAACGGCGAATCGGCCGGCAGCGGTTCGGTCTCGAACACGTCGAGACCCGCGCCATGAATCGTGCCGTCTCGCAGCGCCTCGATCAACGCGTTTTCGTCGACGGTCGCGCCGCGCGAGGCGTTGATCAGGATTGCGCTCCGTTTCATCGATTTGAGTTCGGCCGCGCCGATCATGTGCTTCGTCTCGGGCGTCAGAGGCACTTGCAGGCAGACGAAGTCGGCGCTGGCAAGCAGCTCCGCCAATTCGACGCGCCGCGCGCCGTAGGCCTCTTCGCCCTGCGGATTCGCACTGCGGTTCGTGTACAGCACCTTCATGTTGAAGCCGAGCGCCGCCCGCCGCGCGACCGCGCCGCCGATGCGTCCCAGCCCGACGATGCCGAGTGTCTTGCCCTGCACGTCCACGCCGAAATGCGCCGGGCCGATGCTTTGCTTCCACTGCCCGGCCTTCACCCAGTCCGCGAGTTCGACCACCCGGCGCGCCGATGCCAGAATCAGCGAGAAGACCGTGTCGGCGGTGGATTCGGTCAACACGTCCGGCGTGTGCGTGAGCACGATGCCGCGCCGCGTGAGATCCGCGACGTCGAACTGGTCGAAGCCGACCGAGATGGTCGACAAGGCCTTCAGCCGGCTCGCGCCTTCGAGCATCGCCGGCGTGATCTTCACGCTCGAACCGATGCCGCCGTCCGCGTCGCGCAGCGCGGCAATGAACGCGTCGTGCCGCGCGGGGTCGACCTGCACCACTTGCGCATGCTGTTGCAGATACGCGAGCACATCCTCGGGCAGCGATTTCCAGGCGACGATCTTCTTCATCAGCTTATTTTCCTTGCAATGGTGTGGCGAGCGTGGGCGTCTTGGTGAGCGGCTGCGGTTTGACGGCCAGCGTCAGGATCACCGCGGCGATCAACGCCACGCTCATGAACGCATACGATGCCGCGGGCGAACCGGTCGCGCCGTTCAGATAGCCGACCATATACGAGCCGACGAACGAACCCAGCGCGCCCATGCTGTTGATCAGCGCCATCGCGCCGCCCGCGACGTTCTTCGGCAGCAACTCGGGCACGATCGCGAAGAACGGGCCGTAAGGCGCGTACATCGCGGCGCCGGCGATCACCAGCAGCGCGTACGACAGCCAGAAATGCGTGGAGCCGAGCGCATACGAAGCGGCGAACGCGACCGCGCCGATCAGCAGGAACGGCCAGACGAACACTCTGCGGCGGTTGAGTTTATCCGATGCCCACGAAGCTGCAAGCATCGCGATCGTCGCGGCCAGATACGGCAGCGCCGAAAGCCAACCGGTTTCGACCATGCCGAGCGTCGAACCGTTCTTCAGAATCGACGGCAGCCACAGCACGAAACCATACACGCCGATGCTCCAGCAGAAATATTGCGCGCACAGCTTGATCACCGCCGGCGAGCGGAACGCTTCGCCGTAATTGCGCATGGGTTTGATCGCGGCCTGCTCGGCGCGCAGCGTTTCGGCGAGATCGGCCTTCTGCTGCGGCGTGAGCCACGAGACCTGCTGCGGCTTGTCCTGCACGATAAACCACCAGCACACGGCCCACAGGATCGCGGGCACGCCTTCGGCGATGAACATGTGACGCCAGCCGAACGAATGCACCAGATAACCGGACACCACCGACATCCACAGCACCGTCACCGGATTGCCGAGGATCAGGAAGGTGTTGGCGCGCGAGCGCTCGCTCTTCGTGAACCAGTTGCTGATGAAGATCAGCATCGCCGGCATCACGGCGGCTTCGACCACGCCGAGCACGAAGCGGATCACCATCAGCGACGGAATATTGCTGACCATGCCGGTGAGCGCCGCGCAGCCGCCCCACAGGACGAGGCTCCAGAACACGAGCTTCTTGACGCTGCGGCGTTCCGCGTAGATCGCGCCCGGAATCTGGAAGAAGAAGTAGCCGAGGAAGAACAGCGCGCCGATCAGCGACGACAGTCCCTTGCTGATGCCGAGGTCCTGGTTGATGCCGGCGGCGGCCGCGAAACCGTAGTTGGCGCGGTCGAGATAAGCGAGGCTATATGTGATGAAAACGATCGGCATGATCGTCCACCAACGGCGAATCGCAAGCGATGAAGTCATGGGTGTCTCCTTTTACGGCTTCCCGAAACAATGATGAACGGTTGTCATACGGCGCCGTGCGGGCGCTCTTGCTGTTATCGAGCGGCTTTGCTGAACGCTGGTTTTCAAAGCGCTCACGCCGCGTTGGCGATGTGCGGCACGTCGGCAAGTTCGAGCGCGTCGAGTTCGGCGCGCGTCGGCAGGCCTTCGGAATCGCCGATCACCTGGATCGCCAGCGCGCCGATGCGGTTGCCGCGCGCCACCGCTTGCGGCAGCGGCTTGCCTTCGAGCAGCGCGCTGATCACGCCGACGGCGAAGCCATCGCCCGCGCCGACCGTGTCCACCACGTTCGTGACCGGTTCACAGGCGATCACGGCGGCATCGTCGGCGGTGCGGAAGTACGCGCCTTGCGCGCCGAGCTTGACGATCACGCCGCGCGCGCCCCGGTCGAGATAGAACTTCGCGATGTCGTCCGGCTGCGTGTAGCCGGTCAGGATCTCGCCCTCGCCGATGCCGGGCAGCACCCAGTCGGCCCATGCCGCCAGCGCGTTCAAACCTTCGACCATCGCCGCGCGCGAGGGCCACAGCGTCGGACGCAGGTTCGGGTCGAAGGAAATCGTCTTGCCGGCCGCACGCATTTCACGCGCCAG
>DASPZL010000083.1:0-12125 GCA_035636295.1 Paraburkholderia sp.
AAGAAGCGCAAAAGGAATGGGGATATGAAATGGCCTCGTACGGGCTCGGTTCGAATAGCCGCGTGCGGGGTGAACGTGCACGCAAACTGCTCGGCTGGCAGCCTGAACGCACCTCCGTGATCGAGTGGATCGAGCACGAGATGATGCCTTAAGGGGCGTCCTTCGGGGCGTCCCCCAAGGGGGCTTCCTTCGGGGCGTAATCTGTGTAAGCGCCAGCGTTGCGAATCCGTAAGCTCAACTCGATAGAATCGCGCTCACCTGATAGTGCGATTCGACAATCCGTCTCGCACGTGAGCCCGGATTGGATCGATGACTTTGGCGCTGAATTTCGACTGGCTGACCAACCTGCTGGCGATTCTTTTTATCGTAGCGTGCCTCTACGATGCACGCTACGACGAATACGGCACGTTGACGCTGTCAGCGGCAGCGATGGGTCTCGCCGTGATGGCGATCGAACTGTTCCTCAAGCCCGCTTTCGACATGGCGCTTTGAGCGGCCACTGAACAACGTCGACTCGCAATCCGCGCTATGAGCCGCACGCGGCGCAACCACCGTGCGCTTTCTCCTCATAGCGATCGTGATGCTTGACCCAGTCGGTCAGATTGCTCGCTTCGTTGCGGCCTTTCGGCGTGACGTCCAGATGCGCGTACGTGTTGATGAAGCGCTCGTCGCCGCGTCCGTAGCAGGAATACGTGTGATACACGTCGCCCTTTTCGTCCTTGTAGAACACGCTGTGGCCGTGCTGCTCGTCGATGCCGACGTCCTGCTCGGTGAAGTTGTAGAAGCCCTTCTTGCTCGCCAGTTCCTCGGGCGTGAACGACACGTGATAGTCGAAATTGAAATCGCTGCCGCTCGACGACACCCATGGGAACGTCCACCCCATGCGTTTTTTGAAGGCCTCGATCTTCGCGAGCGGCGCATGCGATACGGTCACATACGACACTTCGTGATGCTCCAGATGCGTGAGGATGCCGACCATGTGATCGGACAGGAACGAGCAGCCTACACAGCCGTCTTCCCAATCCGGTCCCATCATGAAGTGGTAGATGATCAACTGGCTGCGGCCGTCGAACAGATCGGCGAGTGTCTTGCGGCCCTGCGGCGTATCGAACAGGTAGCTTTTATCGACCTTCACCCACGGCAGCGCGCGGCGTTTGCGGGCAAGCTCGTCGCCGGCGCGCATGTGCGCTTTTTCTTCGGCTAATAGCGCCCTGCTCGCGGCCAGCCATTCTTCCCTCGTGCCAATTCGATGTTGCGGGTCCATAGGTTGCGGGTTCATATGCGCCTCCTTTTCTGAGTGACTCTGCGCGATGCAGATTCGATCAGGCAATTCGCGCGATTTCACGCAACGTCACGCGAAATAGCGTTCCAGCGATTCCAGACCATCGTTCCAGCCGCGGCGATGATCGTCGCACTGTGCGTCGTCAGCGAGACGTTCGTGCGTGAGCGTGAGCCACGTGCCGTCGCCGTCCGCCTGCAACAGCAATGTGACCTGCGATTCGTGCTCCGCGCTGTGGCGCCATATCCAGGTGAAGACGAGCTTCTCGTTCGTCACCACCTCCAGATACTGGCCATTGACCTCGACTTCGTTGCCGTCCGGTTTGCGATACACGATCGAATAGCGCCCGTCTACGCGCACATCCAGTTCCGCGCGGATCACGTCCGAGCCGCCCGGATGCATCCACTTCATGAATTGCGCCGGTTCCGTCCAGGCACGGAAGACTTTCGCGGGCGTGGCGTTGAGGCGCCGCTGGAGGGTGAGGCTGGGCTGGGCGGACATGGGGCTTCTTCCTCTTCGACGAAAGCGGCAAGACGATCGAGTGATTCGGACCAGAAGCGCTGATAGCGGCGAAGCCATTCCATGGCTTCCTCCATCGGTCCGGCGGACAGGCGGCACGCAACCGTGCGGCCGGTTTTGCTGCGCGTGATGAGGCGCGCGTCGGACAGCACGTCGAGGTGTTTCATCACCGCGGGCAAGGACATCGCAAACGGCTCGGCGAGTTCGGTGACCGACAGATCGCTGCGTGACAGACGCGCGAGCAACGCGCGCCGCGTGGGGTCGGACAGCGCGGCGAAGGTGCGATCGAGTAACGTTTCATTAAACTTAACCATGAAGTTAAGTATAGAAACGCGGATGCGAATGTCAAGGACAGGTCCGCACTTTCTCAAGGCGCGCAGGAGAACGCGTCAAAAAAATACGCGGCGCGTCGCAGATGAAGCACTGCAACGCGCCGCGTCAAGATGGAGAACAACCGACTACACACGCCGGGCAAAATGGCAAGCGCCACACCGCCCTGCTCTCGCGTCACCGCAAAATCCAGCAAACTCCGTGCAACGAGGCGTCGGGCGAATCAGATCGCCCAGCCGCCCAGATAAAAACCGGCCAGCACGACGGCGATGACAACCGTGCCCACGTTCAGCTTGCGATATTCGCCGCTCACCACGCGGCCGATCACGAGCGTCGCGAAGCCGAGCATGATGCCCGTCACGATGTTGGCGGTCAGCACGATGAACACCGCGCACATCAGGCCCGACATCGAGTCGACCATGTCGTCCATGTGCAGCTTGCTGACGTTCGAGAGCATCAGCAGACCCACGTACATCAGCGCGGGCGCCGTCGCGTACGAAGGCACGAGACCGGCGAGCGGCGAAAAGAACATCACCACGAGGAACAGCAAGCCGACCACTGCCGCCGCCATGCCGGTCTTCGCGCCGGCCGCCACGCCGACCGTCGATTCGATGTAGGCTGCCGCCGGCGCGCCGCCGAGCAGGCCCGAGAAAATCGAGCTCAGAGAATCGGCGGTCAACGCGCGGCCGCCGTTGATGATGCGGCCGTTTTCGTCGAGCTGGCCCGCTTGTCCCGCGACCGCGCGGATCGTCCCGGTGGCGTCGAACACGGCGGTCATCACGAGCGCCAGCACGCTGGGCAGAACGGCCATCGACAGCGCGCCCTTGATGTCCATCGCGCCGATCAGCGATGCATGGCCCGGCGCGCTCAGCGACGGCACCGCGAACACGCCATGGAACGACACGGCCGGATCGATCAGCAGCGCGATCGCCGAGATCACGACGATCACGATCAGGATCGAGCCCGGCACGCGGCGGCGCACCAGACCGAAGATCGCCGCGAGGCCCGCCACCGACATCAGCGCCGGCAGCGCCGTGATATGACCGAGCGACACCGGCAGACCGGCGCCCGGATTCTTCACGACCAGACCGACGTCGTTGGCGGCGATCAGCAGCAGGAACAGGCCGATGCCGATGCCCGTGCCGTGCGCGATGCCCGTCGGCAGATTGCGCAGAATCCACGAACGCACACCGGTCACCGAGATCGCGGTGAACACGACGCCCATCAGGAACACCGCGCCGAGCGCGACGTTCGGCTGCAAGCCTTTGCCGAGCACGAGGCCGAACGCGGTGAACGCGGTCAGCGAAATCGCGCAGCCGATCGCGATCGGCAGACGCGCCCACACGCCCATCAGCAGCGAGCCGAAGGCCGTGGTCAGGCACACGGCGACGAACACCGCGCTGGTGTCGAAGCCCGCCTTGCCGAACATGCCCGGCACGACGAACACGGAATAGACCATCGCGAGGAAGGTCGTAATGCCGGCGACGATTTCCTGGCGCTGCGAACTGCCGCGCGACGAGATTTCGAAATAGCGGTCGAGAAAGCCTTTTCCGTCGAATGATTCGGCGCCGATTTCGGAAATCGGTTGGGCGTGGGGTTCCATCATGATGAGTGCCTCCTTTATCAGCGTGCTGAAACGGCCGCCGATGCGGGCGTCGTCAGGTTCGTCTCGTTGCGTTGGTTTAATGTGGGTGCGGCTTTTTGCTGTCTCGAAATGTAGGCCAACACAAATATGTCTCCCATCGCATGAATGGCATGCCCGGCATGTCGCGATGCTTATATCGTTTAAGCGACGGCGAACCGCGACGGCGGTCCGCGTGTTTACACCTACGGTTTGTCATGAGGTTGTGAAAGGCTTTTGCCGGCTTGCGGGCGTGAAAACGCGCGGAAACCAGGGGAAAGCGAGCGAAACACGCGTTGACGCGTGCTTAACGCCCACCTGTCAGACAGCCTGCAAAACCGGGCCGCCAGACGCCGCGGGTTACACTCTGGCCCGTACCTGTCTTAACTGCGGCGGTCCACAGCGCCCGCCCGCACCGGCCCATGGAGTCTTTTTTGATGAGCGGCGGTTTTTCGCGTCCAGCCTGGCGTTTTCTGATTCTTGCTGTGTTTGCGGTGTTCGCGCTGTCAGGTTGCGGCAGTTTGTTGTGGGGCCCGCAACAGGCGCCGATCGTCGAGGCGACGGTCATGCCCGTCGAACCGGCGAGCGCGCCCGTGGCGACGTCCGAGCCCGAACCGGTCGAGACCGAGACGGCCGGGCCCGAACAGCCGAGAAAGCCGAAGAAGCCGGCCGTCAAGCCGCACAAGGTCGAGCCGCCGCCGCCCGTCGCCGCGCCCGCGCCGCCGCCTCCGCCGCCCCCGCCGCTGATCGTGCTGCGCACGATCGAGCGCAACGACGCGCGCGCGCTGCTCGACAGCGAAGTGCAGAAGCCCGACGGCAAGGTGGTCGGCCGCGCGGTCGACATGATCGCCGATGCGCTCGGCAAGCCGCGCGAGATGGTGGTCAACCTGCAAGGGTTCCTCGGTGTCGGCGACCGCAAGGTGATCTTCCCGTGGGGCACGTTCCGCTTTACGCCGACCGCGAAGAGCGCGCCCATCACGCTTAACGCGACGGCCGCGCCGACGCCCGTGGCCAAGTCGTCCGCCGTGCAATTGCCGCTGATCGACGCGACTGTCGAGCGTTCGAACGGCGGCAAGGTCGGCCGCGTGATCGACGTGCTGATCGACGCCAATGCGCAGCCGCAAGCGGTCGTGCTCGACGTGAACGGTATGGTCAGCACCGAGCGGCGCACGATTGCCGCGAACTGGTCGGCGCTGCGCTTCGTCACGAAGGACAAGGAGCTGCATCCGCTGATGGATCTGAGCGACGCCCAGATCAACGCGACGCCGCCCTACGCCAGCGACAAGCCGATTCGCGCGGTATCGCCGGCGCCGCCACCCGCGCCGCCCGCGGCCGCTTCCGCGGCTTCCCCCGCGTCCGCCGCCGCGGCCACGCCCGCCGCGGTTTCCAACGCACGGGCGGCCCGATGACAGGCCGCACTCTGGTAACCGCGCGCAGCCTGCGCGCGCTCGATTGGCTGAATTTTTTCGTCGCCAACGTGCAAACGGGTTTTGGGCCGTTCATCGCGTCGTATCTCGCGTCGCACAAGTGGACGCAGGGAGAGATCGGCATGGCGCTCTCGGTGGGCACCATCAGCGCGATGGTGAGCCAGGTGCCGGGCGGCGCCGCGGTCGACGCGTTGCGCAACAAGAAAGGCGCGGCTGCGTGGGCGATCATCGCGATCATCCTGAGCGCGGTGCTGCTGGCCACGAGTCCGACGGTGCTGCCGGTGATTGCCGCCGAGGTGTTCCACGGCTTCGCCAGTTGCATGCTGACGCCGGCGCTCGCCGCGATCTCGTTCGCGCTGGTGGGGCGCGCGAATCTCGGCGACCGGCTGGGACGCAACGCACGCTGGGCGTCGATCGGCAGTGCGGTCGCGGCCGGGCTGATGGGCGTCTTCGGCGAATACTATTCGCCGCGCGCCGTGTTCTGGCTAACCGCCGCGCTCGCCGTGCCCGCGCTGATCGCGCTGACGATGATCCAGCGCACCGACACGATCGAACTGCCGAAAGCCGGGCCGACGCCGCAGCAGATCGAACGGCGCGAGAGCCTGCGCGAATTGCTGCGCGACAAGCGGATGCTGCTGTTCGCGGCGTGCATCGTGCTGTTCCACTTGTCGAATGCGGCGATGTTGAATCTCGCCGCAGGCGAAGTGACGGCGGGCATGGGCGACAACGTGCAGCTCGTGATTGCGGCGTGCATCATCGTGCCGCAAGCGATCGTGGCGATCATGTCGCCGTGGGTCGGGCGCTCAGCCGAGCGCTGGGGACGCAGGCCGATCTTGCTGCTCGGTTTTTCGGCGCTGCCGATACGGGCGTTGCTGTTTGCCGGAATCAGCAGCCCCTATTTGCTGGTGCCGGTGCAGATGCTGGACGGGTTGAGCGCCGCGGTGTTCGGGGTGATGCTGCCGCTGATTGCCGCCGACGTGGCCGGCGGCAAGGGTCGATATAACCTGTGTATCGGATTGTTCGGGTTGGCTGCGGGGATTGGCGCGACTTTGAGCACGACCGCTGCCGGGTTCGTTGCGGATCATTTCGGCAATGCGGTCAGCTTTTTCGGCTTGGCCGCCGCGGGGGCGTTGGCTGTTTTGCTGGTGTGGGCGGCGATGCCGGAGACGCGGGATGCGGCGGCTGAGGATGGGGCGCCGGTAGCTGGTGGGGGGAAGTCGGCGGTTAGATAACTGAGACCCGTAACCGATGCCCGCGCGAGCGTTCGATGGCGAGCGATACGACGTGGGGGTACTTCACGTCGTCAAAGCCTGAACTTCCCCACCATCTGCTTCAACCCACGCGCCTGATCGTCCAGCGACCGGGCAGCCGCCGTAGCCTGCTCAACGAGCGCCGCATTCTGCTGCGTGCCCGAATCCATCTGCGTCACCGCGAGGTTGATCTCCTCGATCCCGGCGCTCTGCTCGGAAGACGCCGCCGAAATCTCGCCCATGATGTCGGTGACCCGCTTCACGGCCTTGACGACTTCATCCATCGTCTGCCCGGCGTCCTGCGCCAACGTCGAGCCGTTGCTCACCCGCTCGACGGAAGTACTGATCAACCCCTTGATCTCCTTGGCGGCAGCGGCGCTGCGCTGCGCCAGGTTGCGCACTTCCGCGGCGACCACCGAAAACCCGCGCCCCTCCTCGCCCGCCCGCGCCGCCTCAACCGCCGCGTTCAACGCAAGAATATTGGTCTGAAACGCGATCCCTTCGATGACGCCAATGATGTCGCCAATACTGCGCGCGCTATCGTTGATCTCGTTCATCGTCGCGACCACGCGGCTCACCACCTCGCCGCCCTTCTCCGCGATCTCCGATGCGTTGTTGGCGAGCGTGCTCGCCTGCTTCGCGTTGTCGGCGTTCTGCCGCACCGTCGAGGTCAACTGCTCCATGCTGCTCGCGGTGCGCTCGAGCGCCATCGCCTGCTGCTCGGTACGTTGCGACAAATCCTGATTGCCCATCGAAATCTCGCCCGAAGCCGTCGCAATCGCGTCCGCGCTCGCGGCGATATCGGAGACCGTCGTCGCAAGCCCGCTTTGCATGTCGTGCAGCGCGTACAGCATGCTCGACTTGTCCTTGCGGCCGAGCGAGATCTGATTCGACAGATCGCCCGCCGCGATCCGGCTGGCGATTTCCTTCGCATACGCCGGTTCGCCGCCGAGTTGACGGGCGAGGCGCCGCACCACCCATTCGCTGACGCCGAAAGCCAGCACGATCAGCCCGAGCGTCATCGCCGCGATCATCACGAACGACGAGTGATAGATGAAGCCCGATGCCTCGATGGTCGCCTTCGCTGCCGTGCCGCGCTGCGCGACGAGTTCGTCGATGAGCTTTTCGAGCTTGCCGGTCTCGACCAGCAGCGAAACGTCCTGTGTGCCGACCTGCCAGTTCATCTGCGACAGATCGAGCGGCTGCGCCTTCACGAGCGTCACGAAGTCGCGCAAGTGGCCACTCCACGCGGCGACGGCGGCGGCGAATTTCTTCTGCTGGTCGACGGCCTTCGCGTCGGATGAGTCGACGTATTGCTGCAGCATGCCGAGTTGCGCGCCGAGGCCGGCGAGGCCCTTGTCGATGTCGGCACCCAGCTCGTCGCGTTCCTTCGCGGTGGTCGCGGTCAGCAGCATTTTTTGCGCGCGGCTCGCGCGCAGCATGTGGCCGCGCGCTTCCTCAGCCGCGCGGCTGGCGACGTGGCCCTGGTCGTAGATCGATTGCGTGGAGGCATTCAGGCGGCTGATCTGGGCGAGCGAAAACACGCCGATCAGCAGCGTGCCGATCAGCAGCACCGCAAACGCGAGGCGCAGCATCGCCTTGACCTGCAAGCCCTTGAGCCGCACGGCACCCGAGCGGCTGCCCTGCCCACGCGACGGCGACTTGCCGGCCGCTTGCGCATCCGGTACGAACCCCGCGCCCGTCTGGCCGCCTGGCGAAATGACTTTCATATTTTCCCGTCCCCACGAGTCGGACTGCCGGAAAGGTCGGTTCCGGCATCGCTGCTTCATTGCTGCTTATCTCTCCGGGTCTACGGCAGGAACGTCCGCGATCTTTAGCGTCGCGTCGAGAAAAAGCCGATTGCGTGTCGCCCGGTCCTCGGCGCGCCGCCTGGTGAGCGGCGCGTCCGCGACCGTTTTATACACGGCCAAAAATCCCCCGAAGCGCATTTATCCGGCGACTTGCCAGACGCAAACGGTCATGGCAGCCCGTTCCCGACAGGCACCGCGGCGGTGCGACCCGCTCCCGGTTCTGGCACTTTTCGATGTCCCTTATGACGGCACGTGTCCGATTCTCGACAAAGCTTGTCCTTACAATTCACTCAAGCCACATTAAACTTCGACAAATAGCTCGCAACGCCGGACGCCGCGTCGAAATGCCGCGGCGCCCGACACGAAGCATCGCGGTCGTCATCCTTTCTTCTCTCTCATCTAGCGTATGGAAACGAGCCTCGATAAAAGCGCCCTCGCCGGCGCGCAGCCGCCCGCCAAAGTGCAGCGCACGGTGTATTCCGTGCTCGGCGCGATCAGCTTCTCGCACCTGCTCAACGACATGATCCAGTCGTTGATCCTCGCGATCTACCCGATGCTGAAAGACAACTTTTCGCTGTCGTTCGGGCAGATCGGTTTGATTACGCTGACTTACCAGATCACCGCGTCGCTGCTGCAACCGCTCGTCGGCATCTATACGGACAAGCATCCGAAGCCGTATTCGCTGCCCGTTGGCATGGGCTTCACGCTCGCGGGTCTGCTGCTGATGTCGATCGCGCCCAATTTCGGCGTGCTGCTGGTGGCCGCGGCGCTGGTCGGCTGCGGGTCGTCGGTGTTCCATCCGGAATCGTCGCGGGTGGCGCGCATGGCCTCGGGTGGGCGTCACGGCCTCGCGCAGTCGCTGTTCCAGGTGGGCGGCAATGCGGGCTCGTCGCTCGGACCGCTGCTCGCCGCGTTGATCGTGATTCCGCACGGGCAGCGCAGCATCGCGTGGTTCTCGGTGGCGGCGCTCGTCGCGATCGTCGTGCTCACGCAGATCGGCCGCTGGTACAAACAGCACCCGTCGGTGAAGAAGGCGCGCAGCCAGGCCGGTCACGCCACGCTGTCGCGCAACAAGGTCATGTTCGCGATGGGCGTGCTGATCCTGCTGGTGTTCTCGAAGTATTTCTACCTCGCCAGCATCAACAGCTACTTCACCTTCTATCTGATCGACAAGTTCCATCTGCCGGTGCAGGCCGCGCAGGTCCATCTGTTCGTATTCCTCGCGGCGGTCGCGGCGGGCACGGTGATCGGCGGTCCGATCGGCGACCGGATCGGCCGCAAGTATGTGATCTGGGTGTCGATTCTCGGCGTCGCGCCGTTCACGCTGCTGCTGCCGTACGCGAACCTGTTCTGGACCGGCGTGTTGACGGTGGTTATCGGGGTGGTGCTGGCCTCGGCGTTCTCGGCGATTCTGGTCTATGCGCAGGAGCTGATCCCCGGCAAGGTGGGGATGGTCGCGGGCCTGTTCTTCGGTTTCGCGTTCGGCATGGGCGGGATCGGCGCGGCGGTGCTCGGGCAGTTGGCCGACGCCACCAGCATTACCTACGTGTACAAGGTGTGCTCGTTCCTGCCGCTGATCGGTGTGCTGACGGTGTTTCTACCGGATGTCGAAGGCAAGCGCGCGAAGGCGTGAGGGTTTGTTTTCGGAAGTTGCATGAGGGAAAAGGCGCTGCGGCGCCTTTTCCTTTGGCGCGGGCAGATTGCGCGGCGGCTCGGCTCGGCTCGCAGCCCGTAACAGTTTTGCGGATGCTGTTCGACGCAATAGTCCGTGGCCCGCGCCTCGCTCATGGTGAACCCGCGTTGTCCGCCACGGCGAGCGTACTCTATGCTTGTGCGGACACACGCCCTGCTCTGGCGCCGTGCCGCGCCACGCCCGGCAATACGCAGCCGCATGACGACTCGACATCCGTTCACCCACGCAGCAGAAGGATCGCCGCAGATGACCACCTACCGCGACTTCCACCGCCGTTCGATCGAGAACCCCGAGGCATTCTGGCGCGACGAGGCGCGGCGGATTCACTGGGAGACGCCATTCGACACCGTACTCGACCGCTCGAATCCGCCGTTCGCGCGCTGGTTCGTCGGCGGGCGCACGAACCTGTGCCATAACGCGGTGGACCGGCATCTTGCCGAGCGCGCGCAGCAGAACGCGCTGGTGTATGTGTCGACGGAAACCGGCATCGAGCGGCGCTACACGTACGCCGAGCTATACGCGGAAATCAACCGGATGGCGGCGGTGATGCGCTCGCTGGGCGTGAAGCACGGCAACGTCGTGCTGCTCTATCTGCCGATGATCCCCGAGGCGCTCTTCGCGATGCTCGCCTGCGCGCGGCTGGGCGCGATTCACTCGGTGGTGTTCGGCGGCTTCGCGGCGCCGAACCTCGCCGCCCGCATCGACGACGCGAAACCCGTGCTGATCGTGACCGCCGACGCCGGCGCGCGCGGCGGCAAGGTGATCGACTACACGCCGCTGGTGGACGAAGCGCTCGCGCGCGCGACCCACAAAACGCCACACGTCCTGCTGATCGACCGGCAACTCGCGCCCGAGCGCCTGAACGCAAACTATCTGGTCGCCTACGAACCGCTGCGCGGACAGTTCTTCGACGCCCACGTGCCGTGCGAGTGGCTCGAATCGAACGAGCCCTCGTATGTGCTGTACACGTCGGGCACGACCGGCAAGCCGAAGGGCGTGCAACGCGACGTGGGCGGCTATGCGGTGGCGCTGGCGGCATCGATGGAACATATCTTTCAGGGCCGGCCCGGCGACACGATGTTCACCGCGTCGGACGTGGGCTGGGTGGTCGGCCATAGCTACATCGTCTACGCGCCGCTGATCGCGGGCCTCACCACCGTGATGTACGAAGGCACGCCGATTCGTCCGGACGGCGGGATCTGGTGGCGCCTCGTCGAACAGCACAGGATCAATCTGATGTTCACCGCGCCGACCGCCTTGCGCGTGCTGAAAAAACAGGACCCGGCGTTGCTGAAAAAAGCCGACCTGTCGAGCCTGCGCACGCTGTTCCTCGCCGGCGAGCCGCTCGACGAACCCACCGCCGCATGGATCGCCGGCGCGCTCGGCAAGCCGGTGATCGACAACTACTGGCAAACCGAAACCGGCTGGCCGATGCTGGCGATTCCACGCGGCGTCGAGGCGTTGCCGACCAAACTCGGTTCGCCGGGCGTGCCGTCGGCGGGCTTCAATCTGAGCTTGCGCAACGAGCTGACCGGCGAGCCCTGCCCGCCCGGCGAAAAGGGCGTGCTCACGCTGGGCTATCCGCTGCCGCCGGGCTGCATGTCGACGGTCTGGGGCGACGACAAGCGCTTTGTCAGCACGTACTGGTCGAGCGTTCCGAATCAGCAGCTGTATTCGACCTTCGACTGGGGCGTTCAGGACGAGGACGGTTACGTGACGATCCTCGGCCGCACCGACGACGTGATCAACGTCGCCGGCCACCGGCTCGGCACGCGCGAGATCGAGGAAGCGCTGTCGAGCCACGCGGCGGTCGCGGAAGTGGCGGTGGTCGGCGTGACGGATGCGTTGAAGGGTCAGGCGGCGATGGCCTTCGTGGTGCTGCGCGACGCGCAGGCCTACGCGAACGACAAGGCCCGCACGAAGCTGGAAACCGAACTCACGGCAACGGTCGACCGCCAGCTCGGCGCGATTGCGCGGCCGGCGCGGGTGGTTGTGGTGTCGATGCTGCCGAAGACGCGCTCGGGCAAGCTGCTGCGCCGCGCGATTGCGGCGCTCGCCGAAGGACGCGAGCCGGGGGATTTGCCGACTATTGAAGATCCGGCGGCGTTGCAGCAGGTGCGGGACGCGTTGGGGAAATCCGACCGGACGTAGCCCGGCGACTCAACCCGCGCTGCGCGCCGCCAAAAACCGCGTCA
>DASPZL010000084.1:0-5765 GCA_035636295.1 Paraburkholderia sp.
AAGTCAGCTTCGATTTGCGGCCTGGCGAGACGCTCGCGCTGGTCGGCGAATCAGGTTGCGGCAAATCGACCACTGGCCGCTCGCTGCTGCGCCTCGTCGAAAGTCAAAGCGGTTCGATCGAATTCGACGGCAAGGAAATCAGCTCGCTCACCGGCCCCGCGTTGCAGGCGCTGCGCCGCGATATCCAGTTCATTTTCCAGGACCCGTTCGCGTCGCTGAATCCGCGCTTGACGGTTGGCTTCTCGATCATGGAGCCGCTGCTCGTGCACGGCGTCGCGCAGGGTGCCGAGGCGCAGGCGCGTGTGGCGTGGCTATTGGAAAAAGTGGGCTTGCCGCCGGAAGCCGCGCGCCGCTATCCGCACGAATTTTCCGGTGGTCAACGGCAACGGATCGCGATTGCACGCGCGCTGGCGTTGAATCCAAAAGTCGTGATCGCCGATGAATCCGTCTCCGCGCTCGACGTCTCCGTGCAGGCGCAGATCGTCAATCTGATGCTCGATCTGCAACGCGAACTCGGCGTCGCGTATCTGTTCATTTCGCACGATATGGCGGTGGTCGAGCGCGTCAGTCATCGCGTCGCGGTGATGTATCTCGGCCAGATCGTCGAGATCGGTCCGCGCCGCGCGGTGTTCGAAGCGCCGCAGCATCCGTACACGAAGAAGCTGATGGGCGCGGTGCCGGTGGCTGATCCGGCGCGCCGTCACGCGAAACGGATGCTCGCCGCCGATGAGATTCCGAGCCCGATCCGCGCGCTGAACGACGAACCGGCCGTGGCGCCGCTGATCGCGGTGGGACCGGACCATTTCGTCGCTCAGCATCGTGTCGGCGGTGCTTACTAAACCGAACGCAAAGCAACCCAACGTAAAACGATTTCTCTCGCAGCACCTCAACCTGTTTCATTTCGCAGCCTGGAGCCAACCTCATGAACCTGCTGGTCCCGTCTTCTCCGTTTCGTTTGCGCGCGCTGGTCAGCGGCGGCGCGGTGGTGTTCGCGATGCTCGCGGGCAATGCGGCGCACGCCGATACCACGGCCGTGATGGCCGTCGCCTCGACCTTCACGACGCTCGATCCGTACGACGCCAACGACACGCTCTCGCAAGCCGTCGCCAAGTCGTTCTATCAGGGCATGTTCGGCTTCGACAAGGACATGAAGCTCGTCAACGTGCTCGCCGACAGCTATGAAGCAAGCCCGGATGCGCGCATCTACACGATCAAGCTGCGCCACGGCGTGAAGTTCCAGGACGGCACCGACTTCAACGCCGCCGCGGTGAAAGCGAACTTCGACCGCGTGACCGATCCGGCGAACAAGCTCAAGCGCTACAACATGTTCAACCGCATCGAGAAGACCGAGGTGGTCGATCCGTACACGGTGAAGATCACGCTGAAGGCGCCGTTCTCGGCATTCGTGAACGTGCTGGCGCATCCGTCGGCGGTGATGATTTCGCCGGATGCGTTGAAGAAGTACGGCAAGGACATCGCGTTCCATCCGGTCGGCACGGGGCCGTTCGAGTTGGTGAAGTGGGATCCGGCGGGCGATCTGACGGTGAAGAAGTTCGCCGGCTACTGGAAGAAGGGCTACCCGAAGGTCGATGCGATCGACTGGAAACCGGTGGTCGACAACAACACGCGCGCCGCGCTGATGCGCACCGGCGAAGCGGATTTCGCGTTCCAGGTGCCGTTCGAACAGGCCGCGCAATTACAGTCGAGCCCGAAGGTCGATCTGGTCGCGTCGCCCTCGATCATTCAGCGCTACATCAGCCTGAACGTGACGCAGAAGCCGTTCGACAACCCGAAGGTGCGTGAAGCGCTGAACTACGCGGTCAACAAGGAAGCGCTGACGAAGGTCGCGTTCGCCGGTTATGCGACGCCGTCCGACGGCGTGGTGCCGCAAGGCGTCGATTACGCGACGAAACTCGGCCCGTGGCCCTACGACCCGGCCAAGGCGCGCGCGCTGCTGAAGGAAGCGGGCTATCCGAACGGTTTCGAAACCACGCTGTGGTCGGCCTATAACTACTCGACCGCACAGAAGGTGATCCAGTTCGTGCAGCAGCAACTGGCGCAAGTCGGCATCAAGGCGCAGATCGAGGCGCTCGAGGCGGGGCAGCGCGTCGCGAAGGTGGAGAGCGCGCAGGACCCGGCCACCGCGCCGGTGCGGATGTACTACGCGGGCTGGTCTTCGTCGACGGGCGAAGCGGACTGGGCGATCACGCCGCTGCTGGGGTCGGTCTCGTTCCCGCCGAAGATGGTCAATACCGCGTACTACAAGAACGACACCGTCGACAGCGATCTGAAGCAGGCGCTCGAAACCACCGACCGCACGCAGAAGGCGTCGCTTTACGCGGATGCGCAAAAGCGCATCTGGGCCGACGCGCCGTGGATCTTCCTCGTGAAGGAAAAAGTCGTGTACGCGCGCAGCAAGCGTTTGTCGGGTGCGTATGTCGCGCCTGACGGCTCGTTCAATTTCGACGAGATCGCGATCAAGTGATTCACGCGACGAGCTGACCGTTCGGCTCCGGCGTATTCGGCCGAATACACCGGAACGCTGGACGAACGGCGGCCCGTCGCACAGAACGATCTTTCGTTGCCCGCATCATTGCCGGATTGGGTTTCATGCTGAACTTCCTCGTCAAACGTCTCTTTGGCCTGCTGCCGACGCTCTTCATCGTCGCCGTGCTGGTGTTCCTGTTCGTGCATCTGTTGCCGGGCGATCCGGCGCGGCTCGCCGCCGGTCCCGACGCGGACGAGGCGACCGTCGCGCTGGTGCGCGCCGATCTCGGCCTCGACAAGCCGATGCCGCAGCAGTTCGCCAACTTTTTCGTGAAGATCGCGCACGGCGACTTCGGCATGTCGACGCGCAGCAAGCGGCCGGTCAGCCAGGAGATCGGCGAGCGTTTCATGCCGACGCTGTGGCTCACGCTCGCCAGCATGGTGTGGGCGGTTGTGCTCGGCATGGCCATCGGCATCGTGTCGGCGGTGTGGCGCAACCGTTGGCCGGATAGGCTCGGCATGACGCTCGCGGTGTCGGGCATTTCATTTCCCGCGTTCGCGCTCGGCATGCTGCTGATGGAAATCTTTTCGGTGAAGCTCGGCTGGCTGCCCATTGTCGGCGACGGTTCGTGGCAGAGCTACGTGCTGCCCTCGCTCACGCTCGGCGCGGCCGTCGCGGCGGTGATGGCGCGCTTCACGCGCGCATCGTTCGTCGAAGTGATGAACGAAGACTTCGTGCGCACCGCGCGCGCCAAGGGCGTGCCCGAGCGGCTCGTGATCGTCAAGCACTGCCTGCGCAACGCGATGATTCCCGTCATCACGATGATGGGTCTGCAATTCGGCTTTCTGCTGGGCGGCTCGATCGTGGTCGAAGTGGTGTTCAACTGGCCGGGCCTCGGACGCCTGCTGGTGGACGCGGTGTCGATGCGGGACTATCCGGTGATTCAGGCCGAAGTG
Organism: Paraburkholderia sp.; assembly: GCA_035636295.1. Lineage (GTDB taxonomy): Bacteria > Pseudomonadota > Gammaproteobacteria > Burkholderiales > Burkholderiaceae > Paraburkholderia. Next base: position 3,445 of record DASPZL010000084.1, read on the forward strand.
CTGTTGTTCTCGCTCGAATTCATCATCATCAACCTGATCGTGGACGTGCTGTACGCCGTGATCAATCCAACCATCCGTTTCAAGTGAGGCCCGCATGAGCACGACAGCCACCGAGCCGAACGCGGCCAGGTCCGTCAAGGAAGAACGCGCGATTCGCACGCCGTGGAGCGAGTTCTGGCGCAAATTCCGTAAGCAGCATGTGGCACTCGCCGCGGGCGTCTTCGTGCTGCTGTTGATCGTGGTCGCGATCGTCGCGCCGCATATCGTGCCGTACGATCCGGAGAATTTCTTCGACTACGACGCGTTGAACGCGGGTCCGTCCGCGGCGCATTGGTTCGGCGTCGATTCGCTGGGCCGCGATATTTTCAGCCGCATTCTGGCGGGCTCGCGTATCTCGCTCGAAGCGGGCTTTTTGTCCGTGGCGATCGGTGCTGTGATCGGCACGTTCTTCGGACTGCTGGCCGGTTACTACGAAGGCTGGTGGGATCGCATCACGATGCGCGTGGCCGACGTGCTGTTCGCGTTCCCCGGCATTCTGCTCGCGATCGGCGTGGTGGCGATTCTCGGCAACGGCATGATCAACGTGATCTGCGCGGTGGCGATCTTCAGCATTCCCGCGTTCGCGCGGCTCGTGCGCGGCAATACGCTGATGCTCAAGCAGCTCACGTATATCGAGGCGGCACGCAGCATCGGCGCGTCGGACTGGACGATCATCGTGCGTCACATCTTGCCGGGGACGATTTCGTCGGTGGTGGTGTACTTCACGATGCGTATCGGCACCTCGATCATCACGGCGGCGAGCCTGTCGTTTCTCGGACTCGGCGCGCAGCCGCCGACGCCCGAGTGGGGCGCGATGCTCAACGAAGCACGCGCCGATATGGTCACCGCGCCGCATATCGCGCTGTTTCCGAGTCTCGCGATTTTCCTGACGGTGCTGGCGTTCAACCTGCTCGGCGACGGTTTGCGCGACGCGCTCGATCCGAAGCTCGACCGGCCATGAGTGGGGCTGAAAACGTGAGGGGAAACGCGCCGCATATCGGTGTATTGGCGAGCGGTCCGCTTGGCACGATTGCCGATATCGACGGCGTCACGGTCGGGCATCGCACGCTCGATGAAGGCGCCGTGCAGACCGGCGTGACCGTGATTCGTCCGCATCCCGGTGATCCGTTTCTCGACAAGGTGCCTGCGGCGGCGGCGGTGATCAATGGGTTTGGTAAAAGCATCGGGCTCGTGCAGGTTGAGGAACTCGGCGTGCTGGAAACGCCGATTGCGTTGACCAATACGTTTGGCGTCGCGGCGGTCGCGCAGGCGCAGATTCGCGCGGCCATCAAGGCGAATCCGCGAATCGGGCGCGAGTGGTCGACGATCAATCCGTTGGTGTTCGAATGCAATGACGGATACCTGAACGATATTCAGGCGCTGGCGGTTGGCGAACAGCATTTCAACGACGCATGCAATGCCGCAAGCACGCATGTCGCGAGCGGCTCGGTCGGCGCGGGGCGCGGCATGTCGTGCTTCGATCTGAAGGGCGGGATCGGCAACGCGTCGCGCGTGGTCGATGTCGCGGGTCACGGCTATACGGTCGGCGCGCTCGTGTTGGCGAACTTCGGCCGTTTGCCGATGCTGACGATCGATGGCATGCCGCTCGGCCGTGTACTGGCGGAGCGCGAGGCGAAGGCCGCCGATGCGAATACGACAACGACAGTAGCGTCCACCACAAAACCCGAGCAAGGCTCGATCATCATGATCGTCGCCACCGACGCACCGCTCGACGCGCGCCAACTCAAGCGTCTCTCATTGCGCGCCGCGGCCGGTCTCGCACGAACCGGCTCCGTGTACGGTCATGGCAGCGGCGACATCGCGCTTGCATTTTCAACGGCCTATACCGTGCCTCACGATGCGGACTTCGTCACGCTACCGCCGTTGCTCGTCGACGCATGTCTAGATCCGCTCTTCCGCGCCTGCGCGGACAGCGTCGAGCAGGCGATCGTCGATGCCTTATGGCGCGCCACGTCCGTGACAGGCCGCGACGGCCATCGCCGTCTCTCGCTGCACGACACGGCTGGCGACCTCGCTCAACTTCTCAAGCAATCTTCCCGATGAAAGTTCTCATTTCCGCCGACATCGAAGGCGTAGCCGGTGTGTTCCATCCCGAGCAAACGCGCGCGGGCAACGGCGAATACGAAGCCGCGCGCCGCTGGATGACGCTCGAAGCCAACGCCGCGATCGAAGGCGCGTTCGCCGGCGGCGCGACCGAGGTATGGGTCAACGATTCGCACGGCGGCTTCCGCAACCTGCTGCCCGATCTGCTCGACGCGCGC
>DASPZL010000085.1:0-1792 GCA_035636295.1 Paraburkholderia sp.
AGCCGCCTGCAAGCCGACCTCGACGTCGCGCGCCGGCAGCAGACCATCGTCGCGAGCCAGCAGCAGCAGACCCGTGCCGAAGCAACGGCGCTCGCGCAGCAAAAGGCCGCCGCTCAGGAGCAACTGCGTGCCGCGCAACGCCAGGTGCGCGAACTGCAGCGTCAACTGGAAAGCGGCTTGCCATTGCGCTGAGTGCGATGGCCTGAAGACTATCTGGCTGAAAGGGCGGAGCGGCGTCGATCGCCGCCGCCCGCAGCGCCCGATTCACTGCAGGTGCACATCGCTTTGGGCTATTTTTAGCCACGCTCGGGCCGCGTTTCCAGCGGCCGCAGCCACTGATTCCCGCACCACAAATCCCACATCGAATTGTGGCGCGGCAGGTCTGCCGGATGAACAGTGGCGCCTGTGCGTGAGCCGTTGGTTTTCGCTCAGGGTCCGAAGAACTCTCCGAACTGTTGCGAACTATTCTCCCAAGATTGTGCTCGCCTCCGCCCGCCACGCGAGAGGCAACAATCCGCCGGCTCTAATGCCGCTTTCTTCCCTCCGACGACACCTCTTTCACTGACGCGTGATGCGGATCCGTCACATCGACGGCGATCGGATCGCTGGCGGGAAAGCTTTCCTCGAGCGCTTCGTCGAGACGGCTTTCCGCAGACTCAGCGGGCGGCTGCGCTTTCATGGGGTTGCGAGGTACGGGCTGCTTCTGCCTGGTCATGACGTGCTCCGTTAGAAGAGAGTCAACGATTTCAGCATAACGCAAAGCGAGTCGCGGCGAGTTAAAAGCATGCTGCATTCACTCGTTCTCCGTGTGTCGCAGGAAAGCAAGGCGGGAAAACAAAAATATCCGACGCATGCCGTGAACCCGGGGTGTCCAGTCGGGAAGGGAGCAAGAAAAGACCAGCGAACCACAAGGCAGCGAACACCATGGATCGAAAAGAACCCGCACGCGCGCGGCGCTTTAACGCGTCACACGTCGTGGAAGCTGAGTTGGAACACCTGGAGTGGGCAACGAGGCAACCGGCGCTGCGCATGCTGAACGCCGTTTACTGGCGCCGCCGCGTGCTGGCGGTCAAATGCGGATTCGAGCTGACGGAACGGCAGGTGATGCGTGTGGAGAAGATCTTGCAGCGGCTCGGCCATCCGGCGGACTAGCCGGCCGCTGCGGCGGCCGTTTATTCGTTGCCGCCGTTACCACCATTGCCGCCATTGCCGCCGTCGCCGCCCGTGCCGAACAGACGCCGGCGGCGCGTGACGACCACGGGGCCGTCGGACGTGCTGCCGCCGCGATCGGACGACGAACGGTCCGAAGACGGCGCGCCATACGACTCGCGCGGTTCGCGTGGCTCACGATGATCGCGCGGTTCGCGCGAGCCGTGCGGACCACGCGTGGTGTGTTCGCCGTGCGAAGGCCGTCCGGCGCGTGGCGCCGGACGCGTGCCGGTGTCGAGCTGGATCGTCGAGATCGCGCGCTTGTAGATGCCTTGCAGGCCGACAGGCGTGCGCAGCATCACCAGATACTGATCGAACGACTCGATGCACCCGGTCAGGCGAATGCCGTTGACGAGGTAAATCTCGACGCGCTTTCGTTCTTTGCGCGCAGCGTTCATGAAGTCGTTTTGCGGATGCGATTCTGCGGAAGCCATGGACAATTCAGGTTAGAAAGACGGTTGTTCGCCGCGATTCTACCCTGTGTGGGGGCGGAACGCGTCGGCGGGCGAACTGCGTCCACTATAACGGCTTGTGCGCACGGAAGCACCTGATAACTATTGGCTGTAACGTTGAGTTACGAATC
>DASPZL010000086.1:0-4136 GCA_035636295.1 Paraburkholderia sp.
TATGGCGTACCACGCGGCCTTGTCGAGCGCGACATCGCCGGACGTGGTTTCGAGTTTGATGTCGCCGATCTCGCCGTCGGGCAGGATGATGAAGCGGATGCCGACGATGCCTCGCTTCAGCAGCGGCGGCTCGACTTCCTGGGGGATGAGCGGATTCCAGTTGCGCTGAATATCGTTGTGCAGGCGGCGCATGTAGGCGCTGAAGTCGACGCCTTGTGTGTCGGAGAGGATTTCCGCTCCGGCCTGCAGCGGACCTGCGCTGCCCGGGCCGTTGACGTCGGCGCCGCTGCGGCCGAGTCCTCCGCGGATGGCGTCCTGGATGGCGCTGTGGGCGCTCTGATTATTTTGCGCGATGCTGGGGCGAGGCGCGGCGGGCAGCGGCGACTCGGGCGCCTGCGGGAATTTTGGCGTGTTCTGTTGCGGCAGCGCGGGCGTCGGAATCGGCGGCGCTGTGGTGTGGGCCTGCTCCTGCGGCGGCGGCGCGGGTTGCGGCGCCGGCGGCTGTGGTGTTGGCCGCTCGCGAGCCTGCTTCTGCAACTGTTCCATAGCTTTGCGGTCGATCTTTGGCGGTGCCTTGGGTGCAGGCGGCGCGCTGGGCATGGTCAGCGTCAACTGCTGATCGTGCTGCTTCATCAGGGCGATCGGGTCGCGGAACTCGGGCTGATGGAAGAGCACCCGCGGGCCGTAGAAGAGGAACCACGCGATGGCGAGATAGATGATGACCGAGATGTAGATGGATTCGCGAAAGCGGGCGCGGGCGCGTTCGTCGTCGAGCGAGTCGAGCAGGTGGATGAGCTCGTGCTCCTCAAGTTCGCCGAAGCGGCCAGTGCGGACTTTCAGCGGCTGCATCGGGCGGCTCTGCGGATCGGCGCCGGAGGATTTGTCCGCCGTCTCTTTGGCCGGGCCGGTGGTGCGGGACGGGTTGGGCGGCAGTTCCAGGATGGGCATCGGCAATGTGGTTATAGTTGGACGGCTGAAACCCCGCAAGACGCGAAAATACCGAGTCGCGAAGGGCAAAAAGCCGGGGCAGAGCCAGACGGTCCTACCCCATTCCATTTTCTCATCTTTTAAGATGCGTCTGGGCGTTACGGCATTGCGAAAGACGACCGCGGATGCGCCCGGAAGGATGCGGTTCAAGAACGAACCGGTGCACCCGGCAGCACTAAAGGTTTCAGAAACAGGCGGCTGTGTGGACTATCGTCTTCGGGCAGTGGGTTGCGGCGCGGCGATATTCCCGAAGACCGTCCGCGAAGCGCTGCGGGTGAAGGCAATCGTAGCCCGGGCGCTGAGCGGCAGGTTTCCGCTGATGGAGAGCTTGGCGATTCCGTGGACCAGCGACCACGCCGTCCAGGCCAGCGACATGGGATCGCCTGCCGGGAGATCGCCGGATAGCTGCGCGGCGGCGATGCACTCGAGCAGCACGGCGAAGGCATTCTCTCCGGCAGCCCGGGTGGGCGGACAATCGAGCGACTCCGGCGGCAGGTCGAACATGACGGCGAAGTGCTGTGGCCAGCGCAGGGCGAAGTCGACGTATCCGCAGCCGCAGAGTTCGAAGCGTTCGCGCGGCGATTGGCCGCGGGCCATGGACTTCCGCATGGAGACCGTCAGGCGGTCGAACCCCTCCGCGGCCACCGTCGCGAGCAACTCATCCTTGCTGGTGAAGTGGCGGTAGGGTGCGTTGTGGGAGACTCCGGCGCGCCGCGCCACCTCGCGCAGCGTGAAGGCGCGCGGGCCGACCTCGCCGACCAGGGTTACGGCGGCGTCGAGCAGAACCTGGCGAAGATTGACGTGGTGGTAGGGCTCGGAACGGGGCACAGTCTTTTTTCTACCAGATTATGTTGACAGCAGCAACTTCTGGCGGTAGATTTATGTTGTCACTGTCAACATTGAACAGCGACCGACGAGGAAGAGCGATGACGAACGGAGTTTCTTACAAGCAGGCGAAGCTGGCGGAGCAATGGGACGCGATTGTGATCGGCTCGGGCATTGGAGGGCTTGCCGCAGCGGTGTTGCTGGGCGCGCACGCAGGCAAGCGCGTGCTGGTGCTGGAGCGGCACTACGAGGCGGGCGGATTCACGCACACGTTTCGCCGGCCGGGATACGAGTGGGATGTGGGGCTGCACTACATCGGGCAGATGCAGAATGAGTCGTCCGAGGTGCGGCGCGCGTTCGACTACATCACGGCGGGCAAAGTGCAGTGGCAGGCGATGCCGGAGGTGTACGACCGGCTCCTCATCGGCGGCCAGAGATTCGATTTCGTTGCCGGACTGGAACGATTTCGCGACGGACTGAAGCAGGCGTTTCCAGGCGAGACGAGCGCGATCGACAAATATATTGCCGCGGTACTGGCGTGCAATCGGTCGAGCACGCTGTACTACGCAGAGAAGGCGGTGCCGGGGCCGATAGCTGCGCTGGCCGGCGGCCTGATGCGCGCGCCGTACCTGCGCTGGGCCAAGCGCACGACGCGCGAAGTGCTGCAGAGCCTGACGGCTAATCGCGAACTGATCGGGCTGCTGACCGCCCAATGGGGCGACTACGGATTGCCGCCCGCGAAGAGCAGCTTCGCGATCCACGCGACGATTGCAGAACATTATTTTGCGGGGGCGAGCTATCCCGTCGGCGGAGCGGGCGCGATCGCGGCAGCCATGGCGCCACAGATCGAGAGCCACGGCGGCTGTGTAGTGACGAGCGCGGAGGTGGCGAGCATCCTGCTCGACGGCGGAAGGGCTGTGGGTGTGCGCATGAGCGATGGGCGCGAGTTTCGCGCGGGGCTGGTGCTGAGCGATGCGGGCGCGGCGAACACGTTCGGGCGGCTGCTGCCGGCGGATGTGCCTGCGCTGGACTCAGTGCGCGGAGAGTTGCGGCGCCTCGAACCTTCGACGGCCCATGTCAGCCTGTACGTTGGGTTGTCGCAGAGCGATGCTGCTCTGGGGTTGAAGGGAACGAATCTCTGGGTGTATCCGTCGTTCGATCACGATGCGAACGTGGAGCGGGTTGCGCGGGACATTGAGGCTCCGTTTCCGGGCGTGTATCTTTCGTTTCCTTCGAGCAAGGATCCCGATTTCGAGCGGCGCTATCCGGGGAAGAGTACGGTGGAGGCGATTGCGATGCTTCCTTACGCGGCGTTTGCGGGTTGGGCGGAGACGCAGTGGAAGCGGCGCGGCGAAGGCTACGAGGCGTTGAAGCAGAGGCTGGCGGCGCGGTTGCGTGCGGAACTGGAGCGGCAGGTTCCGGCCGTAGTGGGCAACATCGCGCATGCGGAGCTTTCGACGCCGGTGACGACACGGCACTTCATGAACTACGGGCGCGGCGAGATTTATGGCATCGCGGCTACGCCGGAGCGTTTCGCGGCGCGCGTGCTGGGAGCGCGGACACCGGTTCGCGGGCTCTATCTGACGGGGCAGGATGTCGCCAGCCTGGGAGTGGTGGGCGCGCTGTTTGGCGGAGTGATCAGCGCATCGGCGGCGCTGGGGAAGAATCTAATGTCTGCAGTGACGAAGGCGCCGAAGATGTAGCGCCAGTCTGTCACAAAGGAGAGGCCTGTCCGGTCTAAGGATTGGTGCGGCATTGCGCGTATCGGAATTTGGGCGCGGCGCGCCGGGGAGAAGTTTTGGCGGAGAGAGAACAGCGCGAGGCGATGGCCGAAGGTGAGGCGCGGGATGCGGTGCGGCTGGCGACGTTCGATCAATATCGCAGCCTGCTCTTCTCCGTCGCTTACCGCATGCTGGGAAGCGTCGCCGACGCCGAGGATATGCTGCAGGAGACGTTTATCCGCTGGCAGCAGGCGCGTGAGGAAGAGGTGCGGTCGCCGCGCGCCTTCCTGGTCACCATCGTGAGCCGCTTGTGCATCAATCAATTGCAGTCGGCACGGGTGCAGCGCGAGGAGTATGTGGGGCAGTGGCTTCCGGAGCCAATCGTGACCGGGCCGGGCAGCGATCCGCTTGAACTGGTGCGCGTAGACGAATCGCTGTCGATGGCGTTCCTGGTCATGCTGGAGCGGCTGACGCCGGTGGAGCGCGCGGTGTTTCTGCTGCGCGAGGTGTTCGAGTACGAGTATTCCGAGATTGCCGCGGTGCTGGGCGAGAGCGAGGCGAATTGCCGCCAGATTCTGCATCGCGCCAAGGCGCATGTCAGCA
>DASPZL010000087.1:0-16199 GCA_035636295.1 Paraburkholderia sp.
AGCGTCTGCGTGGTGCCCGCGGACGCCGCAGCCAGGTTTATCGTGACGCCCGAAATGGCGCTGGTCACGGCGTTGCTCGAGCTGCTGGCCGCGATCCCGCCGACCGTGAATTCCGCGTCCTGCGCATAGCCGCTTTGCGTCCAGGCGCTGCTCGAATTCGCCGAAACGATCGACGACTGGCCGCCAGTGGTGCTCGCGGTCGAGGTCACGCCGAGGCTGGACAGGCCGTTGTCGCTCGTGACGTTGCTGGTCGACACGTTGATCACGTTCGCCGCGCCGGTGTTCGCCGCGCGCAGCACGAGGTGGGCGCCGTCCGTGCCGGTCACGATGGTTGCCGTGACGCCTGGGTTGCTGCTGCTGGCGTTGATTGCCGACGCGATGCCCGAGAGCGTGTTGTTGGTGCTGTCGAGGCTGATGTCCATCGACTTGCCGCCGAGCGAGATCGACAGCGTGCCCGTGCCCAGTTGCGTGGTGGCGCCGAAGGCCGCCGAGGACAAAGCCTGCGAACTGGCGATCTGCGTCACCGCGACCGAGTAGGTGCCGGCCACGGCGCCCACGCCGGCTGTCGCCGTCAGGCCCGTGCCGCTCGCGGTGGCCGCGAAGCTGGACAGCGTGGTGCCGTTGGCGAGGTTCGCGATGCCCGACTGCAGCGCGCCCAGCGCGGAGCTCAGGGCGCCGTAGGCGGACAGCGTGGTGTTGTCCTTGGTTTGTTGCGCCGCCAGAGTCGCGGTTTGTCCCGCGGTCTTGGCGTTAACGAGTGCCGTGACGAGCGTCGACACGTCCATCGACGAATTGCCCGTCGAACCGCTGATGATCGATTGAGCGGCCGACTGCAGCGCGGCATTGGCGGCTGCTGTAGAAGACGTGGTTGAGATCGAGGACATGCAGAGGCTCCGGGCGTCTTGGAATCTGTATTAGATGGTGCGCGATGCTACATCACTGGGCCATGCAAATGCAGAGCGGGAGGCATGCCTCCCGTTGCTTGAAAACCGGCGATGCGCCCCGCTTCTCGCGCGGCGCATCGCCGTTACCGCGTCAGCTCTTACTGCAGGAGCTTCAGAACTTGCTGCGGGTTGGAGTTAGCTTGCGCCAACACCGAGATACCCGCTTGCTGCAGCACTTGCGCCTTGCTCAGGTTCGCCGTTTCTTGCGCGAAGTTGGCGTCGGTGATTTGCGATTGTGCCGACGACAGATCGGTCGATTCAGCTTGCTGCGACGTTGCGATTGCCGAGAAGCGGTTTTGTGCGGCACCCAGTGCGGCTTGCAGCGTATTCACGGTCTGCAACGCATTGTCGATAGAGACCATCGCTTCGTTCGCGCCGGTGACCGTGCTGATGTCGAGGCCCGAAACCGCCGGCGGATTGTTGATCGCGTTGATCTGCGCAACTGCCGCCGTTGCGGCTGCACCAGCCGTTGCGCCCATCGACGTTGCGAGTGCGGCCGTCAGCGTCAGGTTCGTGATCGCGGTGCCGGTGCCTGCGCCCGTGCCTGCGCTGAAGATCGCGCCGACTGCCGTCGCGCTCAAGGCCTGGTTGTTCTGATCGGTGAACGTGTAGCCGCCCTTGCCGTCCGACAGAACATTGACCGACGTGATTGCCGCGCCCGTTGCCGTGTACGCGCCGCTTGCGTCCGTCGAAACAGCAACCGTGCCAACGGTCTGACCCGTTTGCACCAGGCCGCCGCCAATCTTCGCTGCCGACATCGACTGGCTCAGATCCAGGCTGATCGTCTGGCCGACGTTCGCACCGACCTGGAACGTCACGCTGCCTGCCGAGCCGTCCAGAATGTTCGTGCCGTTGTACGTCGTTTGCGACGCGATACGGTTCACTTCCGAGATCTGCGCGGCCACTTCCTTCTGCAGCGCGGCCTGGTCGCTCGACGACAGCGAACCGGTCGATGCCTGCACAGCCAGCTGGCGGATACGTTGCAGGCTCGAGGTCAGCGAGGACAGTGCGCTCGATGCGGTTTGAATCATCGACACGCCGTCGTTCGCGTTCGAGACGCCCTGGTTCAGGCCGTTGATCTGCGTTTGCATACGCGTCGAGATCGCGAGACCTGCTGCATCGTCAGCTGCGCTGTTGATGCGCTTGCCCGACGACAGGCGGGTGATGGCTTGCGAAAGGGCGCTTTGCGAGCCATTAAGGTTTTGCTGTGCAACCAGCGAGTTGATGTTGCTATTGATTCCGAGCATGGAAAATCTCCTAAATAAGCCTTGAGCCCAGTACGCCAAGTTTGGCATCGGCGGAAGCACTCGTTCATTGCTGGCCGCCTCAGTGAAGGTTGACGGCCCCACTAAAAAAAACTTGAGGAACTTTCTGTAATGGGGTCCCAATCGTTTTACGGGCAAGGCGCCCCGGCGCGCCGCCAGGCGCGGCTTCCAGCCTTGTCCCACGCATTCGCTGCAGGTATCCGGAAGACGGCGTATTCTCGTTTTCTCTCGTGAAAAAACCAGGAGAAATCATGCAAAGGCGCAGGATTGGACGTTCGGAACTGGAGGTGGCGCCGCTCATGTTCGGCGGCAATGTATTCGGATGGACCGCTGATGAAGCGACCTCGTTTTCGATTCTGGATGCGTTCGTGGATGCCGGTCTCGACTTCATCGATACCGCCGATGTCTATTCGGCGTGGGTGCCCGGCAACCAGGGCGGCGAGTCGGAGACCATCATCGGCAAGTGGTTTCGCAAAAGCGGCCAGCGCGACAGGATCGTGCTTGCCACCAAGGTGTCCAAGCACCCGCAGCGCAAGGGGCTGTCGGCGGCCAACATCCAGGCGGCGGTCGAGGATTCGCTGCGACGCCTGCAAACCGATTACATCGACGTCTACTTTTCCCATGACGACGACGCCGACACGCCGCTCGCGGAAACGCTCGGCGCCTATCAGAAGCTGATCGAGGCGGGCAAGGTGCGGGTGATCGGCGCCTCGAACTACAGCGGCGCGCGTATCGAAGAAGCGCTCGCCGTGTCCCGTCAGCACGGCCTGCCCGAGTATCAATTGCTGCAGCCGGAGTACAACCTGTACGACCGCGCCGAATACGAAAGCGATATCGAACCGGTGGCGCTCGCCCGTCAGCTCGGCGTGGTGGTGTACTACAGCCTTGCAAGCGGCTTTCTGTCCGGCAAGTACCGCTCGCCGGCGGATCTGGCCAATAAGGCGCGCGGCAGCCGGGTCGAGAAGTACCTGAACGAGCGCGGTCTGCGGATTCTGGACGCGCTCGACCGGGTCGCCGAGCGGCATGGCAGCACGCCGGCCACCGTCGCGCTGGCGTGGCTGATCGCACGGCCGAGCGTTACGGCCCCGATTGCCAGCGCGACTTCGGTCGACCAGCTCAAAAGCCTCGCTGCGGCCGTCCACCTGATGCTGACCGGCGCCGACATCCGCGAACTGGACGAGGCGAGCGCCTGATCGCGCAAAGACCTGGCGGAATCGCTAACCCCCTGGTACGATGGACGATTTCCTGATATGATCGGGAGTGAATTGAGATCTTTGCCTGTTTCGTCAATGTTTTTCGTTGGTGAAAGGTTGGCGAAACGGCAGCAGACGCGGCATTTTTCATTACGTCTGTCCGCGTTCCGCGGTGAGTTCCGCACCTCTCTTTTCCGGCCTCCGTGGCCGCTTTGCCTCTCGTTTCATTCATGGTTTGGCCGGGGTTTTCCCGCGTTTGCCTGTTACTGGCCATGAATCGGAGCGACCGGAGGGCCGGCGCGTGAGCGGTCTCCCGCCACGCAATTAACCCATATCAAGTGATTGAGTTAGGAATTACATGACGACGATTCTTCTGAAGGAAAACGAGCCGTTCGAAGTGGCGATCCGCCGCTTTCGTCGCGCAATCGAAAAGAATGGCCTGATCGCTGAACTGCGTGAGCGTCAATCGTACGAAAAGCCGACCACGGCACGTAAGCGCAAGAAGGCAGCTGCTGTGAAGCGTCTGCACAAGCGTCTGCGCAGCCAGATGCTGCCGAAAAAGCTGCACTAAGCACGCTTTCTCCGCACGGCCGAACGGCGGTGTGAGCTTCGAAAGAAGCCACATCGCCGTTTTGCTTTTTGGGCTTGCGGCGCTCCGGGAGTGTTGGCTCCGAGGCGCAGGCCGCGCGGGCGGCCTTCAGCCGCGCTCATAACCGTATAACGACCGAATTTGCCAAAAGCGCAGCAGGGCTTCACCGGATGGTGCCTTGGGTCTGCCAGTCGCGCTGAACCGCAACTGCCTCAGCCCGCTTTGCGATTGCGTCCCTTCTTGCCGAGCGCCGCGCATCGCGCGCGGCACATGCAACTCGCCTCATGGTCGTTCACCATGCCGACCGCCTGCATGAATGCGTAACAGATGGTCGAGCCGACGAACTTGCAGCCGTAACGCTTCAAACCCTTGCTGAGCGCATCCGATACCTCCGTCGACGCAGGCGCTTGCTTATACGACGCCCAATCGTTCTGGATCGGCGTCTGGTCGACGAAGGACCAGATGAAATTGGTCAGCGACCCGTGTTCCGCCTGAATCTGCTGCACGGCGCGAGCGTTGGTGATGGCCGCTTCGATCTTGCCGCGGTGGCGCACGATACCTTCATCCAGCACCAGCGCTTCCACCTGTTTCGGCGTAAAGCGCGCCACCTTGTCGATGTCGAAGTCGGCAAAAGCGCGGCGATAACCAGCCCGCTTGTTGAGAATCGTCGACCAGGACAAACCCGCCTGCGCGCCCTCCAGCACGAGCATCTCGAACAGATGCCGGTCGTCGCGCGAGGGCACGCCCCATTCGGTGTCGTGGTAGTGTGCGAGCGCTTCGCTCGACACCCAATTGCATCGTTCAGTCACTTTCGCGCTCCTGCGTTGTCATGGCGACCGCCAGCATAGCGGAAGCCGGGCGCGCCGCAAGCTGGCCGTTCGGCCGATTGCCGAATTGAAACTGACCTGCCACGCTATGCGTTATTCACCACCTGAACCTATTCGATTCGATGAACAACGACTTCTTTCTGATCGGCATTGACGGCGGCGGCAGCGGTACGCGCGTCGTGCTCGGCGACGCGCGGGGCCGTGAACTGGCGCAGGCGGCGAGCGGACCGTCGGGTTTGGGGCTCGGCGTGGAACGGGCATGGCAGGCCATCGCGGCCGGTTGCGGCGAAGCGTTTGCGCGCGCGGGCGTGGCGCTGGACTGGTCGCGCTGCGTGCTCGGCTGTGGCTTGGCAGGGGTCAACAACCGCGACTGGCTGGCCGCCTTTCGCGCGCAGGCGCCCGCGCTAGCTGGGCTCGCCGTGGAAAGCGATGCCTACACCACCTTGCTGGGTGCGCACGGCGGCGCGCATGGCGTGATCGTCGCGCTTGGCACCGGCAGCGTGGCTGCCGCGCTCGACGATGACGGCGAGTGCCGCGTCGTGAGCGGCTACGGCTTCCCATCGGGTGATGAGGCGAGCGGCGCCTGGCTCGGAGTGCGCGCCATCGTGCACGCGCAGCACGCGCTCGATGGCCGTGGACCCAACGACGATCTGGCGCAAGCGCTGCTCGCCCATACCGGCGCGCACGATCGCGACAGCCTCGTGGTCTGGCTATGCGAAGCCAATCAGACCGCGTATGCGAGGCTCGCGCCGATCGTCATCGCGCATCGTGCGCATCCGTTCGCAGCGCGACTGCTCGGCGAGGCAGGCGCTGAAGTGGGGAAGATGATCGCGGCGCTCGACCCCTCGGCGAGCTTGCCGGTCGCGTTGTGCGGCGGGCTCGGCGCACCGTTGCGCGAATACGTTCCGCGGATTTACCAGGCGCGCTTGCGCGAACCCTTGGCCGATTCCGCACACGGCGGCTTGCAGTTGGCGCAGCGCGAAGCGGCTCGCCTCGCAAGCTGAGAATAAGCGCGTGTTGGTGGTGCATGGCGGGCGCGATCCGGCGAACCCGGCGGGCAACGGTAAAATACCCGCTTTGACGCTGCCCGGCTGCCCACACTATGTATAAAGTCATCGCCACGGATCTCGACGGCACGCTGCTCAACGCCGACCACCAGGTCGACCCGTTCACCGTTGCCACCGTGCGCAAGCTGGAAAACGACGGAGTGCGGTTCGTGATCGCCACGGGCCGCCATTATTGCGACGTCGCGGGCATTCGCGACGTGCTAGGCATCAGCCCGTATCTGATCACGTCGAATGGCGCGCGCATCCATGCGCCCGACAATACGGTCATCCACGCGGACGACTTGCCGCCGGCAATTGTGCAACGGCTCGTACTGCCGGAAATCGCCGGCGCGCATGGCCGCGTGATCGTCAACCTGTTCGCCGACCAGGCGTGGTTGATCGACCGTGATGCGCCGCATCTGCTGAAATTCCATCAGGACTCCGGTTTCACCTACGAGGTGACGGATCTCCCGAATCACAGCGGCGTCGATATCGCGAAGGCCCTCTATATCGGCGAGCCTGCCGATCTCGCGCAGGTCGCGGCGAATCTGGCGCGCGAATTCGGTGACGCGCTATACGTCACCTATTCGCTGCCGGACTGTCTGGAGGTGATGACGTCGAACGTGTCGAAGGGCCGCGCCTTGCAGATCGTGCTCGAGCGCCTCGGCGTGGATACGTCGCTGTGCGTGGCGTTTGGCGACAACATGAACGACATCGACCTGCTGGAGACCGCCGGCCACCCGTTCATGATGAACAACGCCAATCCCGATCTCATCCCGCGCCTGCCGAACGTGCCGCGCATCGGCAACAACTTCGAAGCGGGCGTCGCGCACCATCTGCGCAAGCTGTTCTCGATCGACGACGAACTGATGGCCTGAGGGCCCGGAAATGAAATCGGCCCGCATCCACTTTCATGGACACGGGCCGGTTTTTCGCGCGCGCTCGGTCTGCTACGGTCGGCGCTGCGCCTTGAGGTTTCCGCGAGCAGCCGCAACGAGCTTCAGGGCATCAAGCCGCTTCCGCCGTGACTTGCCGGCGTGACGATCAGCCGTGCCATCCGCCGCGGCGATCGCCGTGGTCGCCCCCCCGATCGTCGCGGCCCCAGTGGCGGTCGTTGTGATTCCAGCCGCGGTCATACCGGCGGTCGCCGCGATAGTAGTCGCCGCGGTCGTAGCGATGATCCCAGCCGCCGTTGCCGTAATACACCGGCCGCGGCGCCGCGTAGACCGGGGCCGGCTGGGCATAAACCGGTGCGCCGAGCGACAGGCCGATGTTTAGATCCGTATGCGCTTGCGCGACACCGCATGCGCCCGCCGCGAGTCCTGCAGCAACCAGCAAGTGAGTGACGATGCGTTTCATGTTGTTCTCCTGTTAGACGGCGTATGTTTGCCGCACAGGTTCAATGTACGCATTCCCATTGGGTGCGACTGCGACGAGATGTTACGGACTGCAAGCATCGTCGCGGAGATCGAGCGCAACTCGATGCGGTATTCGAACCCGCCGTGCGCCACGCGTGGTTCGGTCGAAGCCTTGCAGCATATGGCTTTGCAACTGCTCAAGATCTGCCGCACTGAATCTGGCACGCCGCTTTGCGGAAATCGGCCACCCGCACCCGTAATCGCGGCTTACATCTGTATTACTCGATTAATCCGCGTATTCGCGGAAACGCTCAACGCAGCCGCCGACGGTGCGTCCCGGCGGCGCCGCGCAAGGGCGGCCGGAGGCGCGCCCGCCAGGTCAGAACCGGAGAAATCGCATGCTTGCAGCAGCGGACCTTTGGTAGATCGCCCGAGGATGAGCAAGCAGTCGCACCGCTCGCACCAAACAAAAACGGGCGCCGTAGCGCCCGTTTCGACTGCCTCAGAGATGCACTCGCCGGTTAGTCGATAGCCAGTTTCTGCGACTTGCCGCTGCGGCTTTCCGCGATGAGCGGGTACAGCACGCCTGCGATCACTGCGCCGATGATCGGTGCGACCCAGAACATCCACAACTGATCCATCGCCGCGCCGCCGACAAACAGCGCCGGGCCGGTGGAGCGAGCCGGGTTGACCGACGTGTTGGTGACCGGAATCGAGATCAGGTGAATGAGCGTGAGGCACAGGCCGATGGCGATCGGTGCGAAACCGGCCGGCGCGCGCTTGTCGGTCGCGCCGAGGATGACGAACAGGAAGAAGCCGGTCATCACCACTTCGCAAATGAACGCTGCGGCGAGCGAGTAATGGCCTGGCGAGCGCTCGCCATAGCCGTTGCTGGCGAAACCGCTTGCGACGAGATCGAAGCCCGGCTTGCCGGAAGCGATCAGCGACAGCACCAGCGCGCCCAGCACCGCGCCGATCACTTGCGCGGCGATGTACGGCAGGAGGTCGCGAGCCGGGAAGCGGCCGGCGACGGTCAGGCCGACGCTCACCGCCGGATTCAGGTGGCAGCCGGAAATGTGGCCGATCGCAAAAGCCATTGTGAGGACGGTCAGGCCGAACGCCAGCGACACGCCCACGAAGCCGATGCCCAGACCGTGGACCGGGCCGGCGAAGTTGGCGGCGAGAACCGCGCTGCCGCAGCCCCCGAGCACGAGCCAGAAAGTGCCGAAGAGTTCGGCAGCGAGGCGCTTTGACAACTGCATGATTGGTAATCCTAAAAAGATTGACGCTCCTGGTGGCGTGGACGGCTATGTGCGCCTGCACACCTTGAATGCGCAATTCTAGGGAAAGACGGCCAAAGCGGGTGTCAAGAATTGTCAATGTCGAGGGCGGCTTTACCTCTTATTACGGAATAAAGATGTCGTTTAACAATTCGGCGGCGCTTAATAATTATCAGATGATTTCTTCCTAAATCCGTATTGTTCTCCATTGCGAATTTGCATAATTGCAGTTAATCTTCGAACGAATGAGTTCCAGAAAGGGGAGAAACCACAATGTCTCAATATGCAGACCTCAAGGCGCAGATCGCCAAATTGCAGGCACAGGCAGAAGAAGCCCGCCGTACGGAAATCGACAACGTCGTCGCCGATATCCGCCAAAAGATCGCTGAATACGGTCTAACGGCGCAGGACCTCGGCTTCGCCGTGGCCGCCAAGCGCGGGCGCCCGCCCAAGAAGGCGCCGCTGCCGGCGAAGTACCAGGATCCGAAGTCGGGGAATACGTGGAGCGGGCGCGGCAAGCCGCCCAAGTGGATCGTCGGCAAGAATCGCGAGCGCTTTCTGATTGGTGCGGCTTAAGCCGATTGCCCGCCGGGGCGAAAGCTGAATGAAGGTTTAAAACGGTAGTCGATCTTTATTCGCTTCGTCCTAATCGGATGATGGAAGCGCATCCACACCCGCGTAAAAAAAGCCGCCTTTAACGGGCGGCTTTTTCTCTAAAAGGGGTGGGAAAACTCCGAGTTGCCGCCCGCGCAAACGATTCACACTGTGAATTGACGGCGAATTGGCTGGCGAAAAGGAAAGCGGCACAAGCAGCACAAGCGGCAGATGCAACATGCATGCGTTCAGTGCAAAAACGCATCCAACCGCTTGAGCGCGCCTGTCAGCCAACCGCGACCTGGCGCAACACCGGCCGGCGCGTCGCTTCGATCAGTGCGGAATAGCTGTCGACATAGTTCTGCGCCATCGTCTTCGAACTGAAGCGGCGTTCGAACTGCGCGCGGATTTCGGTACGCGACAGTTCGTCCAGACGCTGCAGCGCGGCCACGGCGCCCTGCACATCCTCGACGATGTAGCCGGTCACGCCGTGATCGATCACTTCCGGCACCGAGCCGCGGTTGAACGCGATCACCGGCGTGCCGCACGCCATCGATTCGATCATCACGAGGCCGAACGGCTCCGACCAGTCGATCGGGAACAGCAGCGCCTTGGCGCCCGACAGAAACTCGGGCTTCTGCGCCTCGTTGATCTCGCCGACGAATTCCACATGCGCCTGCGACAGCAGCGGCTCGATCTCGCGCTTGAAGTAGTCCTGGTCGACCTTGTCCACTTTGGCGGCGATCTTCAGCGGCAAACCGCTTTGTGCAGCGATCTTGATAGCTGTATCGACGCGCTTTTCCGGACAGATACGACCGAGGAACGCCAGGTACTCCGGCTTCTTGTGCGCCTGCGGCGTCAGCAACTGGTCCGGCAGACCGTGGTAGATCGTGTTGAGCCAGTTCGCCTGCGACAGCGGCACGCGCTGCGAATCGGAAATCGACACCACCGGCACGTTTGAAAAAGCGTCGAACACCGGTTGTAACTCCGGCAGGTCCAGGCGGCCGTGCAGCGTGGTCACGAACGGGGTGTCCATCGTCGTAAACAGCGGGAACGGCATGTAGTCGAGGTGAAAGTGCAGCACGTCGAACTCATGCGCGACCTTGCGCACTTTTTCCATCATCAGGATGTGGGGAGCGAGCGCGTCGCGGATCGTCGGATCGAGGCGCAGCGCGCGAGGCCAGCAGGCGTCGAGGTTCGCGGAGGTGACTGAGTCGCCGCTCGCAAAGAGAGTCACGTCGTGACCGAGGTCGACCAGCGCCTCGGTCAGATACGACACGACGCGTTCGGTGCCACCATAAAGTTTCGGCGGGACGGCTTCGTACAACGGCGCAATTTGTGCGATTCGCATGCGTATTCTCCTATTCAGAACGGCTTCGCACAGCGGCGCTCGAGTAGAGCGAGGAGCGAATGCCTGACGGACGGTTGGGCGCGGTAAGCCGCCGCCCGGGGGTGCTCCGAACCTGCATCGGGTAATCCCTTAGCTTCATTATCGGGATCGGCCGCGCCAATTCGAGTTATTTTTCAAACGCTTAATGTTGTTACAGCGCGAAACATGGACCGTTACAGGTTGTCCGATAGGCGATCCCAACGACCGGGCCATGCGCGTAGCCCTTGCCCGGACGCTGTCAAACGCCGCGCAGCCAAGTAGCAAGGCGTGCGCCCGGCCACGCCAAACGGCGTTGACAACCGGCATGTTACGCAGAAGTGAAAACGTCTTATAATTCTTCCTCACCGATCCAAGGTGCGGACCGCGAACCGCGCAGGTTCACCATTTGGTTCACATCGCCGGCAAAGAAAAACTCAAACGGCATAGCCGGGCGTAGGCTGCTCGCCGTCCCGTTCATTTCACTTCCTTTCCGACTCGCCTTATGTAGGACAAATTCCTACATGAATGACGGATTAATCCGTCAAGCAGGCTGGGTGTCTGTCCGATTTTCGTCCGCGCCCCCATCCGAGACAATGCGTGCAAGACCAGAAACGAGCCGATTCGTGCGGTTTAGGTGCGCGCGTTCGAGCAAACGTTTCCGTAACGGCCTGACCAGCCAGATACACCCCGGGGGAATCATGAGCGCGACAAGCGATATGCTCAATGAGATCAGAGAAGTGAACCTGTCTTATCTCCTGCTCGCGCAGCGGCTGCTGCGCGAAGACAAGCCGATGGGCATGTTTCGCATGGGGATTTCGGACCAGCTGGCCGACGTACTCGCCAATCTGTCGTTGGCGCAAACCGTCAAGCTGGCGGCGTCCAGTCAGGTGCTGTGCCGTTTCCGTTTCGATGACCATGCCGTGCTGTCCGCTCTCGCGGACAAGGGCAAATCCAGCGCCGTGGCTCAGGCGCATTCCGCGATCCTGATGGCAAGCCAGCCAGTCGAGCAGCTCGGCTGATGGCGGCTCGCACCTCACGCAAGGCGATCAGGACGGGGGAAATGCAAACGGATGGCCTATAAAAGCGTTGTGCTCGAGGTCAGGGAAATCACCCTCGCCATCGAACTGATCGAACTCGGCGCGCGCCTGCAATTGCTGGAGGCGGAAACCAGCCTGTCGCGCGACCGGCTCATCAAGCTGTACAAGGAACTGAAAGGGGTGTCGCCGCCCAAGGGCATGCTGCCGTTCTCAACCGACTGGTTCATGACCTGGCAGCCGAACTTTCACTCGTCGCTGTTTTACAACATCTACCGGTTCATGGCCGGCCACGGCGGCTGCGAGACGATCCAGTCGATCGTGAAGAGCTACCGGCTCTATCAGGAGCACGTCCAGCTTCATGACGACGAGCCCGTGCTCAGCCTCACGCGCGCCTGGACCCTGGTGCGCTTTTTCGACTCCGGGATGCTGCAAATGACGTCCTGCTGCCGCTGCGGCGGACATTTTGTCGCGCATGCGCACGATCCGCAGCATGCGTTCGTCTGCGGGCTCTGCCAGCCGCCTTCGCGCGCCGGTAAGACAAAGAAATTTGCCGACGCCCGGGCCCGCGAGAGCCTCGCCGCGCTCGAGGCCTGAGCCGCGGCGCGGCCGCCGGCCCGCTGGCCGGCATCATCCGTGACCCGCCGCCCGCGCCCGCTGCACGCGAGCGCATCCGTATCCCTATCCGGCAGGCGTGTCCGCCAGGCCACGCGCCGCCCGCCCTCGCCGGGCCGCTTTGACACGCCTCTGGTGAGCACCGGAGCGGCAAGCCGCTTTTCCGTCAAAGTTTTCTGCCCGCTTGCCGTAAACCAGATTAACGACGGTCACCGTCGCTTCTTTGTGAGGGCTCGGCAGTGCTGATTTTCGTGGGAACACTCGTGACGCTTTTGTCCGTTTTCGGCGGTTACGCGCTGGAAGGCGGCCATCTCGGCGCGCTGCTGCAGCCCGTTGAAGTGCTGATGATCGTCGGCGCCGGGGTGGGCGCGTTCATTCTCGGCAACGGAATGAAGACGATCAAGGCGACGCTGCGCGTCATTCCGACCTTGTTCAAGGGCGCGAAGTACAACAAGGACGTCTACATGGAGCTGATGGCGCTCCTCTACGTCCTGCTGGCGAAAGCGCGCAAGGAAGGCACGCTGACGCTCGAAGCCGACATCGACGATCCGTCGAAGAGTCCGATCTTCACCCAGTATCCGAAGATTCTCGCCGACAAGCACATCATCGAGTTCCTGACCGACTACCTGCGTCTGATGGTGGGCGGCAACATGAACGCGTTCGAGATCGAAAGCCTGATGGACGAGGAAATCGAAACGCATCACCAGGAAGGCGAGGCGCCCGCGCACGCGCTGAACAAGGTCGGCGACGCGATGCCGGCGTTCGGGATCGTGGCCGCGGTGATGGGCGTGGTGCACACCATGGCCTCGGCCGACAAGCCGCCCGCGGTGCTCGGCGAGATGATCGCCCAGGCGCTGGTCGGCACCTTCCTCGGCATTCTGCTTTCGTACGGGCTGATCGGGCCGCTCGCGAGCGTCGCCGAACAGCGCGTGACCGAGTCGACCAAGATGTTCCAGTGCATCAAGGTGACGATTCTCGCCAGCCTGAACGGTTATGCCCCGGCGATCGCCGTCGAATTCGGCCGCAAGGTGCTCTTCTCGACCGAACGCCCGTCGTTTGCCGAGCTGGAAGAGCACGTGCGCCGGGTCAAGGCCAAGTAACGGACGCCGGGGACCGAAGCGATGAGCAAGGACAAAGACCGCGCCATTGTCGTCAAGCGCTCCGCGCCGGCCAAGAAAGGCCACCACGGCGGCGCGTGGAAGCTCGCGTATGCGGACTTCATGACCGCGATGATGGCGTTCTTCCTGCTGATGTGGCTGCTGAGTTCGGCTTCCACCGTGCAGTTGAAGGGCATCGCGGAGTACTTCAACCAGCCGTTGAAGATCACGCTGTGGGGCGGCGATCGCAGCGCCGAGGACTCGAGCATTCTGAAGGGCGGCGGCCGCGACATTTCGACCGACGCGCAGGGCGTGACGCGCTCCACCGACGGCACGAACAATCGGGCCGAGCGCACCGTCTCGCATGCCCCGGAAGACTCGCTCAAGCAGTTGCAGGGCGAACTGGAGCGCCGCGAACAGGTTCGTCTGCACGATCTGCAGGTCAAGCTGATGGCCGCGATCGAAGCGAACCCGGTGCTGCGCCAGTTCAAGCAGCAGATCCGGATCGACTCGACGCTGACCGGCCTGCGCATCGAAATCGTCGACTCGCAGAAGCGGCCGATGTTCGCGACGGCGAAAGATCAGGTCGAGCCGTACATGCGCGACATCCTGCGCGAAATCGGCCACACGCTGAACGACGTGCCGAACCGCATCATCGTGCAGGGACACACCGACGCCGCGCAGTACGCGGGCGGCGAGAAGGGCTACAGCAACTGGGAACTGTCCGCGGACCGCGCCAATGCGTCGCGCCGCGAGCTGATCGCCGGCGGCATGGACGAAGCGAAGGTGATGCGCGTGCTTGGCCTCGCGTCGACGCAGAACCTGAACAAGGCGGACCCGATGGATCCGGAAAACCGCCGCATCAGCATCATCGTGTTGAACAGGAAGTCGGAGGAGGCGCTCGACCATGACGACTCCACCACGACCACTCTGTCGGACGACGCAGCCGGCTCCAAGCCGCTGCTGCAAAGACTTGCGCAACCGGTGACGGTTGCACCGAAGGCGCCGGCGGCGACGCGGGCGGCCCAGTAACAAACGGCGATCGCCTGGCCGGTTCACGCGCCCCGCCGGCGCGAACGACCCGGCGATCCACAGCGTAAGCGCAGCGAGGTTTTTCATGATCAGGCACATCCTGGCAATCGACGATTCAGCATCGATGCGGCAGATCCTTGCCGCGACGCTGACGACAGCCGGCTACGAAGTGACGCTCGCGGCGGACGGCAACGAAGGGCTCGAAAACGCCCTCGCCATGCCGTTCGACCTCGTGCTGACCGACCAGTACATGCCGGGCAAGACCGGCCTCGATCTGATCGCCGAACTGCGCGGCAACCCGGCCTACGAGGCGACACCCATCCTCGTCCTCACGACGGAATCGGGCGACTCGTTTAAGGCGGCGGCGCGGGCTGCGGGAGCGACCGGCTGGATTGAAAAGCCGCTCGACCCCGACATGCTGACCGAACTGGTGGCGGCGTTGGCCGAACCGGACCCCGCGTAAGCGCCATTTATAGACAAGTTGTAGAAGCTCTCGACGCGGCGGCACGGCAGCCCAAGCCTAGACAGGAACTCTCGCGGTGACACAGGCATGACACTCGACATCACTCAGTTCTATCAGACGTTCTTCGACGAAGCGGACGAACTGCTCGCGCAGATGGAGCAGTTGCTGCTCAATCTGGACATTGCGCACCCCGATCCCGAAGACCTCGCGGCGATTTTCCGCGCGGCGCATTCGATCAAGGGCGGCGCGGCGACGTTCGGCTTTACCGCGCTGACGGAAACGACCCACATTCTCGAATCGCTGCTCGACCGCGCGCGCAATAACGAACTCGTGCTGCGCAAGGACATGATCGACACGTTCCTCGAAACCAAGGACGTGTTGTCGGGCCAGCTCGCCGATTACCGCGCGAGCGCCGAGCCGGACGCGGCGGTCGCGAAGGCGATCTGCGCGAAGCTCGAACAGCTGCACGCGGAAAGCCGCTTCGGCGGCGCGCCGGCCGAAGCGGCGCCGGCTCCTGCCGCTGCGCCTGCAGCAGCAGTTGCCGTGGCGGCATCAGTAGAAATGCAGGAAGTACAAGGCGGCACCCCGCCGGAGCACGTCGTCGAACAGGCGGTGCAGGCGGCGGGTGAATGGACTGACGGCGAACCGGCGCAGACCGGGCAAGCCGCGGGCGCAGGCGATGCAAACGACAACGCCGGCCCACATCTGAAAATTACGCTACGGGGCGTGGGTGAGAAGGACCAGGAACTGCTGGCTGAGGAGCTCGGCAACCTGGGCAATATCGTCGGGCAGGTCAAGAGCGGCGGCGATCTGACGCTGTGGCTCTCGACCGATGTGACCTCCGACGACATCATCGCCGTGTGCTGTTTCGTGATCGACGAAAGTCAGATCTCGATCGGCCGCGGCGCCGCGCCGGCGGACGAGACGCAGCAAGGCGAACCTGGAACGCCCGACGCTGCCGATTCGACCGCGGCGCAAGCAGCACAGGCGGCAGAGGCAACGCAAGCGGCACCGGCAGCGCCGGCGGCCAACACCGCCGCGCAGGATGTCGCCGGCGCAGCCGCCGCCGCGGCCCAACCCGCGGCGGCGAGCAGCGCACCGGCGGCAAGCGCAGCCGCGCCCGCCGACCAGGACCGTAAGGCGGCGCGTCCGGCCGCGGCAGCAGGCGGCGCGGAAGGCAGCTCGATTCGCGTCGGCGTCGAAAAGGTCGATCAGCTGATCAACCTGGTCGGCGAGCTGGTGATTACGCAGGCCATGCTCGCGGAAACCACCAGCACGTTCGATCCGGCCTTGCACGATCGCCTCTTCAACGGCATGGCGCAGCTCGAGCGCAACGCGCGCGATTTGCAGGAAGCGGTGATGTCGATCCGCATGATGCCGATGGACTACGTGTTCAGCCGCTTCCCGCGTCTGGTGCGCGATCTTGCGGCGAAGCTCGGCAAGCAGGTGGAGCTCGTCACCTTCGGTCAGGCGACCGAACTCGACAAGAGCCT
>DASPZL010000088.1:0-7528 GCA_035636295.1 Paraburkholderia sp.
AGTTTTGTGCATAAGATGCTGTAAAGCAGGGGTATTTTGTGCGCCGCGAAGAAACGGATACCCAATCTTCGGGATGACTAGACAACTGCGCTGGCGGCGGATTTGTAGGAAATTTACATGCCAGACCGGTTGCGATAACCAGCTTCAGGAGCGAGGGCGGACATGAATCGTGTGGTGTTGGTAACGGGCGCGTGCGGCGGCATCGGCAGCGTGTTGTGCAAGCGTTTCGTGGAGCAGGGCGATACGGTGCTGGCGCTCGACATCGACGCGGTCGCGCTTCATGGATTGACCGCGCAACTCGGCGCGGCGCACGTCATGCCGATTACGGCCGATCTCGGCGACGCCGCCGCAATGCAGCAAGCGGTGGCCGACGCGGTCAAGACGCGCGGTCCGGTGGACGTGCTGGTCGCCAACGCGGGCGCGGCGGAAGGCCTGACGCTCGCCAGGACCGACGCCGCGAGTTGGCAACGCGACATCCATTTGAATCTGAACGGCACGTATCACACGGTGGAAGCGGTGCGCGCGTCGATGATCGAGCGGCAGCAGGGCGCGCTCGTGCTGATCGGCTCGGTGAACGGCATGGCCGCACTGGGTCATCCGGCGTATAGCGCGGCGAAGGCCGGTCTCATCAGTTACACGAAGGCGCTCGCGGTTGAACTCGGCCGCTATGGCATTCGCGCGAATATCGTCTGTCCGGGCACGGTGAAGACGCAGGCGTGGCAGGCGCGTGTCGACAAGAATCCGCAGGTCTTCGAGGATCTGAAGAAGTGGTACCCGTTGCGCGACTTCGCGACGCCCGACGATATCGCGGACGCGGTGCTGTTTCTCTCGTCGCCAATGGCGCGGGTGATTACCGGCGTCGCGCTGCCGGTGGACGGCGGCCTGATGGCCGGCAACCGTCTGATGGCGGAAGAATTGACGCTCGAATCGCTTTGAACACGGCGCGTGGTTGAATCAACGAAGCATGACGATGAGGACA
This sequence comes from Paraburkholderia sp., assembly GCA_035636295.1. Classification (GTDB taxonomy): domain Bacteria; phylum Pseudomonadota; class Gammaproteobacteria; order Burkholderiales; family Burkholderiaceae; genus Paraburkholderia. Next base: position 980 of record DASPZL010000088.1, read on the forward strand.
GCATGGCAGCAGTGCAACTGAGCGGCATCTTCAAACGCTATGGCGACACGCAAGTGGTGCACGGCATCGATCTGCATATCGACGACGGCGAGTTCGTCGTGCTCGTCGGTCCATCGGGTTGCGGCAAGAGCACGCTGATGCGCATGGTGGCGGGACTCGAGGAAATCAGCGGTGGCGATCTGATGATCGGCGGCACGCGTGCGAATAGCCTCGCGCCGCAGCAGCGCAATATCTCGATGGTGTTTCAGAGCTACGCGCTCTATCCGCATTTGTCCGTCTACGAAAACATCGCGTTCGGGCCGCGGATTCGCAAGGAATCGGCGGCGAGTTTCAAGCCGCGCATTGAAGCCGCCGCGAAGATGCTGAACCTCGGCGGTTATCTGGACCGCTTGCCGCGTGCGCTTTCCGGTGGTCAACGGCAACGCGTCGCGATGGGCCGCGCGGTGGTGCGCGAACCGTCGCTATTCCTGTTCGACGAACCGCTCTCCAATCTCGACGCCAAACTGCGCGTGCAAATGCGCACGGAAATCAAGGCGCTGCATCAGCGTTTGAAGAATACGGTGATCTACGTCACGCACGATCAGATCGAAGCGATGACGATGGCCGACCGCATCGTCGTGATGAACGCGGGGCGGATCGAGCAGATCGGGCGTCCGTTGGAGCTGTATGACCATCCGGCGAATCTGTTCGTCGCGAGCTTTCTCGGCTCGCCGTCGATGAATTTCGCCGAAGGTGTGCTGGTGAATCGCGCGCAAGGGCAGGGCCTCGCGTTGAAACTGAATGACGGTGGCGAGATCGTGCTGGAAGGCGCGCCTGTGTCGGCGGTTGTCGGCGCGAAGGTCACGCTCGGCGTGCGCCCGGAACACGTCGAGACCATGACGCAGACGCCGGACGCCACGATGGAAGTCGAGGTGGTCGAGCCGACTGGCGCCGAGACCCATTTGTACGGGAAAATAGGCGGCGACACGTGGTGCGTGACGACTCGCCAGCGCTCGAAAGTCGAGCCCGGTCAGCGCGTAACGCTGCGTCTGCCGGCCGAACATATTCATTTGTTCGACACGGAGAGTGGACACAGGCTGGTCTGAACCGCGTGTTGCCGCTTGAGCATGATCCAAGCCGAATGAAGCTGATTGAAGCTGCGACGCGACGCGGATTCATTTAACCCTTAAGGAACACCGGGTGTCCGCACCGAACTTGATTCCTCACATCCGCAGCGCACTGGCTAATCTGCGGCCCGCCGAGCGCAAGGTCGCCGACATGGTGCTGAGCGACGTCGACTTCGCGATGCGCGCGAGCATCACCGAACTCGCGCAGCGCGCGGACGTGTCCGAACCTTCCGTCACGCGGTTTTGTCGCGCGATCGGTGCGCATGGTCTGCGCGACTTCAAGATGCAATTGGCGCAGAGCGTCGCGGGCGGGTTGCCGTATGCGTCGACGGCGGTCGCGCGCGATGACAATGTGAAGACATTGATGGACAAGGTGGGTGAAGCTGCCGTCGATGGGATCACGCATGCGCGCGGTGCGCTGGATCCGGCGGTGGTCGAGAGTGCGATTGCGGCGCTGTCCAGCGCGCGGCGGGTGTTTTTCTTTGGTGTTGGCTCGGGATCGGGGTTGGTTGCGCAGGATGCGGCGTTAAGGTTCTTGCGGCTCGATATTGCGTCGACTGCTTTTACTGACGGTCATTTGCAGCGGCTTTACGCTGGCCTCATGGAGCCGGGCGATGTGGCTTTTGCCATTTCGCATTCGGGGCGCAGCGTCGAAGTGAACGAAAGCATTCAAATCGCCAAGGAGCGCGGCGCGACCACTATTGCGCTGACTAATGTCGGCTCGCGGCTTGCGTGGCTGGTCGATATTCCGCTGCTGCTGCGCGTGCCGAGTCCGATCGATCCGAATACGCCGGGCGTGTCGCGGCTCGTGCATTTGTGCATCATGGATGCGCTGGCTATCGGCGTCGCGCTCAAAGCCGGGCCAAAGACGCTTGAAAAGATGCGGCATGCGAAGGCGAGGTTGGCGTCGCATGAGCCGGAGGCAGCGAGGGATTGATGGCGGCGTGAAGGCTTTCTTTTAGTTCACTGCCGGTTCAGCCTGCGCTCGCCATCCACCCAAACCGCCGCGACAACCTCGACGTCGCCGCCCGTAAAGTCTGCGCAGGCCCGCCCGCCGGCTCACTATCGAAGCTGCCGCTCGGTCCCATCAGCGCCAGCACGAGGCAGATGCTGCCGGTATGGTCGAACACCGGCGCGGCCAATGTATCGATGCCGGGTACGGGTCGGCTGAGGGCGGTGTCGATACCGTCCGCGCGGATTAGCGCAAGTCGCTGCGCGTAGGCTTTGGTCAACTGCGGCAGCGATGGCGCCGCGTTTTTGCCGCCTGCGCTTGCCGTCGCCGTCGCTGTCGAATCTTCAACCGCCTTCCCTGCAAAAATCTCGGCAGCCTGCGCCCCCGCCAGCCGCAAATGATCCTGCGCCAGCAGTCCAACGCGCACATCATCCGCGACATAAGCCGCAAACACGCGCCCAATCGCCGTATTCGCCAGCGACATCACCGTGCCGACCCGCAAGCTCACATGCAGCGGCCGCGCCGATTCCTCGAGCCGCACGACGGTTGGCCCAAGCGGCCCGAGCACCGCCATCGCGACGCTCATTCCCGTCGACGCAGCCAGTTCCACCACTTCCGGCTCCGCCTCACGCGTCGGCGACAAGCGCTGCAAGCCGATCAACCCAAGCTCCAGCGCAAGCGGCCCGGCTTGGAAACAACCCGCCGCATCGCGATTGAGCAAACCGATTTTCAGCAGACTCACCAGATGCGGAAACGCCTTCGCCGGCGGCATGCCCGCAGCCGCCGCGAGGTCGCGCAAGGTCAACGGCCGCGCCGCCGCGACGAGCGCCGCAAGCAATTCGCCCGTGCTATCGAGCGATTGAATGCCGCGCTGCGGTTTGGCATCGGCGGAAGCGGTGTGGGAAGTGTCGAGAGAATCAGTCACGATGCGGAAGAAGCCAGCAGGGAAGGCGCCGCCGCGAGTTCGGCGCCGATGTCATGAGCCGCGGAGAGCAGTGCGCGAGCGATCGCACCGTCGGCGGCGACGTCGATCGCGCCGGTCGAGCCGATCACCGTCAGCGCGAGAGATAAACGGGCGTCGGCATCCAGCACCGGCGCACTCAAACTGCTGATGCCGGGGCTCGGCGCATCCACGCTGATTTCCAGTCCGCGAGTGCGAATCGCGGCCAGCGTCGCTTCGAACGCGGCGCGTTCATTGGCCGGCGTCATGGCCGCGCTTTTCACCGACGCGGCCCCGCCCGACTGATTCGCCCACATCGCCTCCACCGCCTCACGCGGCAGATAAGCGCAAAACACGCGACCCGTCGATGTGGCCGGCAGCGACATTACCGTGCCCACATGCAAATTCACATGCAACGGAAACCCCGCATGCTCATAGCGAACGATCGTCGGCCCCTGCGGCCCGGCAATACAGATCGCGACGCTGAACCCGATCGCTTCGGCCAACGCCGCCACGCGCGGCACGGCGGCGCGAAACGCCGGCTGATTCTCCAGATGCAGTAGACCAAGCCGCAAGGAAAGCGGACCGGGTTCATATCGGCCGGATAACTCGTCGCGTTTGATCAGACCTAAGCGGCTCAAGCTCACCAGATAAGCATGCGCCTGCCCCGGCGCGATCTGCGCGGCGGCGGCGAGATCGGACAGCGCCAGCGGACTGCGCGCCTGCGCGAGCGCCAGCAACACGCGGCCACCGACCTCGACGCTCTGAATCCCGCGCTGCGTCTTACCGCCGTCCGCCGTCTCGCTGCGGCCCGCGCCTTTGCCGGCGGCCGATTTCGCTGCTTTGCTCACACCCGCGCTCGTCCGTAAAAAGGGTCCATGTTAACCGAAGGCATGCGCCATCCTGTCTTCATCTTAGACGCCTTGAAATTTGCGTATAGCGATACATTTCGCTATTGACAAATAAACAGACGCGGCCATAAGATGCATTCACCCCGACACACCGGCGCAGTCACAGAGTCAAAACGGGGCGAGACAAATCCTCCAATACCGTCAGCCAGCGCAGTCGCACGCGCAGCCGGCCGTCTCGCCTCACGTTCAATTTTTGAGGGAGACAAGCATGGCAAAGGCATTCGCATCCCAGGCCGATCTGGAAGTCAAGAAAGTCACGTGGACGCAGTTGTCCGAGAACGCCTACGCGTACACCGCCGAGGGCGATCCGAACTCGGGCGTGATCATCGGCGACGACGGCGTGCTGATCGTCGACACCACCGCCACGCCGGCCATGGCGCAAGACCTCATTGCCCGCATTCGCAGCGTCACCGACAAGCCGATCAAATACGTCGTGCTCTCGCACTATCACGCGGTGCGCGTGCTCGGCGCATCGGCGTATTTCAACGAAGGCGCGCAGGAAGTGATTGCGAGCCGCGGCACGTACGAAATGATCGTCGAGCGCGGTGAAGCGGATATGAAGTCGGAAATCGAACGCTTCCCGCGTCTCTTTGCCGGCGTCGAAACGGTGCCTGGCCTGACGTGGCCGACGCTCGTGTTCGAAAAGGAAATGACGCTGTTCCTCGGCAAGCTCGAAGTGCGCATCGCGCATCTGGGCGCGGGTCATACGAAGGGCGACACGGTGGTGTGGCTGCCGTCGCAGAAGGTGTTGTTCTCTGGCGACCTGGTGGAATACGACGCGGCGTGTTATTGCGGCGACGCGCAGCTCGAACAATGGCCGGCCACGCTCGAAGCGCTGCGCGCGCTGAAAGCCGACAAGCTGGTACCGGGCCGCGGCCCCGCGCTGACCACACCGGAAGACGTCAACAAGGGCCTCGACTACACGAAGGATTTCGTCACCACGCTGTTGCAACAGGGCCGTGAAGCCGTCGAACAGAAGCTCGACCTGAAGGCCGCGATGGCGCACACGCGCAAGGCAATGGATCCGAAGTTCGGCCACGTGTTCATCTATGAGCATTGCCTGCCGTTCGACGTCTCGCGTGCTTTCGACGAAGCGAGCGGTATCACGCATCCGCGCATCTGGACCGCGCAGCGCGACAAAGAGATGTGGGACGCACTGCAAGCCTGATAAAAAAAGCGTACAGCAGAGTAGAGAAGGACGGAGACACAAGATGAGCACCAACTACCAGACGCTGTCGTTCGAATACAAGCCGTGCCGTGAGCAATCAGAACACGGCGGCGCGGACCAGGCGGCCTATCCCGTGATCGTGGTCGGTGCGGGCCCGGTGGGCCTCGCCACCGCGATCGACATCGCGCAGCAGGGCGTGCCGGTCGTGCTGGTCGACGACGACTGTTCGTTGTCCACCGGTTCGCGGGCGATCTGCTTTTCGAAGCGCTCGCTCGATATCTTCGACCGCTTGGGCTGTGGGCAGCGGATGGTGGACAAGGGCATCAGCTGGAATGTCGGCAAGGTGTTCCTGAAAGACGAACTGGTGTACACGTTCAATCTGCAGCCGGAAGCGGGTCACAATCGGCCCGCGTTCATCAACCTGCAGCAGTACTACGTCGAAGGTTTTCTGCTCGAACGTGCGCAGGAAATGCCGAATATCGACATCCGCTGGAAAAGCAAAGTGGTCGGTGTGCAGCAGAACGGCACACCGGGTGCTGAAGACGCCAGCGTGACGCTGACTATCGACACACCCAATGGTCAGTATCCTTTGCGCGGCCGTTATGTGGTCGCCGCCGACGGTTCGCGCAGTCCAATCCGCAATCTGATGGGACTCGACAGCAAGGGCGTCACGTTCAAAGACCGCTTCCTGATCGCTGACGTAAAAATGGAAGCGGACTTTCCCACGGAGCGCTGGTTCTGGTTCGATCCGCCGTTTCATCCGAATCAGTCGGTGCTGTTGCATCGGCAGCCGGACAACGTGTGGCGGATCGATTTCCAACTCGGCTGGGATGCCGATCCGGTGCTCGAAAAAACGCCGGAGCGAGTGATCCCGCGCGTGCGCGCCTTGCTCGGACCGGACGCGAAGTTCGAACTGGAATGGGTGAGCGTCTATACGTTTTCGTGCTTGCGCATGGAGCGTTTCCGGCACGGCAACGTGCTGTTCGCGGGCGATTCCGCGCACGGCGTGTCGCCGTTCGGCGCGCGCGGCGCGAATAGCGGCGTGCAGGATGCGGAAAACCTCGCATGGAAACTGGCGATGGTGCTCGAAGGCCGAGCGTCGGACGCATTGCTCGATACCTATGCAAGCGAACGCGAATTCGCCTCCGATGAAAACATCCGCAACTCCACGCGCTCAACCGATTTCATTACGCCGAAGAGCCCGGTGAGCCGCGTGTTCCGCGATGCCGTGCTGAAGCTCTCGCGCCATCATCCGTTTGCACGGCAGTTGACGAATAGTGGCCGGCTCTCCGTGCCGGCGGTGTTGCGTGAATCTCCGCTGAATACCGCGGACAGCGACAGCTTTGAAGGCTTGATGGTGCCGGGTGCGTCGTGCGTCGATGCGCCGGTGCAAGTGGCGGGACAACCGGCGTGGCTGTTGCAGCAACTCGGCCAGCAATTTACGGGCGTGTTGTTCTGCGGAGAGCAAGGTA
>DASPZL010000089.1:0-12024 GCA_035636295.1 Paraburkholderia sp.
CCCGAACTCAAGTTCTGCGCCGTCGCGCTGAGCCCGGTGGCGCTCGACAGCATCGAGCCGATTTTGAACAGCGACGACGAGACGCTCGCCGATGCGCCCGCGAACGCCGTAGCGGCACGCGCCGAGGATCTGGATATGCCCCGTATCAATGCAATCACCAGTTTGTTGCAGTTGCCGCAAGTGAGCGCGCCGTCGTTCACCGAAACGGAACGGGCCTATCTCGCCGGTTTCGTCAGCGGACTGCGTTCGGCGGAAGCACAAGGTATCGACAGCGTGCCGGTTCTGCCGGGCAGCGCGCCGTTCGACTCGACGAGCCGCCTCTATGTGGACGGTTTGCTCGCGGGACTCTATAGCCGCGGCGCAACGGCTTCGACGCCGGCGGCTGCGCGCGTCGCGGCCCATGCGGATGCCGCGCATTCGTCAGGCGTACGGATCGTGCGCGTGCGTCCGAAGGTGACGCTGCTGTGGGCCTCGCAAACCGGCAACACCGAATCGCTCACCGAGCGCTATGCCACGCGTCTGATGGAATCGCGCTTCGAAATCCGCACGTCGTGCATGGCCGACTATCCGGTCTCGTCGCTCGCCAAAGCGCAATACGTGTTGCTGATGACGAGTACGTTCGGCGACGGCGATCCGCCCGACAACGCGCAAAGTTTCTGGACGCAATTGAGCGGCGAGAACGCGCCCCGTCTCGACGGCGTGCGCTTCGCGGTGCTCGCGCTCGGCGACCGCAACTACGATCAATTCTGCGGCCATGGCCGCCGGCTCGATGAACGTCTCGCGGAGCAAGGCGCGCTGCGTCTGATGGATCGCGTTGATTGCGACAGCGAGTATCAGGAAAGCGCCGACGCGTGGCTCGAACGCATCATCGTGCGCATCAATGAAGAAGATGCCGCGCTGCATGCGGTGCCGCCTGGTGGCATGATCAATGCGGTGGTGCCGGGCGCCGTGCCGACCAAGACGCGTCCGGCCGCATCGCGGCTCGTCACGAACCTGCGGTTGAACAAGCAGGGCACGGTGAAGGACACGCGCTACTTCTCGTTGAGCACCGGCGACTCCGGCCTCGAATACGAAGCGGGCGACGCGCTCGGTGTATGGCCGAGCAATTGCCCTGAGCTCGTGGACGAATTGATTACGTTGAGCGGCTTGAGTGCTGAAGCCAGCGTTCACGTGTCAGGCGCGGGCGATATGCGTCTTGCCGATGCACTCGGCAAGCACTATGAGATCGCGCGCCCGAATCCGGACGCGCTCGCGTTCATCGCCTCGCGCAGCAGCAACGGCGCACTGCGCGATCTGCTGACACCCGAGCGCAAGGCCGACCTCAAACAATGGTTGTGGGGGCAGCAACTCGCCGACGTGCTGCACGAATTTCCGGTGAGCCTCACGGCCGCCGAATTGACCGGCATGCTCAAGCGTTTGCAACCGCGTTTGTACTCGATTGCCTCGAGCCCGAAGGCGCATCCCGGCGAAGTGCACCTGACCGTTTCCGCGGTGCGCTACAGCAATGGCCGCCGCCATCGCAAAGGCGTGTCGTCGACGTTTCTCGCCGACCGTGCCGGCGACGTGAATGTGCCCGTGTTCGTGCAGAAGTCCGCACACTTTCGCCCTCCTCACAGTTCCGACACGCCGATGATCATGGTCGGTCCCGGCACCGGCGTTGCACCGTTTCGCGGCTTTCTGCACGAGCGGCGTGCACGCGGCGACAAGGGGCGCAACTGGTTGTTCTTCGGCGAGCAACATGCGGCCAGCGATTTCTACTATCGCGACGAACTCGAAGCGCTGCGCGACAGCGGCGTGCTGACCCGGCTCGATGTCGCTTTCTCGCGCGATCAGGCAGAAAAGATCTACGTGCAGGACCGCATGCGCGAGCAGGGTGCGCAACTATGGGCGTGGCTCGAAGAGGGCGCGCATTTCTACGTATGCGGCGACGCGAGCCGCATGGCCAAGGATGTCGACGCGGCGCTCAAGAAAGTAGTCGCGCGGCACGGCGGCATGAGCGACGAAAAAGCCCTCGAATACGTGAGCCGTCTCGCGCAGGAAAAGCGCTACATGCGCGACGTTTACTGACGCTTCAAAGAGACCGGCACATGCGCGGTTAAGAGATTTCAAAGAGTGCGCAATAAAGCTTCAAAAGAGGGACCCGGATGGCATGGAGGTTGCATGTCAAGGCCGGTTTTCAACATCGTGATCATTCCGGTGCGTGGCGCTCCAAACGCAATGAGCGCAATGAGCCGGATGGGTGAACAATCAGTTTTGTGAGGATGTCTGATGAAAAACGTGATGAGCTCCCTAAAGAGCGGAGACTGGCGCGCACTGGTGGCGTGTTTCCTCTATTTCGACACCGGCTTTACCGTGTGGGTTTTGTACGGACCGCTCGCGCCGTTCATCAGCAAGAGCATTTCGATGACGCCGGCGCAGCAGGGTTTACTGGTTGCCGTGCCGGTGCTGTCGGCAGCGATTCTGCGCGTGACGCTGGGTAATCTGTACCAATCGGCGCATGGCAAACGCATTGCGTTGATGGGCGTGCTGTTGTCGGCGGTGCCGACCATCGTGTTGCCGCTGTTGCCGTTCGTGCCGTCGTACACCTTGCTGCTGGTGCTCGGCGTGTTCCTCGGCGTCGGCGGTGCCAGCTTCGCGGTGGCGTTGCCGATGGCCGGCAGCAATTATCCGCCGAAGGTGCAGGGCCTGGTGCTGGGTCTCGCCGCGGCCGGCAATATCGGCGCGGTGCTCGACGGCTTCATGTTTCCGCAACTGGCCACGCACTACGGCTGGCAGATTGCGACCGGCGGCGCGTTGCCGTTGCTCGCGATCGCCGGCATCACGCTGTACTTCTGGGCCAACGATTCCGGCGTGAAGTCGGGCAGCGTGCTGCGCGCGTTCGGCAGCTTCGCCGTGACGCTCGTCGGTTTGATCGTGCTCGTGCTGCTTGTCGAAGCCGGCATGTTCGGCTCGGGCAAGACCGGTGTGCTGCTGTTGCCGGTGATCGGCTCGCTGCTCGCCATCGCCGTGCTGCCCAAGCGCTATCGCGCGGTGCTGACCGAACGTGATACGTGGGCGATCATGCTGGTGTACAGCATCACGTTCGGCGGTTTCGTCGGCATGTCCTCGTATGTTTCACTGCTGCTGACCAATCTCTATCAACTCTCGAAGATCGATGCGGGCCTGTTCATGGCGCTGCTCGCCGCAACCGGCGCGATCGTGCGTCCGCTCGGCGGCCTGATCGCCGACAGAGTGTCCGGTGTTCGCGCGCTGACCGTGCTGCTCGCGATCATTTCGTTGTGCGACTTCGTGTTCGCCGCTGCAATGCCTTCGATGGCGGGCGGCATTACGCTGCTGCTGTGCCTGTATGTGGCCTTCGGTCTCGGCAACGGCGCGACGTTCCAACTGGTGCCGCATCGCTGGGCGGGGCGCACGGGTCTGATGTCGGGTATCGTCGGCGCCGCGGGCGGCATCGGCGGCTTCTATCTGCCGGTCGTGATGGGTATAGCGAAGGAAAGCACGGGCAGCTATCAGATGGGTTTTGCGACTTTCGGCGCGCTGGCCGCTTGCGCGTTCCTCGCGATCGTCGCGCTGCGCCGTCCGTGGATGGCGTGGTCGATGCAAACCGGCGGCATTCACGCTCACGCCACGGAGTAATGCAAGTCCACGTCCGCGCCGGTGTGTGTGCATTGAAAGCGCGCGCGGCGCGGATGCCGATGGTGCGACGGGCCGATCGACATCATAAAAAGCTGATATGAGCATCACGAAAGAACGGGTTCAGGCGCCACCGTCCGAAGCGGACGTTTCCAGCGAGGCGTTGAGCTCGTTGATCAACATGGCGGGGCGCCAACGGATGCTGTCGCAGCGCATCGCGCTGAAGGCGATGCTGGCGTTCCAGCAGTTCGACGGCGCGCTCGCGATTGCACGCGACACGTTGCGCACCTTTGCCGACAGCCACACGGTGCTGGTGCAAGGGCGCGACGGCTCGCCCGGACTTTTTTCTCCCGCGCTGCGCGAGGCGTTTCACGGCGGCGAGCAAGTCGCGAGGAAGATCGCGGACTTCATCGCGCTGGCGTCGACGGCGCTTGAAGCGATCGGGCGTGCTTCGCCCGGTGCGGAAGACGCATTGAACGCGTTGATCGGATCGGTGGATCCGTTGCTGACGCATTTGCACGCGGTGACTGCCGTCTACGAGCAGGAAAGCCGACGCATTGCGCGGGCGCAAAAGAAAGAGCAGCAGGATCTGATCGAACGAATCAAGTCGATCGCGAAGGAAGCGCATATCGTCTCGTTCAACGGTCAGATCGTGGCGAGCCGCTCCGATGTGACCGGCCGTGAATTCGCCGTGGTGGCCGGCGTGATGACCGGCATCACGAAGGAACTGGAAGCTGTGGTCAACGCGTTCGTGAAGAAAACCTCGGCCGCATGAGCGGCTGTCTCAAGCTCGCGGTTCCCTTCAATCGTCTCCCTTCAATCTCGGCGGCTCGCACATTCTCCAGTTTCAAGAAACGCGAGCCGGAGGACAAGTAACGTTGCGCGTGGACCGGATGCCATAAGCTCTGTTGCGCTGCGGCACCAAAGCGATCAATAAATTACAAAAAAAAATGCGCAGGCAGACACTTGTATATTGCCGGCCGCGTTCGTATTATGCAGTCAGGAGGCTGCATATGACCACATCAACCGATCGCATCGAAAAGCAGATTCTGCTGAAAGCGCCGCGCTCGCGCGTCTGGCGCGCATTGTCCAACGCCGAGGAATTCGGCAAATGGTTCGGCGTGAATTTCAGCGGCAAGCAGTTCGTCGCCGGCCAGTCCGTGCAAGGCAACATCACCTATCCGGGCTATGAGTATCTCGTCATGGACGTGGTGGTCGAGCGGGTCGAGCCGGAACATCATCTGTCGTGGCGCTGGCATCCGGCCGCGGTCGATGTGTCGGTCGACTATTCGGTTGAACCCACCACGCTGGTCGTATTCGAATTGACCGAGGTCGATTCGGGCACCTTGCTGCGCGTCGTCGAATCGGGCTTCGATCAGATTCCCGCCGCGCGCCGCGACGAGGCGTTTCGTATGAATAACGGTGGGTGGGAACAACAGTTGGTCAATATCGAAAAGCATGTCGCAACGGGTTAAGACGGCTGCCGCTATGGCGGCAGCGGCAAATGTGAAGGCGAAGGCGGTGAATTCAAAAGCGGCGAGTCTGAAGGCCGCCATGCTGCGGAGCTCCGCACCGATTTTCGCCGCGCTCGGCGACGAGACGCGCCTGCGTCTGATCGCCGTATTGTGCGCGGGCAGTGCGATGTCGATCGCGCAGCTCACAGCCGGAACGGACATCACCCGGCAGTCCGTCACGCAGCACTTGCAGGTGCTCGCCAACGCGGGCCTCGTGCGCGACGTCAAGGTAGGCCGTGAGCGCTTATGGGCGTTCGAACCGGCTCATCTCGACGAAGCGCGGCGCGCACTCGAAACGATTTCGCAGCAATGGGATCATGCGTTGCTGAGGTTGAAGGCGGCGGTGGAGGCGTGAGGGGCAAGCGAAACGCGGCTCCGGCGACCCAATCCTCCAGTGCGCTAAAACTTATGCCGCAATGCACGCAACCGGCGTTGTTGGTGTAGTCGATACCTTCGTCGAGCACGCCGTACAGGTTCACGCTGCTTTGAGCCTGTGCGGATGCGGCCGCCAGCGAGGCGAGGGCGGCGATTGCGGTAAATCCGCCGGCAATTTTACGTGTCCAGCGCCTTGGCACGGCATCGGCGTCGTGCAATTTCGTGGTGGCCTCGCGCGCGCGCCGATATGCCACCGCGTGCCGTTCGTGCGATGTCGAACAGAGTTGCGAGGGCGCAATCACTAGCCTTCAGTATTAGACGAAGACTCAGCAAGAGCTTGCCCATGTATCACCGGGCAGGACTCGTCAGGTTGGGATTTCTCTCGACGCAACGAATTATGCGAGGCGTGTCCCGGCCGGGATGGCGCGCGCCCGCGCTGAACGTGGAGCTTTTAATGGACCGCCTGGATTTGCTCGACGCCTCGTCCGGCGCCGCACCGCGCCCTTCGTTCCACGGCGTCGAACCCAATCGCGCCGCGACGTCGCAAATGACGGCATTCACGCGCGCGCTCGAGGTCCATACCGGGCGCCTCTTCGTAAGCTATGAAGCGCTGCACGATTTCTCGGTGCGGGACTACCGGACCTTCTGGTCATTCCTGTTGCAATGGTCGCAAGGCGTCGACTGGTCGGGCAGCGCCGAGCCGGTATGCATCGGTGACGAGTGCGAGCACGCGCGTTTCTTTCCACACGTGCGGCTGAATTATGCGGACACGTTGCTGAACCTGGCGGTTGCACCGGCGCATGCGCCGGCGCTCACCGCCCGTCACGCGAACGGTCCCACACTGCACCTGACTCGCGGCGAATTGCGCGAGCGCGTTGCGCGTCTGGCCGACGCGCTGTCGGCGTTAGGATTGAGCGAGGGCGACCGGGTGATCGGCGTGATGCGCAACGACGCCGCCGCGGTCGTGACCGCGCTGGCCGTCACCGCACTCGGCGCGACGCTGTCCACCGTCGCGCCGGAAATGAGCGCCGAGACCATGCTCGACCGTTTCGCGCCGCTCGCGCCGCGCCTCATGTTCGCGCACACCGCCGCGCAACCGTTCGACACCGGCATCCCGGTGCAGGCAAACGTTGCCGCGCTGGCCGCTGCATTGCCGTCGCTGCTAGGCATCGTCGTGCTGGATGGCGGCAGCTTGCCGGCCACTGTCACGCCGAACGTGCATGCAATGGATGAACTGATCGCGAAGGGCGACGCCGCGCGCTTCGTGTGGCGGCAGTTTCCGTTCAACCAGCCGCTCTTCATCATGTTTTCGTCGGGCACCACGGGCAAGCCCAAATGCATCATGCACGGCGCCGGCGGCACGCTGCTCGAGCATCTGAAGGAACACCGCCTGCATAGCGACCTGCGGCCCGGCGAGCGGCTCTTTTTTCACACCAGTTGTGCATGGATGATGTGGAACTGGCAATTATCGGCGCTGGCGTCGGGCGTCGAGATCGTCACCTACGACGGTCCGATTTCGACAGTCGATACGCTTTGGCGCGTGGTCGCCGACGAGCGCGCTACCGTCTTCGGCACCAGCCCCGCGTACCTGAAAATGAGCGAAGAGGCCGGGCTCGTCCCAGGCAAGCAGTTCGATCTGGGCGCATTGCGGGCGATGCTGTCGACGGGTGCGGTGCTGTACGACGCGCAATTCGCGTGGGTGCGCGATCACGTCACGCCGCTGCCGTTGCAATCGATCTCGGGCGGCACGGATATTCTCGGTTGCTTTGTGCTGGGCAACCCGAATCTGCCCGTGTATACCGGCGAAGCGCAATGCAGGAGCCTGGGGCTCGACGTTCAGGCATGGGAGCAGGGCAAACGCACGGACGGCGTCGGCCAACTGGTCTGCACGAATCCCTTTCCGTCGCGGCCGCTCGGTTTCTTCGGCGACGACGACGGCACCCGTTTTCACGCGGCCTATTTCGCCGACAACCCAGGCGTGTGGACCCACGGCGACCTGGTCGAGTTGTCACGGGAAGGCTCCGTGCGCCTGCACGGCCGCTCGGATGGCTTGTTGAACGTGCGCGGCATCAACGTCGGACCGGGCGAGATTTACCGCGTACTCAACGACATTCCCGAGATTCGCGAGTCGATGGTCGTGCAGCAGCACGCACGCGTTGCGCCGGCGGGCGGCTCGGCCGCTGCCGCGATCGAACCACGCGTGGTGTTGCTGCTGGTGTTGCGCGACGGTTGCGTGCTGAACGGCGCGCTGGCCGCGCGCGTGCGGCGCGACCTCGCGCGCCGCGCGTCGCCCGCGCACGTGCCGGACCGTATTCTCGCCGTGGACGCATTGCCGGTCACGCACAACGGTAAGCCATCCGAAGCGTCGGCCCGCAATGCGGTCAACGGCTTACCCGCCGGCAATGTGACTGCACTGCGTAATCCGGCCTGCCTCGACGCGATCCGCGATCATCCCGCGTTGCATCTGGCTACACGCGAGATTCCGCCGCCGGGCGAGACGCGTGAATCGCTGGAAAAGCATGTGCAGGCGCATTGGGAGCGGCTGTTCGATTTCGCGCCGATCGACCGCGACGACAACTTCTTCGACCTTGGCGGCCACTCTTTGCTTGCCGCGCGGATGCTCGCGGAAATCCGTCAGACGACAAGCCGCGCAATACCGCTCGCGACATTGATGATCGCCCCGACGGTCGCGCGCCTTGCCGCCGCCATCGACGACTGCGCGCGGCAACCCGCGTCATCGCCGATCCTTCTGCAGGTGCGCGCCGGCGAGGGCACACCGATTTTTCTGGCGCACAGCGTGAGCGGCTCGGTGATGGAGTGTTTGACGCTGGTGAATGCGCTGCGCAGTCCGCGTCCGGTGTATGGCTTGCAGGCGCACGGTCTGGACGGAGAACAGCCGATCCATCGACGCGTCGAGGACATGGCCGCGAGCTACGTCGAACAGATGCGCCGCGTGCAGCCGCGCGGACCCTACGCGATAGCGGGTTTCTCGTTCGGCGGCCTGGTGGCGTTCGAGATTGCGCAGCAACTGTGGCGCGCGGGCGAACAGATCGAGTTGCTGTGTTTGCTCGACACCTACGTGCATGAGTATTTTCTGCCGCTGCACGTGCGAGTGCGGCACCACTGGCGCATGGCCGGCGGGCAGTTGCGCAAGCTGCGCGAGGTGCCGGCCTCGCGGCTGCCCGGTCTTCTGGCCGGCAAACTGGCGGGCGCGACCGACCGGATACGCCGCCGGACCGGGCGCGGCGCGCGCCGTCCGGACCCGTTCACCGCGAGCTTGCCGCCGACATTGCGGCGCATCCGCGAAACGATGGGCGTCGCGATGACGGCCTACCGTCCTCGTCCCTATGATGCGGGGCCGATTCTTTATCTGCGCGCGGCGATAGCGGAGCGGGAGCGAGGCGACCCCATGCCGTTATGGCGCAGAATCGCGCGCGGCGGTCTGGTGATCGCGGAGGTTTCGGGAGGGCACGGAGACATGATCGTGGAGCCGAACGTTCAACGGGCCGCGGCAGTTCTGGATGAACGGCTGACGAGCGTGTGAAGACTCAGTCCGCGATCCGCTTGTCCGCGAGCGCGGTCTGGCAATCCGCCAACACCTGCCGAACCAGCCGGGCTTGCGGATCGAGTTCGTCGGTGTCGAGAATCTCCTCGACCGCGTCCCGCGCCCAATCCGCGTCAACGAACCTCGCGTGCCGCCGCGCGATTTCCAGCGCGAGCGCCGACAGCCTCGCAATGCTCAGCCAGTCGGCCTCCCGCGAGCGGCGGTCGAGCCACTTGTGGGCGGCCTGCACGTGGAACGCCGCGTCGGGCCAGTCTTCATTCAGGTAGTAGGCGCCAAGGCTCCCGCATGTGAGCCAGCACAACAGCTCCAAACGGTCACGTGGACTCAGATGATGGCGTACATCACTCATGGCGACGCTCGCTGCTGTAATTTGCATTCCGGTGAGGACGGCAGACCGCCGTCCTGCGCTTGTATTCAACAATATCACGCAGAATTCACGCACGGCAATTCGTGACGCACCCTGGCTGTTGCGATGCCGCAAACCCGTTGCCGCGCCGTTGTCGGGCGGCGCGGACGTGAACGTGCGGATGCCGGAGTGCCCCGGCGCGGCGGTGCCGGTTCATCCAGCGCGAAAAAACCCGGCGTTTTGTGAGGGGATTTGATCAAATCATCATATGGAACCCGGTTTGGCGAAAGGGTGGCGGCGAGGCGCGTTCACGAGAAATCAGTCGAGCGCGACAGCGTTTCCCACGTCTCGATCTCCGCGCTCAGCGCCGCGAGCTTCGCCGTGACCAGGTCGAGCGCATCGTTGCCGAGCAGCAGATGCACCGGCGGATTGGGCGCCGCCACGATCTCCAGCAGCGCTTGCGCGGCTTTGCGCGGATCCCCCGCCTGCTTGCCGCTTTTCGCCGCGCGCGCCTCGCGGATCGGCTCGAACACGGCGTCGTAATCGGCGATGCCGCGGCCCGCGCGGACCATCGAGCGTCCGGCCCAATCCGTGCGGAACGAACCGGGCGCGACCGCCGTGACCTTGACGCCGAAGCTCGCGACCTCTTTCGCCAACGTCTCCGAGATGCCTTCCAGGGCGAACTTGCTGCCGCAGTAGTACGCGATGCCGGGCATCGTGATGAAGCCGCCCATCGACGTGATATTGACGATATGACCCGAGCGGCGCTTGCGCATGCCGGGCAGCACGGCCTTGATCATCGCCACCGCCCCGAACACGTTGACGTCGAATTGGCGGCGTAAATCGTCGAGCGGCGATTCTTCCAGCATGCCTTCGTGCCCGTATCCGGCGTTGTTGACGAGCACGTCGATCGCGCCGGCCGTTTCGGTGATCGTCGCGACGGCGGGCGCAATCGCGTCGAAATCCGTCACGTCGAGAACGATCGCGTGCGCGCGTTCGGGCGCCAGCGCCTTGAACGCGTCCCGCGCCGCTTCATCGCGTACCGTGCCGATGACCGTATGACCCGCGTCGAGCGCCGCTTGCGCGAACGCGCGGCCGAAACCGGAACTGACGCCGGTGATCAGAAACGTTTTGCTCATGGTGTTGCACTCCTTTATCTTGTCTATCCTCGAAGGCGCTTTCTGGCGAAGGCGCATCGCATCGGCGGAAACCCACCCGAGGCTGAATGGTAGGAGCGCGGGCGCCGCACGCGAATGCCGGTTCGTCTGCGGTGATTGCCTGATCCTATGAGCGCATGGATTTTTCAATGCGCCGGTGGCACGCTAGCGGCATATTCCAACCTGGCTCGCAACTTTGGCGCTATCCGAACGTGACGCTCGAACACAATGACCCGGCCGCGCGGCAACGCATGGTGGCGTTGCTCGACAGGCTCGCGCCGGTCGAAGGCTACAACCTCACCGCGCTGCCCGACGTGCGCTTTCTGCGCTCGAACCGGCCGCTCAGCCGCACGCCCGTTCTTTACGACCCCGGCATCGTGATCGTGTGCCAGGGGCGGAAACGGGGTTTTCTCGGCGAGACGGTCTACGTGTATGACGCGCAGCACTATCTGGCCGTCTCCGTGCCGGTGCCGTTTTCGATGGAAACCGAGGCGAGCGAGGCCAAGCCCTTGCTCGCCATCTATTTCCGGCTCGATTTCAAGGTCGCGGCAGAGCTCATGCTGCAACTCGACGAAAGGGAAGGCGGCGTGCCGGCCAAACCGCGCGGCATGATGTCGACGCCGCTCGACGCGAGGTTGAGCGCCTCTGTGCTGCGTTTTCTCGAAGCGATGAGCGTGCCGCTGGAAGCCGAACTGCTCGGCCCCGCACTGGTGCGCGAAATCTACTTTCATGTGCTGACCGGCGAGCAGGGCGGATCGATGCGCGCCGCGCTCACCGCGCAAGGACAATTCGCGAGAATCGCCAAGGTCATCCGCAAGATTCACGCGTGCTATCGCGAACCGCTCGACGTCGAGCAACTGGCGCTCGAGGCGAACATGAGCGTGCCCACGTTTCATTCGCATTTCAAGGCGGTGACGCGGACTTCGCCGATGCAATATCTGAAGTCGACGCGGCTTCATCAGGCGCGTCTTCTGATGGTGAGGAACGAGGTGACGGCGGCGCTCGCGTGCGTGCAGGTGGGTTATGAGAGCGCCTCGCAGTTCAGCCGCGAGTTCAAGCGTTTGTTCGGACGCAGTCCGGTTGAAGAGGCGGAGCGCATGCGCAAGACCTTCGCCGTTCCGCCGCCCGCGCCGGGAACGATATTCGTGGCGTCGCATTGATGGGCTGCATGCGGGCGCGAGAGGACGCGCTGTGACGCGGCGCCGCGTTCGACGAGGCGCGCCGGGCAATCGACGCGGCGCTCGGCGACCCGGACCCGATCGCGGCCCGGGTCATCTGCGCACCTGGCGCCGGCGGCGAACTGGCCTGGTGCACAGGAAACAAACTGTCCCTATGCGTTTTTTTAAGCAGGCGCTAAGCTACGACCCCATGCTGCAGATACTCGGCAAGACCTCATCCATCAACGTCCGCAAAGTACTATGGACCTGCGCGGAA
>DASPZL010000090.1:0-12089 GCA_035636295.1 Paraburkholderia sp.
ACGCCCCCGGCCGTTCCAGCGCCGCGGGCGCCAGTTGCTGCAGTCCTACTTCCGCGTGGGCACCGAACCGCAGTTGATCCAGCAGGCTGGCCAGTTCGGGAAACTCGCTCGCCAGCACATGGGCCTCGGCCCGTTCGATACGTAGCTTCATCACACGCCCCGCCACGCTTCAGTTGTCGTCTGCGAGGACTTCGAGCGCTACGAGCTGCTCGTACAGTGCTCGCCGGGCGCGCCAGCGCGACTCGCCCGCGAGGCGCGGGTCGGCGCCTTCGAACGCGCCGATCGCGTCGCGATCGTTCCAGTAAACAAGACAGTCACCCCGAGCCTTCAACGCGGCGGCCGCCGCGTCGCGCTGCATGACCGGCTCGGGTTGGCACACGCCCCGGCCGAGCAGATAGTCCGCGCGGTAAAGCAGCATATCCCAGCCATATGCATCGCCAAACGCACAGATCGATGGATATTGCGCGCGCAGGTGCGGGTCGGGGGCCGGTCCGCTGAATTCGAGCAGTTCGCGCGGCGTCGCCGTATCGTAAATTTCCTCCGGCGCGAGCGGATCGGATGCAGCCACCTTGCGCGCGAAATCCGCCTCGTCGTACGCAAACCACGCCCAAGGCTTGCCGCCCGCCGGCTGTTCCACCACGTAAATCATGATTCCCCTCCTGTGGGCAGATTCGCTACCAGCCAGACACCGAAAAGCCCCGCCCGTTGCACGTCGCACCCCAGCCTTGCCGATAAACAGGTATTGACCGGTACAGACTGCCATTGCATAGCAGGTTTTAGCCGTTACGCGTCCCATCACAGAAAACATCAAAAAGCGCCACCCCGAACCGGCGGCGGCTAACACAACACACGCAGCGTGGAGACACTGCGTCGCAACTCAGTCCGCTGCCATCACCCCTGTCGCCCCCGTGTGCGTTTCTTCGCCTGACGGGCAGTGTCCACACCAATATCCACGTCTTTGGTACGCGGCGGCTATTCCACTCCTTCGGCCGCCGTCTTCGCCCACACTGCGCGGCGCAATCGCTGGGTGATGCCGGCCGGGCTCGCGTCGAACTGCCGCTGGGCCGCCGACATCGCACCTTGGGCAATGGCCGCCTCTTCGTGCGTCAACGGCAATCGGCCGGCCACATGCGTGGCCCCCGGCACCGCCTTGGCGATGACCTGCCGGTTCGGGTGTTCAAGCATGGGGACGAGGTGGTCGGCCTCGCGCGCACCAGATAGACAGACCCAGCCATCAATGACCTCGACCTTGCGGCCGTCCTGCGTCACCTTGACCAGAACTGCATCTGCCGCACCTGATGCATCGGTTGCATCCGTCATGGCCGTACGCCCTCCGTCAGCGGATGATGTCGTAGCTGTAGTCGGTCTTCGCAGCGACGATCGTGTTGGCGTCGAGTGCTTCAAAGAACTCATCCAGCAGCGTAACCAGAACCCGCAACGCGCCTTCATAGCCCCATGTCGGGAAACGATGATAGTGATGACGATCGAAGATCGGGAACACCATGCGTATCAGCGGCGTTTTGGTGTCGCGCTCCAGGTATTTGCCGTACGTGTTGCCGATCAGGAAGTCCACCGGCTCGGTAAACAGCAGCGAACGCATATGCCACAGATCGCGTTTCGGGTACACCTTGCAGCCGGCGCCGTACGGCGATGCGTCGAACATCGCCTGCACCTTGGCCGCCCAGTCGTTGCCGCCATTAGTCGCCAGCACGTGGGCCGGCTCGGCACCGAGTTCGAGCAGGAACTGGGTGTAGCCCAGCATCTGGTCCGGGTCGCCGTAGAGCGCAAAACGCTTGCCGTGCAGGTGAGCCTGGCTGTCCGCCATCGCGTCGACGAGCTGGCCGCGCTCCTTCTCCAGTAGCGCCGGAATCGGCTTGCCGGTCACGCGCGAGATTTCCATCAGGAACCGGTCGGTGCCCGCCACGCCGACCGGCGCGTTCAGCACCACGACTTCCTGGCCGTGCTCCGCGATGAACTTGCTGGTCTTCTCGCTGCAATACTCCTGGAACACGAACGTCGTCTTCGCGTGCAGCGCGCGCTCGACTTCCTCCTTGGTCGTGCCGCCTTCGTACATCCGGAACTCGCCATCGGTCGGCGTATTCCAGGTCTCCGACGGATCGCAGATGATATTCACCGTCACACCGAACAGATCGAAGATCCGGCGGATTTCCTTCATGTTGCCGACCACGAATCCGTCGAAACCGCCGATGAAGTTCACGCTCTCGTCCGGCACGCGCGTGAGCGGTGCCGTCGTGCCGGCCTTGCCGTCCCAGAAGTGCTTGAGTACGCCGAGGAGCGCATTGTCATAGCCCGTCACGTGGCTGCCGACGAAAGCCGGCGTATGCGCAAACGGGACGTCGTAGTCCTCCGGCACGCTGCCCTTCTGCTTGCTGTTCTTGATGAACGCATCGAGGTCGTCGCCGATCACCTCCGCCATGCAGGTCGTGGAGACGGCGATCATCTCCGGCTTGTACAGGTTGTACGCATTCGCAAGGCCGTCAATCATGTTGTTCATACCGCCGAACACCGCCGCGTCCTCGGTCATCGACGAGCTCACGCACGACGTCGGCTCCTTGAAGTGGCGCGAGAAATGCGAACGGTAGTAGGCGACGCAGCCCTGCGAGCCGTGCACGAAGCTCAGTGTCTTGTGAAAGCCGTTGGCGACATATACCGCGCCGAGCGGCTGGCACGCCTTCGCGGGATTCACGGTCAGCGAATCGCGGGCGAAATTCTTCTCCTTGTAGTCTTCTGTCTTGGTCCATTCGACGATCTGCTTGACCGTTTCGTCCGGATGGTTGAACTCGAAGTTCTCTTTTTTAGTGCGAAAGATTTCCTGATACTCGGGCTCGCGGAACAGCAGCTCGTGATCGAGAATCTTGTCGGCGGATTGGGGCATGACGTACTCCTCTGGTTCGATAATCTAAAGGGTCGGCGACGGGCCAGTTACCGACGCGGCGGCCGCCGGCCACCGGGGCTTAGGCATTTTTCTTCCAGGGCGCCTTGGCGAGCCCCCACACCGGGCTGGAAATGGCCATGTCCATGTCGCGCGCGAAAATGGCGTAGCCGTCATAGCCGTGGTACGGGCCGGAATAGTCCCAGCTATGCATCTGACGGAACGGCACGCCCATCTTCTGGAACACGTACTTTTCCTTGATGCCGGAGCCGACCAGATCGGGCTGGATCTGCTCGACGAACTTCTCGAACTCGTAGCCGGTCACGTCGTCGTAAATCAGCGTGCCGTCCTTCACGTAGTGCGTGGTGCGCTGATAGTCGTCGTTGTGGCCGAACTCGTAGCCGGTGCCGACTACGTTCATGCCGAGATCTTCGTAAGCGCCGATCACGTGGCGCGGACGCAGGCCGCCGACGAACAGCATCACCGTCTTGTCCTGCAGGCGCGGCCTGAACTTCGCGTTCACCGCATCGACCAGCGGACGATACCTGGCGATCACCTTTTCCGCATTGGCCTTGATCGTGTCATCGAAATGGCTGGCGATTTCGCGCAGGCTCTTCTCGATCATCGTCGGGCCGAAGAAGTTGTATTCGACCCAGGGTATGCCGTACTTCTCTTCCATATGCCGGCTGATGTAGTTCATCGAGCGATAGCAGTGCAGCACGTTGAGCTTGGCCTTCGGCGTGTTCTCGAGCTCGGCGATCGAACCGTCGCCCGACCATTGCGCGATCACGCGCAGGCCGATTTCTTCGAGCAGAATCCGGCTCGACCACGCATCGCCGCCGATGTTGTAGTCGCCGATGATCGCGACGTCGTACGGCGTCGAAACGAAATCGGGACGCTTGTCCGGATCGGCCTTGTCGAACACCCAGTCGCGGATCGCATCGTTGGCGAGGTGGTGGCCCAGCGACTGGCTGACGCCGCGAAAACCTTCGCAGCGCACCGGCACGATGGTGTGCCCTTCATACTGCGCACTCTTTTTTTTCGAGACGGCCTCGATGTCGTCGCCGATCAGGCCGATCGGGCATTCGCTCTGGATCGAGATGCCCTTGTTCAGCGGAAACAGCTCCTGGATCTCGTCGATGATCTTGTCGAGTTTCTTGTCGCCGCCGAAAACGATGTCCTTTTCCTGGAAGTCGGAGGTGAACTGCATGGTCACGAAGGTGTCGATGCCGGTGGTGCCGATATAGTAGTTACGGCGCGCGGCCCAGGAATACTGGCCGCAGCCAACCGGGCCGTGACTGATGTGGATCATGTCCTTGATCGGCCCCCAGACGACGCCCTTCGAGCCCGCATACGCGCAGCCGCGAATCGTCATCACGCCGGGCAGTGACTTGATGTTGGATTTCACGCCACAGTCGGGCTTGCCGTCCTCAAAGGTGCCCAAATGCTTGGCGCGCCGTTTGGCCATCTTTTCCGGATAGGCCTTTAATACTTCGTCGATCAGGGCCTTGTTTGCGGCCTTGCGCTCTTCAACCGTGGCGGTCATAGGGTGCTCCGTAAAGTGAGAATTGTGCGTATGGGCAGGCCCGGCCCGGACTCATACAACAAACCGGCCCGGGCCCTGCACGGGCCGCTCAGGCAGTCAATTCCTGCGCGGTCTTGCCGACTTGCGATTCATCAATGGCGTCCATGATCCCGTGTTCCATCAACAGGTCTTCCAGTTGATCCATGGTGATCGGGGTCGGGATTGTGCCGTTGCCGGCGTTGTTGTGCACCTTGGTGGCCAGCTGGCGGTACTCGCCAGCCTGCTTCGAATCCGGCGCGAACTCGATCACCGTCATGCGGCGCAGCTCGGCGTGCTGCACGATGTTGTCGCGCGGCACGAAGTGAATCAGCTTCGTGCCGAGCATGCCCGCGAGCGCGTGAGCCAGCTCGAGCTCCTTGTCGGTCTGGCGCTCATTGCACACCAGACCACCCAGGCGCACACCGCCGCTGTTGGCGTACTTCAGAATGCCCTTGGAAATGTTGTTGGCCGCATACATGGCCATCATTTCGCCGGACATCACGATGTAGATTTCCTGCGCCTTGTTTTCACGAATCGGCATGGCGAAGCCGCCGCACACCACGTCGCCGAGCACGTCGTACGAAACGTAATCCACACCATCATAGGCGCCGTTTTCTTCGAGGAAGTTGATCGAGGTGATCACGCCACGGCCCGCGCAGCCGACGCCCGGTTCCGGACCGCCGGACTCCACGCAACGGATGTCGCGGTAACCGATCTTCATCACGTCCTCGAGTTCGAGGTCCTCCACCGAGCCGGCTTCGGCCGCCAGCGACAGGATGGTGTCCTGCGCCTTTGCGTGCAGGATCAGGCGGGTCGAGTCCGCCTTGGGATCGCAGCCGACGATCAGGATCTTCTGGCCGAGTTCGGTCAGGGCTGCCAGGGTGTTCTGCGAGGTGGTCGACTTGCCGATGCCGCCTTTACCGTAGAACGCGATTTGCCGAAGTTTGGACATTGCATTTCTCCATTCAGGAAGAAGGGTTGAAACCAGGGTTGCGTAACCGCGACCATGTCAGCCTGTCGTGCCTGTATGGGTCTTCTTATATCGAGTCACGCATCGGCCGGACCT
Organism: Paraburkholderia sp.; assembly: GCA_035636295.1. Taxonomy (GTDB): domain Bacteria; phylum Pseudomonadota; class Gammaproteobacteria; order Burkholderiales; family Burkholderiaceae; genus Paraburkholderia. The sequence goes on from DASPZL010000090.1 coordinate 5,524, forward strand.
GTGTCCGCGCTGGACCCCAAACGCAGCTTCCGTGCCATGTCGCCAGCGGTACTGCATCGCGTCCGCCCCGCCGCGCTGCGCGGTTCGTTCGGGATTTTTCCAGGCTCCTGTTTTGTCTTGTCGGTTTCGCGACAAACCACGCGAACTTCGTCGCGAATCAAACCGTTCGGGCGCGTTTGTCGGGCGATTTCTGTCGCGTTGACCTGCATGCAGCCGGATAGTCGTCGCGTTGCGATCTGTTTTCAGCCTGGTTCGGTTATTGCATTGATCGCGCCATGGACACACCTGCCACCCCCCCTTCGCTGCAACGCGATACGCACTTCGATCGTCTAGGCGGCGAGCCTGCCGTCATCCGTCTGGCCGACGCGTTCTATCGGCACATGGATACGCGGCCCGACGCGCAGCGCATTCGCGCGATGCATCACCCGGACCTGTCTTCGACGAGGGCCGTGCTGGTGCTGTATCTGTGCGAATGGCTCGGCGGCGACAAACGGTACTCGGCGCAGCGCGGCCATCCACGGCTGCGCATGCGTCATGCGGCATTCGCGATCGGCAGCGCCGAACGCGATGCGTGGCTGGCCTGCATGCGCGCCGCGCTCGACGAGACGGGTGTCGATCCGGCGCTGCGCGACGAACTGATGCAGGCGTTTTTCAAAACCGCCGACTGGATGCGCAACACGCAGACGTGAATCCCTCTTCAACGCTGTTCAATCCAAGGATCTGTGATGACCGAAACACTCGCCCGCAAGGAGATCGACGACACCGCGTTCGCCCGTCTCGAACACGAAGGCCGCCTGCTCAATCCGGTGCTCAAGGGGCTGACGAACAGGTTCGGCCGGGTCGGCTTTCGCGGCGAACTCGCACTGCGCTTTGCACCGAAGCTCGCCGACGAAGCGCGGCCGCCGGAGCTGACCTGCGATCAGGTGATGGCCTGCGCGACGATCGGCGAGAAGCACTTGCCGTTCTTCGCCGGGTATCTGCTGAGCTTCGAGCATCTGAAGGACGTGGCCGAGGTGCTCGGCGACACGTTGTCGGCGGGTGGCAAGTACTTTCTGTTTTGCGACAACATCGACCTGAGCAAGCGGTACCAGGTGCCGTACAAGGGTGCGATGTTCTATGTGCTGCCGATTCTCGAATCCACCGTCTACAACGAAATGCTCGAGCTGCTGTACCTGGAAAAGAACGAACTGAAGAAGAAGGACACAGGCGGCAAGCTCGATGCGGTAGCGGACGCAGCCATCAAGTTCGACGTGACCTTCGACACGATCACCTACAGCGAAGGACTTGAACTGATGGGGCCGGTGCGCAACCCCAACGAGAACCGGCCCGTCTGAAGCGCGGGTCCCGACGGCAGCCGCGCGCGCGGCTGCGCCCACCGATGTTCCCTTGCACCCGAACGCGACCATGATCATGCACACCGATACTGTCCTCGCCGTCCACGAACGTCCGCCTCGGCGCGTTGCCCAGAGCGCCGATGCACGCCTCGAAGCGGTCGTGCCCGCCGCACTTTCCACCTGGCTGGCGTACCACGGCTTCCCCGATCTGCATTCGCGCAGCGTGAACGGCGAAACACCCTTGATGCAGGCCGCGTGGCACGGCGAGGACGCAGTCGTCGAAGCGTTGCTGGCATTCGGTGCGCGCCCCGATGCGATCGATGACGACGGCAACAATGCACTCTGGTTCGGGTGCCTGCATGGCGGCCCCGCGACCATTCTTCGGCTGATCGAAGCCGGCACGCCCGTCGACCATGTCAACGACGACGACATCACCTGCCTGATGCAAGCGGCGGCCAGTGGCCGCCTCGACGTCCTGCAGATGCTGCTTGCGCATGGGGCGAGCGCAGAACTGTGCGCACCCGATGGACGCAGCGTGCTCGACATGGCGGCTGACCTCGGCCTTCAACTGCTGCGCGCCGCCCGCCGGATGGAAGGAGCGGGTACGCAACGTGTCACCGCATTGCCGGAGTTCTGAAATGGGCAGTCCCGCCTGGCTCCCGGAGACACCAATGCCCGCTGCTAATGCAACCGGGAACGCAGCCACAGTCCTTGCGTACCACGAGCGCAGCAAGCATCGGTTGGAGCGCCATGCGTCAGGCCCCGAGACCCTCGACTGGGACGCGCAGCCCGATCCGTTCTGCCGTTTTGCGGGTGCGCCGCTCACGCGGCTTCCCCTGCCAACCGACGACACCACGCACTGGACCAGCCTCTTCTCGCCTGGCGCGATCGCGCCGCACGCGGCCACGCTCGAAAGCCTGGGCCTGCTGTTCGAACTGTCGTTCGCCCTGTCGGCATGGAAGCGGCTCGGGCCGGACCGGTGGCTACTGCGCTGTAATCCGTCGAGCGGCAACCATCCGACCGAGATATATGCGCGCGCGGGCTGGGAGATTTGGATGAAGGTCTGTACCACTACGCACCAAAGGAACACGCGATGGAACGACGCGCCCGGTTCCCGCGCGTCGAACAGCACTCCGGTGTGTCGCGTGTGCTGGTCGGCTTCAGTTCAATCCACTGGCGCGAGATGGAAGTACGGCGAACGCGCGTTCCGCTACCGCCAGCTCGACGTGGGCCACGCGATCGGAGCGCTGCGTTATGCATGTGCGGTGCTCGGCTGGCGTGTGCATGAAGTCAGGCTCGCCCATGCCCCGCTCGCGACGCTGCTGGGCCTCGACCGCGCCGACGACTTCGACGGCGCCGAGCGTGAGGAACCCGAAGCACTGTTCGAACTCCGACATACGCTCGCGACTAATGCCGAAGCCGAAGCCAGTGAAGATTTTTCCGCATGGATGTCGGGTGCGCGCTGGAGCGGGAACGCCAACCGGCTCGACGCACGGCCGATGTATCGTTGGCCCGTGCTCGACGAAGTTGCGCAGGCGTCGCGCCGTACCGGCCGCTTGAGCACTTCCGCAGTTCTACACGGCCCACGCCACCGGTTGCCGCGCACAGACATAGCCGCCGCCACACTGGTCCGCGCGCGCCGCAGTGCCCAGCGCTTCGACCGCCATAGGCGAAAGGAGATTGCACAATGAAAGGCCAACGCGTGTTTCGTCGCCTCACGTTCGACGAGGTCCGCGCGTGGCTGGCGCGACGGCCAGACGCGCTGCTGCTCGACGCGCGCGACGCCGCCAGTTACACACGCGACGGCTGGCCCGGCGCCGTGCGCCTCTCACCCGGGAACCAGGACGCACTGCTGCTGCGCACCGACCGGCAGCGGCCCGTGCTGATCTATTGCTACAAGGGCAATGTCAGCCAGGTGTGGGCGCAGATGTTCGCGGACTTCGGGTTTACCGGTGTCTGCGACCTGGTCGGCGGCCATCGCGCGTGGGTGGCTGGCGTCGATGGGTCGAACCCGTCAGGCAAGGCGCTTGCGCCCGAACTCGCCGCGTGGCTCACGCTTGAAGGCTTCATCGGCACGCAGGCGCGCGGCGCGCACGGCAATACGCCGCTGATGACCGCCGCATGGCGCGGCGCGTCGGCCGTCGTCGAGCAACTGCTCGCGTCCGGCGTTGCGCTCGACGCCGTCAACGACGACGGCAACAACGCACTGTGGTTCGCCTGTGTGAACGGCAATCCGTCGCTCGTCAAGCGCCTCGCTGCGGCCGGTGTGCCGATCGATCATGCGAACGCGACCGGCGCCACCTGCCTGATGCTCGCGGCCACGTCGGGCAAGGCCGACGGACGTGGTGCGCACGCTGCTCGGGCTGGGCGCCGATCCGGCTGTGCGCTCCCAGGACGACTTCACTGCCATCGATATGGCGGCCAGCCTCGACTGCCTGCAACTGCTGCGTCAAACCTGAGAACCCTGACGATGGCCCATCTCACCTTCTACGAAAAACCCGGCTGCTCCGGCAATGCACGCCAGAAAGCCCTGCTGCGCGCGGCCGGCCACACGCTCGACGTGCGCAACCTGCTGAGCTGGCCGTGGACCACCGAAGCGCTGCTGGCGTTCATCGCGCCGCGGCCAGTCAGCGAGTGGTTCAATCGCGCGGCGCAGCGCATCAAGTCGGGCGAGGTCGTCCCGGAAACGCTCGACGCCGATACCGCGCTGGCGCTGTTGCTGGCCGAGCCGCTGCTGATCCGCCGGCCACTGATGCAATGTGACGAGCGCCGCATGGTCGGCTTCGATGCGGCCCAAGTGCATGCCTGGGTTGGGCTCGGCGCGCACGCACCGGCCCCGGACACGCCACTCGAAGGCTGCGCCGCAACGGCGGTCCACAGCGCGGACCAACACGCGATCCGCTGCGCCCCATCCACCTGAAACGGAGATCAGATCACCATGCCCCTGTACGACTACCGTTGCGCGGCCTGCGGCCACGCATTCGAAACGCTGATGCGCGCCGGCCATACGCCGGTCTGCCCACAATGCGACAGTACCGCGCTGGACAAGCAGGTCAGCGCACCGGCCGCGCCCGGCAAGAGCCGCGCGATCATCTCCTCCGCGCGGCGCCAGGCGGCGCGCGAAGGGCACCTCAGCAACTATTCGCCGGCCGAGCGCAGCAAGCTGCCGCGCTGAACCAAACGAGGAATCGACCATGGATCTCGTCTACCAGACCACCATGCTGACGCAGGGCGGACGCGGCGGCCAGGTGCAGAACGAAGATGGCAGCTTCAAGCTCAGACTCGCCGTGCCCACGGAGATGGGCGGCACCGGTGAAGGCCCCAATCCGGAGCAGCTATTTGCGGCTGCGTTCGCCGCCTGTTTCGAGCATTCGGTGCGCCACATCGCCAGACACGACAAACTGCCGCTGCGCGGCTGCTACGTCGAGTCCGCGCTGTCGATGTATGTGAATTTCGAGGGCGCCTACCGGATGGCGCTCAGTCTCACCGTCTTCATGGCCGGCACACTGGATCAGGCCACCGCCGACAGCCTGCTGGAGCGCGCAAAGGGCATCTGCCCGTATGTCGACGCGACCCGGACCAACATGACGCTCAACCTGAAGGCGGTGCTCGACACACCGGTGACGGCATGAGCGGCGCGGCGGGTTTCTTCGTGGACTGGGACGGCAACCCTCGCAGCACTGACGACCCGTGCGGCGGCTCAGATCGTCATCTGAAACAGCGCCGGCTGGCTTCGGCGATGCACCCGCAGCCACAGCAGCGTGGGCGTCGGCGCATGCCTGCCCGCCACGGCCTGGCCCGCGTGATCGGCGCCAAGCGCAGGCAGCAGGCCATCGAGCACGGCCAGCGTTTCGCTGTAGACCCGTTCGACGGTCGCCAGCAGCGCATGCTGGGTCAGTTGTTGGCTCTGTTGGGCAGAGAGCAGCCGCGTCAGGTTCTGACGGTAATGCAATGACGCATGCTCGCGATGCGCAGATACGGCGGCGGCGAAGCTGGCCAGCGCGTCGTCCACCGTGGCCGGCACGTGCGTGCCGGTGCCGGGTGCGGCCGGCGGTGCCAGCGCTCGCTCGATGCGTGCGGCCGCTTCCAGCGCCCCCTCCATGTGGCCGACGCCATGCGCCGCCGTCTCACTGCCGCCGAAGTACAGCCGCCCGCCCCAATAAGCACGGCGCAGTGCTGGGTCAGCTTGCCACAGCTCGGGAGGACCTTCCCGGTCGGCGCTGCTGCACGTCCAGATCTCGTCGGCCCAGTCGAGCAGATACTGCCCGAGGCCATCCTGCGCCTGCGCGCCGTAGAGCTGAACCAGTTGGCTTTCGATCAGCAGCGGCATGCCGCGCTGAAACTTCACGCGCTGCGCCGCGCTGAGCGCAACGAAGCCGCCGAGCGCGCCCGCGCCGACGCTCTCGTCGCTGACATCGAACACCTCGCCCAGCATCGCCTGCGCGTGCCGCACGAACGCGTTGCCCGGATGACCCGCGTCGCGCCAGAATGGTTGCGCATAGGTGGTGAACGCCTTTGCCTGCGCCGCCATCCAGGTCGGCGTGGCGGCGAGCGCGTCGGCGAGCAGCACAGGCAACGGCGGATCGAATCTGACACGCTCCTGCACTAACCGCGGCGGCAACGCAAATACCGCCCTGCGGGCGCGCAGCGCGCGTGTCCCGTCGCTGCTTTCGATTTGCAGTTCAAGCCAGGTGCCGCGGTCGCGCGCTTCGATGGCCACGTCGGCCACCAGCGATTCGATCGTGGTCATCTCGCCGCTCAGACGAAGCTCAGCAGTTCGACGGTCACCGGCTCTTCGCCGAGCACGGCCTGACACGCAAGGCGCGACCTGGAGCCGATGCCGACGAGCGTATCGAGCTTGTCGTTTTCGAGCCGCTGGATCTTCGACAGGCTTTTGCGCCCCTCCTGAACGAACAGGTGGCACGATCCGCAGTCGGCCTTGCCGTCGCACTTGTGCGCGATGCTCTCACCGACGGTGAGCAGTGCCTGCAACAGGGTCACGCCGGTGGCGACGTCATAGATCTTGCCCGAAGGCAGTACTGTCAGTGTAGTCATGATGGTGAGCTTGATAAAGGCTATGGATAAGGAACAACGGATAAGCGGCCACGCTTCACGCGGCCAATGCGGGTTGCAACGCATCCACCAACGCTTCGGCGAATCCGGCCAGCGGCATCGCGATGCGCGTGATGCGCTGCTCTTCGAGAAAACGTGCCTCCATCCGCGTCGGCTCAT
>DASPZL010000091.1:0-20211 GCA_035636295.1 Paraburkholderia sp.
GACATCGAATTCATGACGCCTGGCGCCGGCGATATCGCTGCCGCTATCGGACGAATCGCTCGGACCGAGTTCGCCCGTCATGCCCGCGGTTGGCTTGACGACGTTTTGCGGCTCTTCATCGGGATTCAGCGTGCTGCTCATGGCGATCTCCTTGGTTTGTTCATGACGCGTAGCAAGGGTTCGCAAGGACCGTTCCGCCGTTCACGCCACGCGGCGCACGGAACGCGCAGCAGGCATTGGCTTTGCTTAAGCCACTCACCGGCGCAAAGCGCGCCTCACGCTTGAAACTTCTACCTGCACAATGGCCGCCACCACCAAGCCGATTCAACAACGCCCCGAACGTGAACGCACCGGCGACAGCGCGAAGCAACCCGCAGCCGCGGCCATGCCACCGGGCTTGCGACACTCGGACGACACCCGGCCCGGCTATACGCGCAAGCGTGAAAAAAACGGCTTCGTGTATTTCGACGTGGACGGCAAACGCATTGACGACGAAGACGAAATCAAACGCATCAACGCGCTCGCCATTCCGCCGGCTTATGAAAACGTGTGGATTTGCCCCGATGCACGCGGCCATATCCAGGCGACCGGCCGCGACGCGCGCGGACGCAAGCAGTATCGCTATCACCCGCGCTGGCGCGAGACGCGCGATGCCGACAAATACGAGCACATGGCAGAGTTCGGCCGCGCATTGCCGAGAATCCGCGCGCGCGTCGCACGCGATCTGAAACTGCCGGGCATGCCGAGCGATAAAGTCATCGCGGCGATCGTGCAGTTGCTCGATACGACGCTCATTCGCATCGGCGGCGTCGAGTATGCGCGTGATAACCAGTCGTATGGTTTGACGACGCTGCGCAAGCAACACGTGAAGATCGAGGCGGGCCAACTGCGCTTCAAGTTTCGCGGCAAGAGCGGCATTGAACATGACGTCACGGTGAACAATCCGCGCGTCAAGCGCATCGTGCGGCGCTGCGCCGAACTGCCGGGGCACGACCTGTTCCAGTATCTCGACGAGGACGGCACGCGCCGCACGGTAGGCTCAGCCGACATCAACGACTATCTGCGCCGTGCGAGCGGCGCGGACTTCACCGCGAAGGACTATCGGACGTGGGCCGGCAGCGTCTATGCGCTGGCCGCGCTGCGGCGGCTGATGTGCAGCAGCGCGGCGGAAGCTCGCCGCCATCTCGTCGCCACTGTGAAGGACGTCGCGGGCTTGCTGCGCAATACGCCGTCCGTATGCCGGCGCTGCTACATTCACCCTGCGGTGATCAGCGCGTTTGAAGCCGACGAATTGCACAGCTTGCACGAGGGCAAGACGCGCCGGGGACTGAGAGTGGACGAAGCGGCGCTCGCGGCATTGCTCGCGCAGGCGGAAAAACGCGCGGCAAAACTGGCGCGTCAGGCAGGCGCGAAAGGCCGCAAGACGCGTGAGTCGGAGGTGGCCGATCGCGTCAACGATTCGCTCACCACCTTGCTGAAGAAGTCACGCACGCTGCGCAAACGTAAAGACGCCGCCACGCAAAAAGATGCAAAGGCCCGCGCGCGAGCCGTTCGGCAAACGACGAGTGTTCGCGAGGCGGCTGCGTCGCGTATCGCCAAGGAGGCGGGTTGAAACGTTCGCAGCGGGAAGTAAGGCGAGAGCGCCGCCCGATCATGAAGACGACGAGGCGGTTATGGAGCGACGGGACGCGAGCGCTCGAAAACACAGCCCGCTCAGTGCAGCGAACCGCGTCCGGCCCGACACATCAAGCACATCAAGCCTCTTCTTCGAATGCAGCCATCACGAGCCACATGTCGCGCTCGCCATCGTGAATCTCGGCGGCGAGCGCATAGGGATCGCCTGGTCCGCACACGCGTTCGAGCGCCTCATGCGCGACCTCGCCGTTGTCGAACACGCGCTCCGACAACGGCCGCACTTCCTGTTTTCCCTCGAACATCCGCTGGTTCCTGCGATACACGAGCGTCTGCGACTTCCAGTCGCGAAAGCATTCGCGTACGTGCGTGAAATCGCCACCGCAGATATTCACCTGATAACGAATTCGTTGGACCATGATCGTATCTCCCGCGATGCCGCTGTGCATGCGCCTCTCCTTCATGGCGAGAGTCGAACTGCATGCATCGCTTGCATCGATACAGCCGGAGCAGTACCGATTATTGCCACCCTGCCCGCGTTGCTCCGGTACCACCGATCCTTGGGCACTTGCTCCACGCGCCTGTTGGAATCAGTACGGAATCGGCGCCGGGCAAACGCCGATGCTATTTGCCTTTCGTGTCGCTGCTCGCCTCCGCGCCCGGCATGTTCGTCTTGTCGTTCATCGGCTTCTTCATTTTCGGCCTGGATGTGTGGTGCATTTTCGACGAACCGGAGCCCGTTACCCCCGATGCCGGCTCGCCACCCGCGGTCGGCCCGGCGGTAGCCGCGCCGTGCGCGTTGCCCGAGCCGCCCGTGCCGCCGCCGCCGCCGTTACCGTTGCCGCCGCCCGCTTGTGCGAAGGCCGCGCCCGACATGGCGACGAGTGCCGATACCAGCAATGCCGTTAAATATTTCATCGAACTCTCCGTGCGTGAATGGACAGCGTGTTCCGCCACCGGGGCGGCGGCTCGCGCTGTTGTTAAAACGTTCAGCAAGGGCTATGCCTCAAGCGGACGGTCTGCCCGCGAAAATTGCTTTGGCATGCGGCGTGCGTGATCTTCGTAGGCACATTCCTCACGGAGAAAACGATGCTAGCCAAGCCCACACCTGACGACGTATCCAACGCACCGGCATCGGAAAACGATCACGGCCAACCAGCGCCGCCGGACGACAATCGCGATCTGCCTGAACTGCCGGATCCCGCTGAAGTGGGAGAGGACGGCTGAACGTTCCACCGCAATGGACCATTGCGGCAGTAACGGAATCATCAGTTCTCCTCCTATATCCAGACGAAATAATTTCAAACGCGTCAGCATGCTTTACGCGTTTTCCCTGGCGTAATTTCAAACGCTCGCAAAGCGGCGCGTCGATCTTTGTCGCATCGGCTCGCTCGGGCGGCGGTGGAAAAATCAAACCGGAAGGAACGCGCGTTGCTGATTCCCGCATGCATCCCAATCTTCTCAGAGGCACATCATGGTGCACCAGACACAGACGCAAGGCGACGCACGGCAAGGCCAGGGCGCCCGTATCGTCGGCAAGGGCGCCGCGACGGCGGATGGTCCCGGCCCCGACGTGATGGCGGCGAACACCCTCGACAACAACGCGGTGCTCAGCAGCGACGGCGAGGACATCGGCAAGATCAGGGACATCATGCTCGACGTACGCTCGGGCCGCATCGCGTACGCGGTGCTGTCGAGCGGCGGTTTTCTCGGCATCGGCGACAAGCTGCTGGCCATTCCCTGGAGCGCGTTGACGCTCGATACGGAGCAGAAATGCTTCGTGCTCAATATGACGGCGGAACGCGTGAAGAACGCGCCGGGCTTCGACAAGGACCACTGGCCGGCGATGGCGGATCAGACGTGGGCCACCAGTGTGCACCAGTACTACGGCAGCGAACCCTACTGGGGCCGCGACCGGTTCGAGCGTCGCGACGACGTGGGCGTCGGCGGCATTCCCCCCGGATCGTCGGATGCGCCGGAGGCCGGCGGGCTGAAGCTGTAACCCGCACGCCACTGCGTACGAGTGCGCCGAAGTTCGAGCTTCGGCACCCGCCCGCTTTCGATGCGCCGGCTTGCCGCCTGAGCGGCAGCCGGCGCATTTCACTTCGCCCACGCGAATCGCTGCGCAAACGACCAACGCGCGACGAGCGCGAACCCAACCTGACAAGGAGGCGAAACCATGGCCACCCGAAAAGCCACCGGCAAATCGAAACCCCCGGTTGCACGCGGCAAGTCAGGACGGCCGCCCCGCCAGCGGCATGCGCAGGCACACGCGGCGCATCGTGCGAAAACCGCCAAGGGAGGCGGCGCGAAGAGCCCGCGCAAGTGGTCGCATCACGTGATGGAAACCAGTGACGCGATGGACCTCGAACACAATATTTTCAAAACCGGCAACGCCCAGGAGATCGCGCAATCGCTCAAGCAGTCGTCGACGAAGAGCCGCCGCCGCAAGGGCACGCCGTTCCAGTCGGCGATGTCGATGCTGAACTTCTATATCAATCGCGCCGGCAGGAATTTGCCCAAGACGCGCCGCGATACGCTGCAACAGGCCAAGCGCAAGTTGCGCGAGGCGTTCGGCCGCGCGCCTTGAGGCGCCTCAAGTGCACCGAATGCATCACGTGCGTTGGATGCCTTGACGCACCTTGGCATGACGCGTTCCGGCGCGCGCCTTTCAACCGGCCATACATGCGGCATCCGCATGCCGGCTCTCACCGGATACCCATGCACGAAACATTGTGGTTTCTCATCGTCGGCGCCGTGCTCGTCTTCATGGGCGTGGCGGCAACCACACTGCGGCGCCTGCCCGTCAGCGCCGCCATGTTCTACCTCGCGATCGGCTACGCGCTCGGACCGCCCGGCATCGGCCTGTTGCGCCTCGATATGATCGCCGACGCGCATCTGCTGCGCACGATCACCGAGGTCGCGCTGCTGGTGTCGCTGTTCGCCATCGGCCTGCGTTTGCGCCTTGGCGTGCTGGAGAAGCTCTGGACCGTGCCGCTGCGCCTCGGCTTTCTCGCGATGCTGGCGACCATTCCGCTCCTGACGCTATTTGGCGTGTACGTATTGCAACTCGGCTGGGGACCGTCGCTGCTGCTCGCGGCGATCCTCGCGCCGACCGATCCGGTGCTGGCGCACGATGTGCAAGTGCACGATCCCGGTGATCACGATCTGCTGCGTTTCGCGCTCTCCGGCGAAGGCGGCCTCAACGACGGCATCGCGCTGCCCTTCGCGCTGCTCGGGCTTGCGTTATGCGCGGCGCCCGGCGCCAAAGCGGCCGAGGTGCTGAACCTCGAACTCGCCGGCGGCATCGTATGGGGCGTGGCGGGCGCGATCGCGATCGGCGGCCTGCTCGGCTGGGCCACGACGCACGCGGTGGCCTGGCTGCGCACGCGCCATGCGCAGGCGCTCGGTCTCGAAGGCTTTTTCGCGCTCGGCCTGATCGAGCTCTCGTTCGGTACGGCGCAACTCGTGCACACGTATGGCTTTCTCGCCGTGTTCGCGGCAGGCGTCGCGATGCGCCGCGTCGAACATCGCGCGAGCGGCGGCATCTCGCCTCGCCAGGCGATAGGCACGGTGGATTCCGAAGACGTCGATGCGACCGCGGCGAATCCGAGCAAGGCGCACGCGTATATGACGGAGTCGGTGCTCGGCTTCACGATCGAACTCGAACGCATCGCCGAAGTGGCGGTCATGGCGATGGTCGGCAATGTGCTCGCCACGCTGCAAGCGCCGCTCGTCACATGGCAGACGGTGGCGCTAGGCGCCGCGCTTTTCCTGTTCGTGCGGCCAATGTCGGTGGAGTTGTCGTTGATGGGATCGAGCGCGACACCCGCACAGCGGCGTTTGATGAGTTGGTTCGGCATACGCGGCATCGGCTCGTTCTACTACCTCGCGTACGCGCTCGAACACGGCGCGGCGGCGGACGTCATGCCGCTGGTGCCGCTCGCGCTGTCCGTGGTCGCCGCTTCCGTGGTGATTCATGGCGTCTCCGCGACGCCGCTGATGAACTGGTATCACCGGCTGCGCAGCAGCGACGGTTAGCGATTGCCGCCGGCTCATTGCCGGGGCGCACAGTCGCTAGAATACGGAACCTTCCTGCTGCAATCACGCGTCCCTACCCATTCGATGAACTCAACCGACAAACCAGGACGTGAAGCGCGGGCGTCCGAGGCCAACTCGCTGTTTTCCTTTCTGAAGTCGCTGCCGCTGAACGAGCGGCTGACCGAAGGCTGCGTGATGGCCGTGCAAGCCGTTGCCGGCGCCAGTCTCGCCTTCGCGATCGGCCGCGAGCTGCACACCGGGCAGGCCTTCTGGGCCGCGATCACCGCGATCGCGGTCAGCCAGCACAGCTATATCGACACCCGTAAGCTCTCGCGCGACCAGTTCATCGGCGCGATGGTCGGCGGTGTATGCGGCCTTCTCGGCGCGACGCTGGGCGGCGGTCATTTCGCGGCGTATGCGGCCACCGTGGCGGCGGCAATCGTGATTTGCTGGATCGTGAACGTGGGCAGCGCGGCGCGTCTGGGCGGCATTACCGCGACCATCATGCTGCTGGTGCCGGGCATAGGGCCGGCATGGGACATCGCCCTGCTGCGCCTCGGAGAAGTGACGCTCGGCACGGTCTGCGCGCTGCTGGTGGCCTGGCTCATGTCGTGGATCGAGCAGCGCTGGTTGGACAAACCCGGCAAATAGGCGGCAAATAAGCGGGCAAGTCCCGGCTAGCTTTGCGCCGCGTCGTTTTCTTGCGGCCGGCGCCGGTAACGTCCTGGCGTCACGCCCATGCTTTGCTGAAACGCCTTGCCGAAGGCGGCTTCCGATTGATACCCCACCGCCTCACCGATTTCCGCCGTGCTGCGCTGCGTGCGCCGCAGCAGATCGCATGCGAGATCGTCATGCGGATCCGCGTGAGGAAGTCCATCACTGTCATGCCCGCGCGCTCGTTGAAATGACGTGCGTAAGTCGCGCGGGACATCGCGGCGAGTTCGCCGAGCCCGGCGATCGTCCACGCCCGCTCCGGCGCGCTTAGCATGCCCTGCACCGACGAACCGAGCCGCGCATCGGCGAGCAGCGCCAGCACACCGCAGCCGGACTCGTTGCGCTCGCCATGCACGCGCAAGGCCATGGCGAACAGCGCGTGACTCAATGCGGTGACGATGGCGAGCGCACCCGGCTGACGTTGCTCCGCTTCGGAACGCATCAGCGCAATCAACGCTTGCAATGCGCCGAGCGCTTGCGCGCCGCCGAGCGACACGTGAAACGGATCGGGCAGCGCGTCGAGTAGCAAGGCGGATGAACCGGGTGCGTAGACGAAGCGGCCGCAGAGGAGATCGAGGTCGGCATGGGCGTGGGCTTCATCGATCCCGTCACCGTGGCCCTCATTGCGCCGCACAGGCAGCATGCCGTCATGGCTCATCCTGAGCGGCGCGGTGAGGGCCATGCGCGCCACGTCGCGCACGCGATGCGCGGCGCCGCGCGGAAACAGCATGAAATCGCCGGCTTGCAGCGCAATCCGCGTGCCGTCCACAGTCTCTACGACGCACGCGCCGCCGAGCACGACATGGAACGGCGCAACGCCCGCTTCCATCGGCGCGTGATCGACGTCGAAACCGCCCGTGAGCAGGCAGCGCAAATCCAGGCTGGTTTGCGGCCTCGCCAGGTCGATCAATCGGCTAAGCGTATCCATGAGACGATTGCGCTAAAAGTTGAGCGAATCGAGTATTCAGGATATCGCCCTGCAGCGCAATACTGTGTCCCACGACGCCGGCATCCGCCGGCGCGCCGCAGACCAGGGAGCACTGTCATGTTGAACTGGATCGATTACCGCAAGGCACTGTTCGGCCGCATCGGCGAGATCGCCAGGCTGTCGCCGGATACCGTGAAGTCTTATCAGATGATGTCGAGCGCCGGCCAGAAGGCCGACCTGCTCGGCGCCAGGACGCGCGAGCTGATTTCGCTCGCCGTCGCCGTCAGCCTGCGTTGTGACGGCTGTATCACCGTGCATACGGCCGAAGCGCTCAAGCACGGCGCGACGCGCGAGGAGATCGCCGAAGCGCTGGGCGTGGCGGTGGCGATGAACGCGGGCGCGACGATGGTGTACTCGGCGCGCACGATGGATGCCGTGGCTGCTTACACGGCCGAAGGGGCCGGCAAGTAAGCGGCGGCATGTCATCCCGCGTGGCCCCCAACGCCACCGCCGCATGCAGTCCGCGCGGCAAATTCCACCTACCGCGCCGGCCCCGGATGACGCGCGTCCTCGAGCTGCTTGCGCCGCGCTTCCCCCTGACGCGCCAGCATCCAGCCGGGGTATTCAGCCGGCAGCGCGCTGACCTGATCGAGTGCCGCGAGTTCATCGGCGGTCAGCGCGACGCCGGTAGCCGCGATGTTGTCGTCGAGTTGCTCGACCTTTTTTGCGCCGACGATCACCGAGGTCACCGCGCGTTGATGCAGCAGCCACGCGAGCGCGATCTGCGCCACCGACACGCTCTTCGCCTCGGCGATGCCGCGCATCGCATCGATACAGTCGTAGGCGCGCTCGCGATCGACCGGCGGAAAATCGAACGTCGTGCGGCGGCTGCCCGCCTCGGCCTGCTGCTCGCGCCCGTATTTGCCGCTCAGCAAGCCGCCCGCGAGCGGACTCCACACCATCAGCCCGAGCCCTTCGCTATGCAGCATCGGCACGAGTTCGCGTTCGAGGTCGCGGCCGGCCAACGTGTAATACGCCTGCAAGGTCTCGAAGCGCGCGAGGCCGAGGCGCTCCGCGATGCCGAGCGCTTTCACGATCTGCCATGCGGCCCAGTTCGACACGCCGACGTAGCGCACATGACCGTGCCGGACCAGCGTGTCGAGCGCGCGCATGGTTTCCTCGATCGGCGTGGCCGGATCGAAACCGTGGATCTGATACAGGTCGACGTGATCGAGCTGCATGCGCTTCAAACTTGCCTTGATCCCGTCGATGATGTGATAGCGCGATGCGCCACGCGCGTTCGGGAAGTCCGCGGTCGGACCGAACACCTTGGTCGCGACCACCACCTTGTCGCGCGGCACCTTGAGGTTTTTCAGCGCCTGGCCGGTGATCTGCTCGGACAAGCCCTCGGCATACACGTCGGCCGTGTCGATGAAATTGATGCCCGCGTCGAGCGCGCGGCCGATCAGCCGCTCCGCGTCCCCCTGTTGCAGATCGCCTATCTGCTTCCACATGCCTTCGCCGCCGCCGAAGGTCATCGTGCCCAGACATAGTTCTGAAACAAACACACCGGTACGGCCTAACTGGTTGTATCGCATCGTCGAGTCTCCATCGCGGACGGGTAAGCCGTACAGAGTACTGCAGTTGGCAAGATCCGGCACGCTGCGCCACGAGTCGCCGCACGACCTTATGGCTCCAAGCTCCTTACGATTGTCCGGATGCGTTCGGACAGTTTCCCGGCGCGAATAAATTGCTTTGCCACACCCAGGCGCGAGCGAGACACAAGACACGAAGCAGGCTTACAGCAAGCGCCGATGATCCGCAACAAGTTCGTCAGCACCACGAGAGCCGTTTGGAAACTTTCGGTAAGGCGTGTATAAATCAGGCAGTTCCGCCCATACGTTGTACTCCTTCGCAAAGGACAATAACGATGAAGAAGACGTTTGGAATCGGCTTGGGCAGCGTCGTGCTGTTGTCCAAAGCACTCACCCCTTCCGCAATGGCCGCATGCAGCAGCAGCGCGCCGCCGAGCAACACGACGGTCACATGCACGGGCAGCGGCGTCGCCGCGGTCATCGCCCAAACAGGCAGCACAGGCGTGACGATCGACGCCGACAGCACGGCGTCAGGCGGTTTTGTGCGCAGCGTCAATCCGGTCGTTTTCAGCGTCGATCACAACAGCGCGATCAACAACAGCGGCAGCTTCTCGCTGACGGGCGGCGGCGGTTCGGGCACGGTGCGCGGCGCCGTTTTGCTCGGCGTCGGCAACGCCAATCAGCTCACCAACGCAAGCGGCGCGGCCATCACCACCACCGGCGCGTTCAACGACGGCATGGCCGCCAACGGCAGCGGCAACACGCTCACCAATCGAGGTTCGATTATCACCAGTGGTCCGAGTGCTTACGGCATGACGGCCGCGTGGGGACAGTCCAATGTCGGCCAGTCGAACAATATGCTGATCAACAGCGGCAGCGTGGCGACTTCGGGAAGCAACGCGCGCGCGGCGTCGATTGTGGGCGGCAACGGCACCATCGATAACAGCGGCACACTGTCCACCACCGGCACCGCCAGCCCGAGCGCTTATCTGCAAGGCAATAACGATCAGTTGATCAACAGCGGCACGATCAGCGCAAGCGGCAGCACGTCGGATGCGGTGTTTTCGAACACGGCGGGATCGAGCTTCGTGGCGACGATCCAGAATCTGCCGGGCGGCAGCATCATCAGCCAGAACGGCTCCGGCATCCGCACGCTGAACGGCAGCAGCACCATCATCAATGCGGGGCTCGTGCAAAGCGGCATCGGTACGGCCATCACGATGGGCAACGGCAACGATGCGCTGATTCTGCAAACCGGCTCCGTGATCAACGGCACGGCGGACGGCGGCGCGGGATCCAACACGGTGACCTTGCAAGGCTCGGGCACCGCGTCGAATGCGTTCATCAACTTTCAGACCTTGCAGATGCAGGGCGCATTGTGGAACTGGACCGGCAGCGGCACGTTCACGCTCGCGCACGTGCAGACCGGCACGCTGAATCTCACCGGCACTTTGGGCGCAACGGCGAGTGCGCTCGTCGATAGCGGCGCGACCTTGCAGGCGAACGCGCAAAACCTGCCATCGACCGTGACCGACAACGGGCTCGTGCGTTTTGCGCAGGACAACGCGGGCACTTATGCGGGGTCGATTAGCGGCACGGGCGCGGTCGATAAAACCGGTGCCGGTGTGTTGACGCTCGCGCCGGCGTCGGCGAACGGCAATACATATTCGGGCGGCACGACAATCGACCAGGGTGCGATCGCCGTGAGCGCGGACAATGCGCTCGGCGCGAGCACCGGCGGCGTCACGTTCAACGGCGGCACGCTGCAATTGAATACGAGCTTCGACCTCGCCGCCTCGCGCGCGATCACGTTGGCCGCGGGCGGCGGCAGGATCGATACGCAATCGTTCGATACGATGCTCGCGCAAACGGTCAGCGGGCCCGGCGCGCTGACCAAAGCGGGCAGCGGCACCTTGCTGATGACGGGCGTCAGCACCTATGGCGGCGCAACCACGGTCGCGGCGGGCACGCTGGCAATCGGCGACGCGGCTCATGCAAATGCCGCGCTCGCTGGCGGCGGCTCGACCACGGTCGCCGCGGGCGCGACGCTCGGCGGTTATGGCGGCGTGACGGGCGCAGTGACGAACAACGGCACGCTGGCGGTGGCGAATGCGTTGCCGTCGTTTGCAAGCGAAGGCAACGGCGAGTTTACGATCAACGGCTCGCTTTTTAACGCCGGGCTTGTGCGGATCGGTAACGCGGCTGCTTCGAGCGTAGGCAACCGGCTGAACGTCGCCGGCAATTACGTCGGGCAGAACGGCACCATCGGACTGAACACCGTCGTGGCCGGCGACGGCGCGGCATCGGATCGGCTCGTGCTGAGCGGCGGTACCGCCAACGGCTCGACGCAGCTCCAGGTCACGAACGTCGGCGGCAAGGGTGCGCAAACCATGGCCGACGGCATCCAGCTGATTCAGGCGGCCAACGGCGCGACCACCAACCTGAGCGCCTTCACGCTGGCCGCTCCGGTGAAGGCCGGCGCGTATTCGTACTATCTCGCCAAAGGCGGCGTGAGCGCGGGCACCGCGGACAGCTGGTATCTGCGCAACACCGTCGCGCCGGCGCCGGCCGTCCCTGCCGGTGTTACACCGCCGGTCACCACGCCGGGGGAGCCGCCGGTCACCACGCCGGGAGAGCCGCCTGTCACCACGCCGGGGGAGCCCGCTGCCGCCCTGGGTGTGCCGCTTGCGGCGGCGGGCACACCGCCCCTGCCTGCGGCTCCGCCGCCGGGCTCGGCCGCCACGCCGCTGTATCGCGTCGAAGTGCCGGTCTATGCGGCGGCGCCGGGCGTCGCGCGTGAACTCGGCTTGCTGCAGATCGATACCTTTCACGACCGTCAAGG
Source organism: Paraburkholderia sp. (assembly GCA_035636295.1). Taxonomy (GTDB): domain Bacteria; phylum Pseudomonadota; class Gammaproteobacteria; order Burkholderiales; family Burkholderiaceae; genus Paraburkholderia. The sequence goes on from DASPZL010000091.1 coordinate 11,753, forward strand.
CGATCAGGCCTTGCTGAACGAAAGCGGCACGTTGCCCGCCGCGTGGGGCCGCGTGTGGGGCGGCCACAGCGTGCTGAGCCAGCAAGGCGCCGCGAGTCCGCAATTCGACGGCTCCGTGTACGGCATTCAGGCCGGTCAGGACCTTTACGCCGATCAAGGCGCGAGCGGCCAGCGTAATCACTACGGTCTGTTCGTCGGCTTCGCGCGCGCGACCGGCGATGTAGACGGCTTCGCGCTCGGCATGCCGAATCTCCCGGCCGGCCATCTCGCGATCAATGCGTACAGCCTCGGCGGCTACTGGACCCATATCGGCCCGAGCGGCTGGTACACGGACGCCGTGCTGATGGGCAGTTCGCTGACCGTGGATCCCGTGTCGCGCGACGGCATCGGCGCGACGACTCATGGCAACGCGGTGACCGGTTCTCTCGAGGGTGGACTGCCGATTCCGCTCGGCGCAGGGCTGATTATCGAACCGCAAGCGCAACTGGTCTGGCAGCGCGTTGCGCTCTCCGATTTCAACGACGGCGTGTCGAACGTCGGCTTCAACAGCGGCAACACGTTTGTCGGTCGGATCGGGATGCGCCTGCAGGGTCGGTTCGATGCGTTCTCGACCGCATGGCGACCCTATGTGCGGGTCAGCTTTCTGCGCTCGTTCGGCACGGACGACAAGGTTACCTTCGGCGGCGGGACGGTGATTCCCGGCAGTGTCGGGCAAACCGCCGCCCAGCTCGGTGCGGGCGTGGTCGGCCGCTTCAGCAAGGCGGGCAGCGTGTTCGCCACCTTCGGGTGGCTGACCAATCTGGGCGGTGCGCATCAAAGGACGGTGACGGGCGATGCGGGTATGCGCTGGGTCTGGTAGTTAGTGCCGGCGGGATCGCGCGGCGAACGCCGAGAATGGCTGCATAAGCGGCTGCACAAGCGGGCGGCTACACAAGCGGCTGCACAACCGGCTGTATAAGCGCGCCCCTCGGCAAAGCCCGCAAAACCTGCCAGACTCACTTCTGGATCTTGCTACAGGCCGTTTTTTCGCGGCTCTCTGGATATGGCACGTCGCGCCCCCAACTATGCAGGCATGGCTTCGACTTCCACCGCCGCTTCGCGCGCGGCTTCTGCTCATGCGGCTTCGGATTCCTCTCCGGCTTTTGGTGCCGTTACCGCTCCGAATTCCGCGGCGAGTTCCGCTTTCGGCGACTCAACGGCCCGCGCGCTGGACGACTTCCATCCCGCGGTCGCCGGCTGGTTCCTGAAAACGTTCCCCGGCCCCACCGACGCCCAGGCCGCCGCCTGGCCGCAAATTCGCCGTGGCCGCTCGACGCTGGTGGCCGCGCCGACCGGTTCCGGCAAAACCCTCACCGCGTTCCTGTCCGCGCTCGACGATCTCGTCCATCAAGGCCTCGCCAACGGCGGCGCCTTGCCCGACGAAACGCTGGTGGTCTACGTATCGCCGCTCAAGGCGCTCTCGAACGACATCCGCCTCAATCTGCAGATGCCGCTGCAAGGTATCGCCGAGGAACTCGACGCGCGCGGCCTGCCGCCGCTGGATATCCGCACGGCCGTGCGCACCGGCGACACCACGCAGCAGGAACGCAACGCGCTAAGAAAGCGCGCCCCGCATATTCTCGTGACCACGCCCGAATCGCTCTACGTGCTGCTCGGTTCGGACTCCGGCCGCCGCATGCTTTCGACGGTACGCACGGTGATCGTCGACGAAATTCATGCGCTGGCCGGCAGTAAGCGCGGCAGTCATCTGGCGCTCAGCCTCGAACGGCTCGACGCGTTGTGCGAGCGGCGCTTGCCGCGTATCGGCCTGTCGGCCACGCAAAAGCCCGTTAGCGCGGTGGCGCGCTTTCTGGTGGGCGGCGCGAGCATCGACAGCGGGCTTCCCGCCGACTGCGCGGTCGTCGATGTCGGCCACATTCGCGCGCGCGATCTCGCGCTGGAAATTCCGCCCGTGCCGCTCGAGGCGGTCATGCCAAACGAAGTATGGGAGCGCGTCTACGACCGCCTCGCCGAACTCGTCGCGATGCACCGCACCACGCTGATTTTCGTCAACACGCGCCGCATGGCGGAGCGCGCCGCGCGTCATCTGACCGAACGGCTCGGTAAGGAAGTGGTGGCCGCGCATCACGGCAGCCTTGCCAGGGAACATCGTTTCGACGCCGAGCAGCGCCTGAAACGCGGTGAATTGCGCGTGCTGATCGCCACGGCGTCGCTGGAACTCGGCATCGACATCGGCGACGTGGATCTGGTCTGCCAGATGGGTTCGCCGCGCGCGATCGCGCCGTTTCTGCAACGCGTCGGACGCTCGGGGCACCACGTCGGCGGCATGCCGAAAGGCCGGCTCTTTCCGGCTTCGCGCGACGATCTGATCGAATGCGCGGCGCTGCTCGATTGCGTGCGGCGCGGCGAACTCGACGCGCTGCGGATTCCGCGCGCGCCGCTCGACGTGCTCGCGCAACAGATCGTCGCCGAAGTATCGAGCGCCGAGTGGAACGAGGACGCGCTGTTCGAGATGATGCGGCGCGCCGCGCCCTATGCGGAACTGGAACGCGAGCAATACGACGCGGTGCTGCGTATGCTCGTCGAAGGCTATACGAGCCGCAACGGCCCGCGCGGCGCGTATATCCATCGCGACGTGGTGAGCGGCACCTTGCGCGGCCGGCGCGGCGGCAAGCTGGTCGCCGTCACGTCCGGCGGCACGATTCCCGAAAACGCCGACTATGCGGTGGTGCTCGAACCGCAGGCGGTCAATATCGGCACCGTCAACGAAGATTTCGCCGTCGAAAGTCTCGCCGGCGACGTGTTCCAACTCGGCAATGCGTCATACCGGATTCTGCGGATCGAGAGCGGCCGCGTGCGGGTCGAGGACGCGCAGGGGCAGCCGCCGAATATTCCGTTCTGGCTCGGCGAGGCGCCGGGGCGCAGCGACGAACTCTCACTCGGCGTCGCGCGCCTGCGCGAGCAGATCGGGCGTTTGCTGAATGGTCAGGATGCCGGGGCGGTCGTGTCGACCGGCGAACCGTCTTCGCCGCGGCGCAACGCGAAACGGGCGGCGTTATCTGCGACGGCGAAATCGCATACGACGGCAGCCTCAGCCGCCGCGCAAGCGCTGAGTGCGGCATCCGCAACAACGGCACGGGTCGTCGCCGAAACACCGCCAGCCGAAACCAACCTGATGAACTCGCGCCTCGAGCTCGCGATCGACTGGCTCGTCGATTCGCTCGGCCTCGACGAAGCCGCCGCGCGCCAGATCGTCGACTACCTCGCGCGAGCGCGCGCCGCGCTCGGCGTGCTGCCGACGCAAGACACGCTCGTCATGGAGCGCTTCTTCGACGAATCCGGCGGCACGCAACTCGTGATCCACTCACCGTTCGGCAGCCGCGTGAACCGCGCGTGGGGCCTCGCGCTGCGCAAGCGGTTCTGCCGCAGTTTCAACTTCGAACTGCAAGCTGCCGCGACCGAAGACGCGATCGTCCTCTCGCTCACCGGCAGCCACTCGTTCGTGCTCGATGAAGTGTGGCGCTATCTGCATTCGAACAGCGCCGAGCATCTGCTGATCCAGGCGCTGCTCGACGCGCCGCTTTTCGGCGTGCGCTGGCGCTGGAACGCGACCACCGCGCTCGGCTTGCCGCGTTACACCGGCGGCCGGAAAACCGCGCCGCAATTGCAGCGCATGCGCAGCGAGGATCTGCTCGCGAGCGTGTTTCCCGAACAGGCCGCGTGTCTCGAGAATATCGTCGGTGAGCGCGAGCTGCCGCGTCATCCGCTAGTGGACCAAACCGTCGACGACTGTCTGCACGAGGCAATGGACAGCGAACGCTGGATCGCGCTGCTGCGTCGTATCGAACAGGGCGATGTGCGGCTTATCGCCCGCGATTTGCCGGCGCCCTCGCCGCTTGCCGCCGAAATCCTCAACGCGAAACCATACGCTTATCTCGACGACGCGCCGATCGAGGAGCGCCGCACGCAAGCCGTGCTGAACCGCCGCTGGACCGATCCCGCCAGTGCCGACGACCTCGGCGCGCTCGACGCCGCCGCGATCAACAGCGTTCGCGACGAAGCATGGCCGCAGGCGCGCAACGCCGACGAGATGCACGAAGCGCTGACGGGCCTCGCCTGCATCACCGAGGCCGAAGCGCATCACAACGAAGGCTGGTCCGCGTGGCTCGCGTCGCTCGCCGAATCCGGCCGCGCCACGCGCCTGAAGACTGCCGGCGACGACACCACCCTATGGCTGCCCGCCGAGCGCCTGACCTGCTTTCAGGCGCTCTACCCGGCTGCCGCGTTCGCACCGCCGCTCACCGCGCCGAGGGGCTATACCGACGCGTGGAACCCCGACGACGCCCTGCTCGACGTGTTGCGCGCGCGGCTCACCGGCTTCGGCCCGCTGCCGGTGAAAACAATCGCCCAGGCGCTGAACTTGCCCGCGGCATCGATCGAGCAGACCTTGATGCGTCTCGAAGCGGAAGGCTATGTGATGCGCGGCCGCTTCACGCCTCACGCAACGGAAGAAGAATGGTGCGAGCGCCACCTGCTCGCGCGGATTCACCGTTACACCGTTAAACGCTTGCGACGCGAGATCGAGCCGGTGGAACGGCACGACTTCATGCGCTTCCTGTTCGAATGGCAGCATTTGACACCGGACACGCGCAGCGAGGGACGCGACGCCCTGGCCGCGGCGCTCGAACAGCTCGAAGGCTTCCAGGCCGCGGCGGGCGCGTGGGAGGAAGACATCCTGCCCGCGCGCGTGAAGGCCTACTCGAATACTTCGCTCGACGAACTATGCCGCGCCGGCAAGATCGTCTGGACCCGGCTCACCGAGCGCGCGCGCGGCGCCACGGGACCGGTGCGCGGCACGCCGATCGTGCTGTTGCCGCGAGCCCAGGTGCGCGTGTGGAGCGCGTTGATCGATCCGTCGAAGCAACCGGAGTTATCGGCGCGCGCGCAAAGCGTGTACGACGCGCTGTCGCAACACGGCGCGATGTTCTTCGACGAATTGCTGACTGAAGTTCGCGTCTTGCGTATGGAACTGGAGAACGCACTGGGCGAACTCGTGGCCGCCGGCCTCGTGAATTCCGATAGTTTCGCGGGTTTGCGCTCGTTGCTGAAGCCGGTCGCCAGGCGCAACGCTTTTGCCGGCAGCCGGCGCGCGCGGTCGGGCGCGCTGATCGGCGGAATGGACGACGCCGGACGCTGGGCGCTGGTCAGCCGGCGCACCGTTGCCGCCGCGTCGCCGGAAGGGCTGCCGGAGCGGCGCCGGCAGTTGCCGCCGGAAGTACTGGAACACATCGCGATGACGTTGCTGCGCCGCTACGGCGTGGTGTTCTGGCGCCTGCTCGAACGCGAGGCCGAATGGCTGCCGCCATGGCGCGATCTGCTGCGCGTCTTTCAGCGGCTCGAAGCACGCGGCGTGATTCGCGGCGGGCGCTTCGTGAACGGGCTCGCCGGCGAGCAATTTGCTCTGCCCGAGGCGATTCCCTTGCTGCGCGAGGTGCGCCGGCATGCGAACGACGGTGCTTTTGTCTGTGTCGCCGCGACCGATCCGTTGAATCTCGTGGGAACGCTGCTCGTCGGCGCACGGGTGCCCGCGGTTACGGGAAATCGCGTTGTGTATCGCGACGGCGTGGTTGTCGCGACGCTCGCCGGCGGGGCTTTCTGGTTCGAACCTTCGGTGGAAACGCTTCCCGCCGAGCGTGAGCGGGCGCGCGGGTGGCTCGCGCGCAGGTTTTAGGTTTTTTCCCCGGCGCCGGGCACAACTTGCACAAGTTCACGCCGCAAAAGTGAGCTAAAACGGACAGCCCGCTCAATCGTCAAATCTTTATAAGCCCGAACCCAATGGCTTCGCTACAATGAGGCCAGTCTTAAGTATGATGAAGACTGCTTGCCGCCAACCCGCCTTCACCACGGCCACCGGCACACACCGCCCGGGGATCTCATGAACGACGACCAACACGATCAGGTGCTTTTTGCCCAGTTCGGTACGAGCAGTCCTTGCTGGCGTCTGTCGAGCGACAGCAACGCACTGGAACTCACGCCGGTCACGGGCGACGTGCCCGCGAATGTCGCCATTCCGCTGAATCCCCAGCAGGCTTCGCAAATCCGCTGCCTCACCGGTATCACGTCCCACCTCGTCCTCGACGTGCGGCTGTTCGGCGAACCGCTGCGCCTGCATCTCGTCGGCAAAAAGCTCAGTGGCAGCAGCTGGGCCGGCACCGCGTCGGCTTATGACGACACGGAGTCCGTCGCCCGCGATCTGGTGCACGGTCTTTCGTTCGCCGAACAAGTCGTTTCCGAAGTCAATTCCGTCGTGGTGATCGTCGACCGGCATGGGCGGATTCAGCGCTTTAACCGGCTCGCCGAAGAACTCACCGGCGTGAAGGAAGAGAACATCATCGGCCGCAACGTGTGGGCGCTTTTCATGTCGACAGAAGACGGCGCGGCGTCGAGCCAGAACATCGCCGGCTTTTTCAATCGCGGCGTGGCGTACGAGGTCGAGCGGCGCGTCAAAACGGTGCGCGGCGAACGGCTCTTTCTGTTTCGCAATAAGTTCGTTCACAGCGGCAGCGGCGTCGACGAACAGTTCCTGATCTGCTCAGGCACCGACATCACCGACGAACGGCTCGCTCAGGAACGGCTCATCGAACTGGCGAACACCGATTCGCTCACCGGCCTCGCCAACCGCAATGCGATCCAGGACAAGATCCGCGCCGCCATTGAGGAAGCGGCGCCCGGCGAAACGGTCGGCGTGCTGTTTCTCGATCTCGACAACTTCAAGAAGGTCAACGATCACTACGGCCACGTTTTCGGCGACAGGCTGATCCGCGACGTGTCGGCGGCCATCAGCACCTGCCTGAACGAAGGCGACGCGCTCGCGCGCCTTGGCGGCGACGAGTTTATCGTGCTGGCCGCCAAAGGCACCGCGAACGAACTCGAAATCACCGCGCAGCGCATTCTCGAACGCCTGCGCACGCCGTTCAGCCTCGGACTCGTCGAGGTCTACACCGGCTGCTCGATCGGCATCGCGCGCTATCCGGAACACGGCGACAGCCTCGAATCGGTGATCCGTTCGGCGGATACCGCCATGTACGTCGCCAAGGACGAAGGCAAGCGCACCTACCGCGTGTTCTCGCCGGACATGAACCGCAAGGTCGCGGAGTACATGTGGCTCGACACCAATCTGCGGCGCGGCATTGAAGAAGGTCAACTGGCCCTGCACTACCAGCCCAAGCTGTCGCTCACCACCGGCGCGGTGCAGGGCGCCGAGGCGCTGGTGCGCTGGAATTCGCCGGAGCGCGGGCAGATCATGCCGGCCGAATTCATCCGTTATGCGGAGGAGTCCGGTCTGATCGGCGTGCTGGGCCGCTGGGTCATGGAAACGGCCGCCAAACAGGCGGCCAAATGGAAAGCGGACGGCTATAACCTGCGCGTCGCGATCAACGTGTCGGCGCGGCAACTGGTCGATACCGCCGTGGTGCGGCATTTCAGCGAAGCGTTGCAGCACGCGAACCTCGATCCCTGCCTCATCGACCTGGAACTCACCGAGAGTTGCCTGATCGAGGACGAAGCGGCCGCGATCGACCTGATCAAGCAGTTCCGTCAGATCGGCGCCCAGGTTCATCTGGACGATTTCGGCACCGGTTATTCGTCGCTGTCGCAACTGGGCCGCATTCCGCTCGACGTGATCAAGCTCGACCGCAGCTTCGTGCGCTCGATCAACGCCGACACCAAGGCGCAAGCGCTCGTGCGCTCGATGGTGGCGGTCGCGCAGGAGCTGAATTTCAAGGTGGTCGCCGAAGGCATCGAAACGGAATCGGAAGAAACATTCATGAAGGGCCTGGGCGTGGATTACGTACAGGGCTACCTGTACGGTCAGGCCATGCCCGCCGCCGAGTTCGAGCGCTGGTTGCAGGATAGGCAGAAGCTCAGACTGATTGCCTGAGCTCTCACGCCGCGCCCCCTTTCACGCGGCTCAATATCATTGCAACCAGGACCTGCTCACGCAAAATTGGCCGTGCTGGCCGTCTGCCGCAGATTCGCGGTGCGGCGGTTTTGCAGCATCACCAGCCGCTCCATGAAGGCGAGGTCCTTCTCCTCGATCGTGAAGGCGGCGTTCACCCAATCCTCGGTAATTTCCATCAGTTCGGCACGCGAGAGTTGCAGCACGCGCTGACGTGCGCGCAGCATCGCGCGGATTCCGTTCATCTTCGGCTTGAGCGTATCGATGAAGGTGCGCGTCGCCATATATGCGTCGCCCGGTTCGAACAGCTGATCGACCAGCCCTTTGCCGTAGTGCCATTCCGCCGTATGCGATTCGCCCAAGCCGATCAGTTCCTCGGCGAGCCGCATGCCGACCTTGCGCGCCACCAGCGAATAGCCGCCCATGCCTGGGAACAGGTTGAAGGCGATCTCCGGGAAGCCCATGCGCGCATCGTTCTGCGCGAGCACGAAATGATGCGCGA
>DASPZL010000092.1:0-7967 GCA_035636295.1 Paraburkholderia sp.
CGTGCGCAGCCACCGCTGCACGATGTCGAACACGACCATCACCCGCGCATGACCGACGTGACAATAGTCGTACACGGTCATCCCGCAGACGTACATCCGCACGACGCCCTCTTGCAGCGGCACGAAATTTTGCTTGTCACGCGCGAGCGTGTTGTAGATGCGCAGTGATTCCATAGAGAACGGTGCGTGGGCCGAAAGAAATCCGCAATGTGTTTCGTGCTGTTTCGTGCATGAGGCGCCCCGCGAAAAGACGGCGGGTGCGTTCTGTACTGCAACACGCACAGCAGCAAACCGGTGCACCTGGTGCGGCGATCAGGCTGCAATCAAGGCGGAGACGACCACGAGTGGCGAAAAGACAGTTTGCGGTTCGACGGAACGCGCAGACCTTTTGTTAGAATGGCTCGGAGTATAACATCCAGACCCGAGCCTATGAAACCTTCCAGCGGCCGCGCGCGCAGCGCCGCGACCCTCGCCGCGACGGCGTTCTGCGCCATCGCCCTTACGGTTGCCACGGGCACCGCGGCGTACGCGCAGCGAGCCGCCCCGATGCCGCAAGGCCCCGCCGTGCGCGACAACACGCCGGAGATCGACGCGTCGATTGCGCAGAAGAACTGGGAAGCTTCACTCACCCAGCTCGACGCGCGCATCGCGTCGAATCCGCACGACGCGCAAGCAAAGTTCAAGCGCGGCACGGTGCTGGCCCACCTGAATCGCGACGACGAGGCGATCACCGCGTTCACCGAACTCACTCAAACGTACCCCGAGTTGCCCGAGCCGTATAACAACCTGGCTGCGCTTTATGCCAGGCACGGCCGTTATGCCGAAGCGCGCGCCGCGCTCGAAACGGCGACCAAGGTGAATCCGGGCTACGGTCTCGCGTACGAGAATCTCGGCGATCTGTACCTGCGCATGGCCAACGAAGCCTATCGGCGCGCGCAGGGCCTCGGCAAGGCGAGCGCCACGACCACGCAGCGCCTCGCGGACATCCAGAAGATCGTCTCGCCGCCCAAGACCCAAAAGCCGGCGAAGAAAGCCGCCGTTACGCCGCAAGACGACTACACGGCGCGCGCCACGTCGAACATGACGCAAACGCCGAGCTTCCAGTACGGCGGCGCGAACGGTTCGCTCGCCATGCCGCCTTACATGGCGCCGTCGCAGTAAAGCCATCCCCTATCCGGCACTACGTTTTTTCCAACCCTGAGGATCTTCATGAAATGGTTGATGTTGGCGCTCGGCAGCGCCGCCCTGATCGCAAACGCACCCGCATTTGCCCAGTCCGGTTCGCAAGCCGCGCATCCGTCCGTCCTCTTCAAGACATCGGAAGGCGACATCCGCGTCGAGTTGTATCCTGAGAAAGCGCCGAAGACGGTCGCCAATTTCCTCGACTATGTGAAGTCCGGCCAGTACAGCGGCACGATTTTCCATCGCGTGATTCGCGGCTTCATGATTCAGGGCGGCGGTTATACGCAGAGCTTCGCGGAGAAGCCGACGCGCGCGCCGATTCCGCTCGAAAGCCGTAACGGTCTGAAGAACACGGCCGGCACGCTCGCGATGGCGCGCACCAGCGATCCGAACTCGGCCACCGCGCAGTTCTTCATCAACACGGTGGACAACGCGGGCCTCGACTATCCGAATCCGGACGGCAACGGCTACGCGGTGTTCGGCAAGGTCACGGCCGGCATGGACGTCGTGAAGAAGATCGAAGGCACGCCCACCACCACGCGCGGCCCGATGGGCGACGTGCCGCAGAAGGCGGTCGTGATCCAGTCGGCCACGGTGGTCGGCAAGTAAACGCACGAAATAAGTACAGGAAAGGCCGCACGTAAAGCAGCCGCACGAAGAACCGCATGCACGCGCGTCAGCGCTGACTCAACGCCCCCGGCGCGGCCCGTCGTCAACTCCATATGACGACTCGCCACGCCTTTTACCCACCCCGTTCATCAAAGGATTCCATCATGGTTGAACTGCACACGAACCACGGCGTCATCAAACTCGAACTGGACGCTGAAAAGGCGCCGAAGTCGGTTGAGAACTTCCTCAACTACGTGAAGGCCGGTCACTACGACAACACGGTGTTCCACCGCGTGATCGACGGCTTCATGATCCAGGGCGGCGGTTTCGAACCGGGCATGAAGCAGAAGCCGACGGCCGAGCCGATCAACAACGAAGCCAACAACGGCCTGAAGAACGTCAACGGCTCGATCGCGATGGCTCGCACCAACGATCCGCATTCGGCTACCGCGCAATTCTTCATCAACGTGAACGACAACGACTTCCTGAACCACTCGTCGCCGACACCGCAAGGCTGGGGCTACGCCGTGTTCGGCAAGGTGGTCGATGGTCTCGACATCGTCGAGAAAATCAAGAAGGTCAAGACGGGTTCGAAGGGCTTCCATCAGGACGTGCCGGTCGACGACGTCGTGATCGAAAAGGCCGTGATCGTCGACTAAGCGTCAACCCGGCACCGATTCGTTTGAACTGACATCAGGCACCTTCAATGCTGCAAGAAACGCCGCTGCGAAGCGTCGCCGCGGGCGTGCCTGGCGAGGGCAAACGCCCGCACGCCGCACGCCCGTTTTTTTTCCTCTCCGACATCCATTTGAGCGAGGCGATTCCGCATACGGTCTCCGCCTTCGAGCACTTTATCCGCGTCACCGCCGAACAGGCCGATTCGGTTTTCATTCTCGGCGACCTGTTCGAATACTGGATCGGCGACGACATGCTCGTCGAGCCGTTCGCGGCGCGCATGGCGGCGCTGCTGCACACGTTGTCCGAGCGCGGCATCGCGCTCTACGTCATGCACGGCAATCGCGATTTTCTGCTGGGCAAGCGCTTCATGAAAGCGGCCGGCGCGATCTGGCTGCCCGATCCGTTCGTGATCACCGCATTCGGCATGCGCATCGCGCTCGCGCACGGCGACCGGTTGTGCACCGCGGATCGCGGCTATCAGATGTTCCGGCGTTTTGCGCGCGGCCGTTTCGCGCAGATGCTGTTTCTCGCGTGGCCGTTTCGCTGGCGTCAGGCGCTCGCCGAGAACATGCGCTCGAAAAGCGAGCAAGGCCGCTCGCGGCCGGTGTCGCCGAAGTATGACGTGACGCCGAAGGGCGTCGCGGCGCTGTTCAAGTCGTCGAAGACAGCGACGATCATCCATGGGCACACGCATCGGCCGGCGCGGCATCGCGAGCCGGGCGGCACGCGCTGGGTGCTGCCGGATTGGGATCTCGACCACGGCGAGCGCCGTGGCGGGTATTTGCGCGTCGATGCCGAAGGGATTCGGGCGTTGCCGCTGGATTGAACGAGGCGTGGCGGTTCGCCGGCGTTTGCGCCCATATCGCCGGCGCAAAGCTTCAGCGCTCGGCTGCCGCCCCTTCCTCCTGCCCTGCAATCGCGGCCGACAGGCGCCGCAGATCGAGCAACGCCGCATCGGCGCCTTGCAGTCCTTCGAGACTCGTGCCCAGCCGCTCCAGCGCGTCGACGATTTCATCGATACGCTTGGCCTGCGTGGCCGCATGATCGATCAGGCCGTGAATCGCGAGCGATACCGGATCGTCCGCATTCGGCGTGATGCCGTACGCGCAGAACGCGCTGCTTCCGGTCGCGCGTTTTGGGTCGCGAGCCGCACCGATGGGCCCCGCATTGGCCGTAGCGCAATCCGCCGCCGAAATCACGGCAGCCGCCGCCGGAACGATGATCCGCGCGGGATTGCCCACCGCCGTGCCGCGCGCCGGCACGGGCTTCGTGACCACCGCGTTCGAACCGATCTTGGCCTCTTCACCGATCGTAAAACCACCCAGCACCTTCGCCCCCGCCCCGACGATCACGCCGCGCTCGAGCGTGGGATGCCGTTTCGCACCGCGTGTGAGCGACGTGCCGCCGAGCGTGACGCCCTGGTAGATCGTGCAGTCGTCGCCGATTTGGGCGGTCTCGCCGATCACCACGCCCATGCCGTGATCGATGAACACGCGCCGGCCCACGGTGGCGCCCGGATGGATTTCGATGCCGGTCATGAAGCGCGCCATCTGCGAGACGAAGCGCGCTAGCCAGCGCCGCCGCGCCTGCCAGCACGCATGCGCGAGCCGGTGCAGCACGAGCGCGTGCAGGCCCGGATAACACGTGAGGACTTCCCAGGCGCTACGGGCGGCGGGATCGCGCTCGCGGATCGTGGCGATGTCTTCGCGAAGTCTCTTGAACATGGCAGGGACGGTGTTGGGGACCAGAAACCTCCGGCGCGGCGAAGCCACGCGCGGCGGGGCGCTGCTGCATAGCAGATCCGCAGCTTTGCTTAGAACATTTCGAGCAATTGTAGGGCGATTGCGCGAAACCTGCCGGAAGCCCACGCTGCCGGCAAGGTCGGCGTTGGGAGAGCGATCTGGGTGGCAGGACGGGTCGACGCCGGCTTCGCGGCATGTGGCTCGTGGCCGCGCCACGGTGTGTTACCGCGAAGCCGTCCGCGCTTGGCCCTTATGCGTCCTCGTGCGTCCTCATGCGTCCTTACGCGTCATCGCCGCCAGGACGTTTGGTCTTCAACAGAATATGCTTGGCGATGCCGCGCACGATATTGACTTCCTCGCGCTCCAGGCCAGAACGTGCGAACAGGCGCCGCAAGCGCGACATCAGCTTCTTCGGATTGGCGGGATCGAGAAACTCGAGCGCGACCAGCGCGCTTTCCAGATGCGTGAACATGCTTTCGATTTCGTCGCTCGCCGCCCGCGGGCCGGCCGGTTCGCCCTGCCCTCCAGCCGTTTGGGCCACGGTGGACGCCGCGCTCCGTCCTTCATCCGCGGACAGATATGCCGTGCGCAATTCATACGCCAACACCTGCACAGCCTGCGCGAGATTGAGCGAACTGTAGGCCGGATTGGCCGGAATATGCGCGAGCGCGCTGCAACGCTCGACGTCCTCGTTCGACAAGCCCGTGCGCTCGTTGCCGAACACCAGCGCGATCTCGCCATGCACCGCCTGCTCGCGAGCGACACCGGCCGCGGCGCGCGGCGGCCATTGCGGCGGCCCGTATTCGCGCAGCCGCGCGGTCAGCGCGACCGACCAATGCACGCCGCTCAAGGCGTCGGCGAGCGTCGGCACGACGTGCGCGGACGCCAGCACGTCGTCGGCGCCGCTCGCCATGGCAATGGCTTCCGGATCGCTTTGCACATGCGGCACACGCGGCGACACCAGCACGAGACGCGAGAACCCCATGGTTTTCAGCGCGCGCGCCGCCGCGCCGACATTGCCCGGATGGCTCGGCTCGACGAGCACGAAGCGCGTCGAGGTGAAGCCGCCGCGCAACTCGGCCACGGCAGGATCGGAAGAATGGTGGGTGTGGTCCACGATGGCGTTCTGTAAGCTAAAGAACGCGTATGGTAGCGCCAACCCCGCCCCGGCTCCGAATTGCGCCTGAACGCAGAGGGATTGAGGCGCGGCTTGCGCACGAACGACGCGTGAATCCGTGCGGTGTGAGCCTTCCCCGGCGCGCTCCAAAGACACCACATGCAAAGCGCCCCGCCTCAGCGCTCGGACTCAGGTAAAATACCAGAATTCGCGTCCGGCTTTGCACGGGCGCCTCGTTCTTATCCAATTCGTCTCCGTCGGCGGAATGCGCACCGGGTCCTGTATCGGGCGGGCGTTCCGTGTTGTTTCCGCGCCATCTTCGATGGCGCCCAATCAGCGCACGCTTAGCGCTCATTTACCGGCAAGCAGCCGTGCTGCCCCGGCACAAGGATCCAGTCTCATGCATCCCATGCTCAATATCGCTGTGAAGGCCGCGCGCCGCGCAGCCCAGATCATCAATCGCGCGTCGCTCGATCTCGATCTCATCCAGGTCAGCAAGAAACAGCACAACGATTTCGTCACGGAGATCGACAAAGCGTCCGAAGCGGCGATCATCGATACGCTGAAAACCGCCTACCCCGACCACGCGATCCTCGCCGAGGAATCCGGCAAGTCGGACAACGAATCCGAATATCAGTGGATCATCGATCCGCTCGACGGCACTACCAATTTCATCCACGGTTTTCCGTATTACTGCGTGTCGATCGCGCTCGCCCACAAGGGCATCGTCACACAGGCGGTGGTCTACGATCCGACCCGCAACGATCTGTTCACCGCTTCGCGCGGCCGTGGCGCGTTCCTGAACGACCGCCGCATCCGCGTGGGCAAGCGCGACCGTCTGGCCGACGGCCTGATCGGCACCGGCTTCCCGTTCCGCGAAACGGACGGTCTCGAAGCGTACGGCCGCCAGTTCGCCGAAATGACCACGGCTTGCGCCGGCCTGCGCCGTCCGGGCGCCGCCGCGCTCGATCTGGCGAACGTCGCCGCCGGCCGCATGGACGGCTTCTTCGAGCAAGGCCTGAATGCGTGGGACGTCGCCGCGGGCAGCCTGCTGATCACGGAAGCCGGCGGTCTGGTCGGCAATTACACGGGCGACTCGGATTTCCTGCACGTCGGCGAAATCGTCGCAGGCAACCCGAAGGTCTACGCGCAGATGATCCCGATCCTGTCGCGCTACAGCCGCACGCGCCGGCAACCGGCTTAGGCGTCTCACTGAGCCTGGCCAGAGCTGGCATCGAGGCCGGTTCGGTCCCGGCTCGGTCACGGTTTCTGGAACGCGATGCACCACCACGCAAAAGCGGCTTCGGCCGCTTTTGCGTTTGCGGGCCTGCATGCCGCGGGCGTTCGTGCTACAAAGCGGGAAGCCGCGCCGGCGCGCTCGATTGCCGGCTGCGTTTCGCGCGTCTTTGCTGCGCCCCGCTTTGCGCCAGATTTGCGCGCAGCTTCCCATCCGCTTCATGAAAAAAGGCTTCTACACGATCATCGCGGCGCAGTTCATTTCGTCGCTTGCGGACAACGCCCTGCTGATCGCCGCCATCGCGTTGCTATCGGTGATCCGCTCGGCCGCCTGGGTCACGCCGCTGCTGCAGATTTTCTTTACCGTCTCTTACGTGTTGCTCGCACCGTTCGTCGGCGCATTCGCCGACGCGATGCAAAAGCGGCACGTGATGTTCATCTCCAATGCGTTGAAGGCGAGCGGCTGCCTGATGATGATCGCGGGCGTCCATCCGATGATCGCGTACGGCGTGGTCGGCTTCGGCGCGGCCGCGTATTCGCCGGCCAAGTACGGCATTCTCACCGAACTGCTGCCCGCGGAAAAACTCGTCAAGGCGAACGCGTGGCTCGAATCGGCCACCGTGCTGTCGACCATCGTCGGCACGATGGTGGGCGGCGCGCTCATCAGCAGCTTCGCCGATAAATTTGTCGCGCACGCGCATTTGCCGCTGATCCGCTCCTCCGCTGACCTCGCGATGTTCGCGGTGATGATCACGTATGCGATCGCGGCGGCCATCAACATCTTCATTCCCGATACCGGCGCGCGCTATCCGAACCGCCTGGCCGAGCCGAGGAAGCTCGTCAGTGACTTCCATCATTGCTTTCACGTGCTGTGGGCCGACAAGCTCGCGCAGATCGCGCTGTGGGTCACGACGCTCATGTGGGGCGGCGCGGTGACGCTGCAACTGCTGGTGCTCAAATGGGCCAACGTGAACCTCGGGCTGTCGCTGTCGAAGGCCGCGGTCATGCAAGGCGTCACGGGACTCGGCATCGCGGTCGGCGCGGCTGCCGCGGCCGCCTTCATTCCATTGCGCGGCTCGTTGCGCGTGCTGCCGGTCGGCATTCTGACCGGCGCGGTGGCGATCGCGATGGCGTTCTACAACAAGGACCTGTTTCCGGCCGGCGCGGGCATTCGCATCGGCTCGTACGTCGCGCCGGTCTACATCCTGCTTGCCTATCCGCTGATGATCCTGCTCGGCGCGCTATCCGGCTTTTTCATCGTGCCGATGAACGCGATTCTTCAGCATCGCGGCGCGACGCTGCTCTCCGCCGGACATTCGATCGCGGTGCAGAATTTCAACCAGAACCTGGCCGTGCTGCTGATGCTCGGCATCTACGCATTGCTGCTGACCGCGAAGATGCCG
>DASPZL010000093.1:0-4541 GCA_035636295.1 Paraburkholderia sp.
GGTGCGGCGCCGCAACGCACGCAAGCTTGCCTAGCACCGTGTTCGAGCAGGGCTTCGGCCGAGTTGCCGCTCAGCGACATCAAATGCAGCCCGTACCGCTATGTTCGGATCGACGTTTGAGCAATGCTCGATCGGGACGAACTCGCCGTTACGCATGATCAGGTCGAGCCGCGCGTCGAAAACCGGGTAGCGGATATCGGCGGCAGGCGCACCGGTTCCGTCACTTTCTGGCTGGGCACGAATAGCCTCGATCGCCAGGTGGCAACCCGCGATAGATCTGCTGAACCGTTCGAGGCGCATCAACTGCGTAGCCGCCTCGGCTTCGATTTGTGAAGTCCCGGCAAACCCGAGATAGACGATTTGCATGCCGACGCCCATGTCTCTTCTCCCAGACATGCCGCGATTTTTCTGGTAACGCCGGCTTCTTCGCGACTACAGGAAGATCGGCGGTACATCGTTACCGGCAGCGTCCGACGATGCTGCCGTTTCCACCGCTTGTTGCGGCACTTCAGATTCACTCGCCGGGCGGCGTGGGCGCTCGGGTGTGCCCCCGACGCCGTCAGGTCGCGACTGTCGCGACCTATAACTGGCGGAATGATTGAATCATCGGCGCCAACAGCGCGGGCTAATTGACTTGCGTCAAGGCATTTTCGATGGCAAGCGCAAACCCCGGCGTGCCAGCGGCGCACGCTTCATGCTGCCCGCGGTATCCGCACGCCAGCGGATACCCATGAATCAATCGTGCGCCCCGGAAGTTCGATCTCGCTCGACGGAACCGTCGTCGGCATGCGCTTTGGCTCCGAGGCTGCATACTTCTCTACGCAGCGAAGCGATTTCCGCTTGCAAAGTCTTGATGTCGCGATGCATTTCACGGCGCAGCAAACGCTCTTCCCGTTCGACGAAGATGGCTGCAATGCTGGCAAACAGCAGCGATAGCAGACCGTAGCCGAGCAACACGACGAATGCCGCAAAGACGCGCGATGCCGGCGTGGTCGGCGCCATGTCCCCGTACCCGACGGTCGTGCTGCTTTCGAATGCGAGCCAGACGCCCTCGGCATAGGTGTGCACGCCCGGTTCGAGCCAGTAAAACCCGGCCCCCGCGGACGCCAGCAGAGCCGCTGCTGTTGCGAGCAGCAGAAGCAATCGGTTGGGCGAGAAAAATCCCCGCAGCGACACCGCTATTCGCGCGGCCACCAGTCCCACGAACAGAATCCGCAGAACCCACTCGAGTGACGACCAGGGGGAGACGCCCCATGCGACGCTGACCCCGGCTCCGGCCGTGACCAGAATGTCGTAGCGGTTTCGTATGAAAAACCGCCTGGGATTGCGGCTCAGATGCGCCATCCAGGCCAGCGAAACAGCGAAACCGGCCATCATGCATGCATATAGCGCTCGGCCCACCTGATGAAGCATAGGCGAGTCAACGGCCAGTTCGAAATAAAAGGCGGGAATGGCGAACAGGCTGAAGCCAAACAGAACCCACTGCAACCAGCGCCATGTGCGCACCGCGCGTGCGTCATCATGCGGATCGACACCGCCCAGGCCGGCTACGCGAAAACCATCGTTCATTTCGCCACCGCGTCCAAGGTTACAACGCTGATCCCGACGCCGCCACTTCAGTCAACGGGATAACGCCACTTGCTGCCCTATCGTATGGCCGCAGCCTCGGCAAGCTTTGATACGGATCACAAAGTTGCGAGATGTGCCGGATCCGTGCCTGCAATCGGCCGCAGCGCATGAACCAGATCGCGTGATGTCAGATCAATCGGGCGCCCGCTCATGAACGGTGCTTGATCCAACTCAATCGGAACACCGCTGCCACAGTTATGGTGGATCAACGTCCGTTGTACGCGCATCCGGGCGGCCGGGCCGCATCCGGATAGTGACGAACATGAAAAGGAACATGACGTGCAAAACTCTGACCAGATTCCCGAAACGCGCCCTTCCCGCTAAATTTGACGGCTACCACGCAGAGGGCGCCAGGTTCTACCTCGTCGGCGGCGGTATCGCTTCGTTAGCGGCAGCGGCTACCTGATCCGCGACGGGCACGTGCGCGACTGCGACATTACCATTCTGGACGCGCTCGACAAACCTGGCGCGCCGCTCCCTCCCCAAACCATTTGGTCACCGCATGGGCATCGATGGCGAGATTCGTCACGGCAAGCCCCGGAAAATGTCGAAGGGTTCAATTCGCAGCACACGGCGAATGCCCAGGTAGCTCGACGTCGCGGCAATCACAAGCACCATGCCGAACGCCAGCGCGAGATTGCCGTAGGTGACCATTGCCGCGTAATCGGGAATGCGCATCCGTGCGAGACTGATCAACCCAGCGCACAGGCCGACGCCGAGGCCGTAGCCGGCCAGCGCCGTGAAGGTCGCCTGAAACAGGATCATCGCGATCAGTTCATGGCGTTTCGCGCCAATTGCCTTTAACGCACCGAATTTCTCGAGGTTCTCAAGAATGAACGTGTAGAACGTCTGTCCTGAGATAGACAGGCCGACAATGAAGCTGATAATCGTCATCAGCATGATGTTGGTGCCGAGGCCCGTCTCATACTTGTAGAAATACGAAATCCGCGCCATGAAATCGTCTTTCGTGAACGCGACATAGCCGAGCGCGTGCACGGCCTGCTTGATATGCGCGATATCGGCGGCAGACTTGGGCTCGACGAGAATGTAGGACGTCGTATAGCGGCTCGTCGGGATGTAGGTGACCGCGCGCCTGTAGGTCGTGTAGAGCGTCGGCGTGCCGAACAGACCGCTGCTGGCGACGGTCGCGATGCCAACCACGACGCCGCGGTGATCGTTCAACTCGAAATCCGTGCCGAGCGTCGGGTTCTTCAGTTTGACGAACTCGGCATCGTCGATCGCAATGAAGCCGTTCTCGGCATAGATGTCCTCGATCTTGCCCTGCTTCATGACCGGCCAGCCAAACAGGCTGGCGTCGTCAAGGCCGATTACCGTGACCGCCTGATAGGTGCCGTCGCGCAGTTTGACGAGTGCCACGCCTGAATACAGCGGCACCGCGTACTTCACGCCGTCGATGCTGCGCACCGCGTCGAGCACGTAGGCCGGCATGCCGATGCTGCTCGCGATGGTTTGCACCGCGGGGTCCATCACCCACATCTTCGCGCCGATGTTGATGACGGTCGACGACGATTTGTTCAGGATGCCCGCAAACAGCGAAGTCATTTCGACCATTAGAAACACCGCGAAGGTAATACCGACGAGCAGTGCCGTGAATTTCGCGCTGTCGTTGATGAGCAGTTTGAACGCGAGTCTGAGGATGCCTTTCATGATGGGCAGGAGTGGGGAACGGCGAAACCCGACGCACGCCTTTCGGCGGCGTGCTAGGAGTCGTCTCCCGCAGTAGGGTTCAGCAGCAGGACGAAGCAGGCAACGCCGGCAACGAGCGCGGCCGCGCCGTAGCGAACAAAGTCCGTGCTATCGAACAGCAACCCACGGATCAATTCCGCCAGACCCGCTAACGCAACAAATACGGCAACCGCCGCACAGATGATTTTGGGTTCTGCCCGGACCATGATGTCTCCCTTGACTGAATGCGCGTGGTTCTGAATCGATGAGTTCGCGAGCCGCCCATAACGAATTCATCATCGACCCCGCTGGTGCATTGCGATTGATTTGCATCAAGGCCCGACCGCTTCGCTTGACATGCAAGCGGGCCTCGCAAGATTGCCCGGAAATTCAACAGGAAAAGTTCCGGTCAGCGCTCGGCGCACTACATCTTTTGATGTGAATCAAGTGCATTGTCAGCCTGACCGTCATAGTCGCCATACACACCCACGCTGAATCATCGCAGGCACCCATTCCCTCGTGTCTGTCTTGCAGCCGTCGCCGTTCTCGCGTCAGAGTCCCAGAGGCACCGGCGTACGCATCATGGCCACCAAGAGCCACCCCACAAGCGACCACACGCTCGACCCGCGGTCGCCGCCATGATCCATATGAGGAGACTATGCATGTCCACCGTCGAACTTAATCATCTCAGCGCCGCGGCCCCGCAGATCCCCGCGCTCAAGCACGCAACCATCGACGGCATGGGCGCTTACCATGCGCTCGTGGCCGAGGCCGAACGCGATCACGAAGCGTTCTGGGCACGCCTTGCCAGAGAGCATCTCGAGTGGCGCCGACCATTCACGAAGGTCCTGAACGATGCGAACGCGCCGTTTTATCAATGGTTCGAAGACGGCGAACTCAACGCGTCATACAACTGCCTGGATCGCAACCTCGCCAACGGACTCGCCGACAAGACGGCCATCGTGTTCGAGGCGGACGACGGCAAGGTCACCCGCGTCACATACCAGGAGCTCTATCACCGCGTGTGCAGACTCGCCAACGCGCTGCGCGCGCGCGGCGTGAAGAAAGGCGACCGGGTGGTGATTTACATGCCGATGTCGGTGGAAGGCGTCGCCGCCATGCTAGCGTGCGCACGCATCGGCGCGCCGCACTCTGTCGTGTTCGGCGGCTTTTCCGCCAAATCGCTGCATGAACGGATGGTCGATGTCGGCGCGGTGGCCGTGATG